>NZ_FXUJ01000026.1:0-45010 GCF_900182865.1 Desulfonatronum zhilinae
AAACGTGGAGAATTTCATCATGATAGTCTACCTAATCGCGGCTCCGATTCAGATATTAATAACATCATGAATTCCACATCAAACGTCGAAGAACCCAAAAAGGCGGATATGAAGCAGCTCAAAGACATGCGCATCGGGACGCAAATCAAGATCGGCATGGGCGCGATCCTGCTGCTGGTAGCCATGCTTGCGGCCCTGGCCTGGTTTCAGACGGATCAGCTCTGGCAGCAAACCAGGGTGCTTTACGACCATCCCCTGGAAGTACGCAGGGCCATCGGGGAACTGAAAGCCGACGTCCTGACCATACATTGGGCCATGGATGAATTTTTCGAGCACGACACTCCCCGAGACGTGGAACACCTCCATTCACTGATCACGGCTCGCGAGGCCAATGCCAGAGCACAGTTCGAGATTCTGTTCGACCGCTATTCCGGGGATCAAGCGGATATCCAGGTCTTGTTCCAGGCCGTGGAGGCATGTCGGACGAACCGGCAGGAGGTTCTCCGGCTGTTGCGGGCCGGGGATGCCGAAACGGCCCGGGCCGTGAATATCCACAAGGATGTCGGACCGGATGCCCCCCATTTGCGGGAGGTGATGGGCCTGCTTCAGAAGGTGGACGCTACTTCCCGCAATTACGCGGAACGGTATTTTCAATCCGCATCGACCCACCACCGGACCATGTTTGCCAAGATGGCGCTCTCCGTGACCGCCATCATTTTATTGACGGCAACCATCGGTTATTTCCTTTATGCCTGGATCAGCAGGCCCCTGAGGGAACTGACGGTCCTGGCAAGACGGTTTCGGGAAGGAGATTTCGGCGTCCGCGGCCTCGACGCACCAGCCAATGAATTCGGAACGCTTGCGGATACGTTCAACCAGATGGCGGAATCCATATCCTCGCAGATGGAATTCCGGAATATCAACGACCATATTTCGGAAGCCCTGTTGAGCGCCAACGACCTCCCTGTTTTCAGAAAAGAACTCCTGAACACGCTGATGGAAGCGACCGATTCCCAGATGGGGGCGTATTTCAAACGCAACTCCGCGGAAGACGTCTTTGAGCCGTTCGCCTCCATCGGGGTCGACCGGGATCGGTTGAGGCCGTTTGACGCATCCACATTGGAAGGGGAAATCGGAAAAGTCCTGGCCACCGGGAAAATGGTCCACCTGCGGGACATTCCCGGCGATTCGGTTTTTCACTTCAGAACCTTTGCGGGGTCTCTGCCGCCCAAGGAGATGATCAGTTTTCCCATCATTCTCGACGACGGCGTCAGGGGGGTCATTTCCCTGGCCAGCGTCAAGGGGTATGCCCAGAAATCTCTCGATATCCTGAACCTGCCGTGGGCCACTCTCGTGCATACGGTCTTTGCCAACCTCGTGGCCAATGACAGGACCCGGCGGTTGTCCGAAGAGTTGCTGGAGAACAATCAGGAACTTCAGGTTCAGCAGGAGGAATTGCTTGCCCAGGCCGAGGAACTGCAAGCTCAGAACGAGGAACTGCATGCCCAGGCCGAGGAACTGGAGCGCCAGCGACAGGCCGTGGAAGAGGCCACCCGCCTCAAAAGCCAGTTCCTTTCCAACATGAGCCACGAATTACGCACGCCTCTGAACTCCGTGATGGCCCTGTCCCGCGTGCTGATGATGCAGGCCGGGTCCAAGCTCAGTGAGGAAGAGACGGGCTACCTGGAAATCATCGAGCGCAACGGAAAGAATCTGCTGGCCTTGATCAACGATATTCTGGATCTTTCCAAGATCGAGGCCGGCAGGATGGACGTCCACCCAAAGCCGTTCGCTCTTGGCCAGACACTGGAAAACGTCCTAGAAAGCATCATGCCCCTGGCCAGGGAAAAGCGGATTGACCTCCACCACGACATCCCCGTGGACCTCCCGACCATTGAAAGCGACGAGTTTCGGGTCACCCAGGTTCTGCAAAACCTGCTCGGCAATGCCGTCAAGTTTACGGATACGGGCGGCGTCAGCGTTTCCGTTCGTGCTGAACAGGAAAAGGTCTTCCTGCGGGTCACGGATACGGGCATCGGCATCGCGAAAAGCGATCTGCCGCATATCTTTGATGAATTTCGTCAGGCAGACGGCTCGTCGTCCAGAAGGCATGAAGGGACCGGTCTCGGTCTGACTATTGCCCGAAAGGCAGCCAGACTGCTTGGCGGCGACATTTCGGTGGAGAGCGCTCCGGGCAAGGGATCGACTTTTACCCTTACCCTTCCGTTGACATGGCGGGGGGCGGCGCTAATCCCTGAGCCGGTGAGTATTAAGCCGCTTTCTGAGGATGGCATAATGCGCTCCCATGCTTTCGTCTCCATGGGCGAGCGGTCCCATCAGCCCCAAATTTTACTGGTGGAGGATAACGAGGCGGCGATTATCCAGGTCCGGTCCGTGCTGGAATCCGCCGGGTATGCGGTGGACGTGGCCAGAGACGGCCGGGAAGCCCTCGATTTCGTGACCCAAGTCATCCCGGACGGGATCGTCCTGGACCTGATGATGCCCCAGGTGGACGGGTTCGCCGTGCTGGAAAAAACCAGGAGCACGTCGGCCACGGCGAACATCCCGGTTCTGGTGCTCACGGCCAAGGACCTGACGCCCGATGACCTCAAGCGCCTTTCCGCCAACAACATCCAGCAACTGGTGCAAAAGGGAGATGTGGACCGGGAGAGCCTGCTGAACAAGGTATCGGCCATGGTTGGGGGGATGCCCGGAACGTCGAAAAACCAGGCATAAAGTCGAGCAGAGGGAATCATGCCGAAGATACTCGCCATTGACGACAAGAAAGACAATCTGGTCAGCCTCGGCGCATTGCTCAGGAATCTGATGCCCGAATGCACCGTGATCACCGCTGAGTCCGGCTATGAAGGGATTGAAAAGGCGGTACGGGAATCGCCGGATGTCATCCTGCTGGATGTGCAGATGCCCGGTATGGACGGTTTTGAAACCTGCCGCGGTTTGAAGGCTGAAGAGAAGACCAAGTCCATTCCGGTGATCATGATCACGGCCATCAGGACCGAGGCGCAAAGCAGGATCAAGGGCCTGGAGATCGGTGCCGACGCTTTTCTTTCCAAGCCCATTGACGAGCAGGAGCTGGTTTCCCAGGTCAAGGTGGCCCTGCGGATCAAGGCCGCGGAGGATGCCCTGCGCAGGGAACGTGACTGCCTGGAAGAAATCGTTCTGGCGAGGACCGCGGAGCTGCGCGAGAGCGAGGCCCGATTCAGGGCCCTGCACAATGCCTCCTTTGGGGGAATTACCATCCACGAAAAGGGCGTCATCCTGGAGTGCAATCGCGGCCTGTCTGATTTGACGGGATTCTCATACGAAGAATTGATCGGGATGAACGGCCTGCTGCTGATATCCGAGAAGACCCGCGACACCGTGGTGCGCAACATCCAAGCCGGATACGAACAGTCCTACGAGGCCGTCGGCGTCCGGAAGAACGGGAAAGAGTACCCACTCCGACTGGAAGCGCGCAACATCCCTTACAAGGGCAAAGACGTTAGGGTTGTGGAATTCCGGGACATCACGGAACAGAAACGGGCTGAAGAGTCGCTTCGCGAGGCGAACGACTACCTGAGCAAGCTGATCAGGTATGCGAACGCGCCGATTATTGTCTGGAATACCGATCTGCGCATTACGGAATTCAACAAGGCTTTCGAGCAGATTACCGGCCTGACCCGGTCTGAAGCCGTGGGTCGGCATATCTCCATTCTTTTTCCAGAAGAACTGAAGGACTCTTCCCTGGCCCTGATCCGGCAGGCCCTTCATGGAGATCATTGGGAAGTGGTGGAGATTCCCATCCAACACCGCAATGGCAACATCCATACCGTGCTGTGGAACTCCGCGAACATCCAGGGACAGGCAGGTCAAATCATCGCCACCATCGCCCAGGGTCAGGACATCACGGAGCGCAAGGCAGCTGAACAGTCCCTGGTCAAGGCCAAGGAGCAGGCCGAGGCCGCGAATATCGCCAAGTCCGAATTCCTGGCCAATATGAGTCATGAACTGCGCACGCCCTTCAACGGGATCATGGGCATGATGCAGCTTTTGCAGGCCACGTCCCTGGATGAGGAGCAGCGCGAGTTCGTCTCCCTGGCCATCACATCATCCGAACGGTTCACCCGCCTGCTCTCGGACATCCTCGACCTCTCCAGCATCGAGTCGGGCAAAATGGTCATTTGTCCCGCGCAATTCGACCTT
Source organism: Desulfonatronum zhilinae (assembly GCF_900182865.1). Taxonomy (NCBI): domain Bacteria; kingdom Pseudomonadati; phylum Thermodesulfobacteriota; class Desulfovibrionia; order Desulfovibrionales; family Desulfonatronaceae; genus Desulfonatronum; species Desulfonatronum zhilinae. Next base: position 4,204 of record NZ_FXUJ01000026.1, read on the forward strand.
GGAGAATTGCTGGAGTCCATATCCGGCCTGTTCGCCATCGGCGCCCGGCAAAAAGAAATCGCCCTGGAATGTTCCATGGATAATGACGTGCCCAGGCAGGTCATGGGCGATGCGATTCGGGTCAAGCAGATCCTGTTCAATCTGGTGGGCAACGCCCTGAAGTTCACGGAGGAGGGGACCGTCCAGATTCACCTGAGCGCGCTTTCCGCCGCCAAAGGCGGAGACACACGGATCATGGTGTCCATTGCCGATACCGGCATCGGCATTCCAGAGGACAAATTCAAGGATTTATTCCAGCCTTTCTCCCAGGTGGACGGCTCCTATACCCGAGCGCACCAGGGCGCGGGACTCGGCTTGGTCATCGTCCGTCGGCTTGTTGCCTTGATGGGCGGAAACATCGACGTGGAGAGCGTGGTCGGCCAAGGGACCACCGTGCATGTGGTCCTTCCGTTTGCCCTGCCGGGACGGGACGTTCCCGAACCGGCCCATGCGATGGCAGGCTCCGGAGAGGCAAAGATGCGCCTGAACATCCTTGTGGCTGAAGACGACCCCCTGAACCAGTTGTTTATGCGCTCGATCCTGAAAAAACTCGGGCACTCAGTGACCTTGGCCCAGAATGGCCAGGAGGCCATGGAGTTCTGGAGGCAGAGCGTGTTCGACTGCATCCTGATGGACATCCAGATGCCGGTGATGACCGGGGTGGAGGCGACGCAGCGCATTCGCGCCATGGAGGTTCACGGTTCACGGTTCAACGGTTCAACGGTTGGCGAGATAGCGGTTTACGGTATTGGTGTAGGGGCGCACCGCGGTGCGCCCGACGGGGTCGCGCCAAATGCACCATCTCCCGACAACACCCCCTCCCCAACCGTGAACCGTGAACCCTTGAACCGTGAACCCTCCAAAACTGTGAACCGTGAACCACACGATCGTGAACCCAGAATCCCGATTATCGCCGTGACCGCCCACACCCAGCCCGGCGACAGGGAAGGATTCCTGGCCGCGGGCATGGACGACTATCTGGGCAAGCCGGTGGGGATCAAGGATTTGGAAAAGGTGTTGGAGAGGTACGCACGGCAGGCAGTCTGAGCACTATGCAATCGTGATATTCAAAGCAAAACCCATGAAGCACAACAACGACAACGTCCCCGGCTTTGAAACCCTCGGCCCGGATGGGCAAGGCAAGCCCGGAGAAACTCCGTTCAACACCAGGGATTTCACTTCGCGCAAAGAGGCTGGGATCGCTTTGGAAGAAAGTGAGCAACGCTATCGAAGCTACATCAACAACATGCCGTATGGCATGTTTGTCGCTGATGAGCAGGGCCGCTTCCAGTTCGTCAACCCGTCGGCCTGCGAGCTTTCGGGTTACGAAGAGCATGAACTGCTGGGCATGAAGATTCTGGAACTGGTATCCAGGCAGTCCCGTCGGGCCGGAGTGCGGCTGTTTCGGCAAGTCATGGAGCACGGCAAGGGCCCTGAAGGGGCGACCTAAATGAAAGGGACGTTTCCAAAAAACTTGTATGCTCCCCTTGAAAAAAGGAGTCGGGCAGTGCCGTCTCAGGACAGATTCGTTCTCGATTCTCCGCGCTATCGGATCGAAATCGAAATCGTGATCGATATCGAACGTTCCTATTCCGATTTCCATCACGATTTGGATTGTTGATGAGAACAGATTTGCCGTGCTTTTGTCCTTCCTGTCTCTTGGTTTTTTGTGAAATTCAGCGTATCGGACAAGAAAAGATACAGTGGCTGTTGATGCAGGCTGCACTGATGTCGACGGGATCAAAAGGAGCAACAATATGGCGGGAACGAATCAGGTGAATCCGCGAGTCGTGGTCTGGGGTCTGAGCATTGTCGCGCTGGGTTTTTTCGCCGCGGCGCAGTGGTCGGAATTTTGGTGGCTGTTCGGTTTCGGCGCGGTGGCGCTGGGCTGGGCGGCCTTTTTTGCGACCTCGTCCGCGGGCAAGCCCTCACCTCTGGCCGTGCAGGCCGCCGAGGCCGTGGCGGACGGCAAGCCTGTTGACCTGGAAGCCCTGGAGCAATCCGGCGGCGTGGACGGGTTGCTCGGCGGGTTGGTCCGGGCGGTCCAGGACAATCGGCGTGACGCCCGGTTTCTGCGTCAAGGACTGGCCGACCTGAAAGCCCCGGTGCTGCTCTGTGATGCCCAGCGGCGGATCGTCTCCGCCAACGCGGCCTTTTGCGCGGTCCTGGGCAAAACCGAGGATCAGGTCCGGACTAGGCCGCTGAAGGATGTCCTGTTCGGCTCTTCCGGCGGAGCTGCCTCGGCGGTAGAGCTGGAAACGGCGTTGGCCGAAGGACGGGCGCTGGACGCGGAGCTTTCCCTGAAGCTGGCCAATGGGAAAGCCTGGTCCGTGCGCTGCGTGCTGGCTCCGGTGCGGGACGGCGCGGAGCCGCTGAGCGGTTTTGTGTTGCTGTGCATGGACATGGGCGCCATGAAGGAGCAACGGGATCGCCTGGAGGATGAGAACCGCAAGCGCCGGGTTTTGGGCGAGGATATCAACGAATTGTCCCAGCGCGTGGCCTCGGCCTCGGAGGAGCTTTCGGCCTCGGCCGACGAGCAGGCCCGAGGAGCCATGCAGCAAAAGGGGCAGACCGATTCCGTGGCCACGGCCATGGAGGAAATGGCGGCCACGGTTCTGGAGGTGGCCAAGAATTCGTCCAATGCTTCCCAGGCGGCCGAAGAAGCCAAGGCTTCAGCCAGTGAGGGGGTGGTGCTGGTGGAAAAGGCTGTGGCCGGGATCAACGGCGTGGCCGGTTCGGCCCGTGAGTTGGCCCAGGTGCTGACCCAGCTCAATGAACAGGCCGGGGCCATCGGCAAGATCATCAACGTGATCAACGACATCGCGGACCAGACCAATCTCTTGGCCTTGAACGCGGCCATCGAAGCGGCTCGGGCCGGAGACGCCGGGCGAGGGTTCGCCGTGGTGGCCGACGAGGTGCGCAAGCTGGCCGAGAAGACCATGACCGCGACCAAGGAAGTGGAGCACGCCGTCCTGACCATCCAGGGTCGGTCCAAGGACGCGGTGGCCTCCATGGAACAGACCGAGCGCCAGGTCCGGGAAAGCACCGAACTCTCCAATAAGGCCGGCGAATCCCTGCGCCTGATCATGCAGCGGGTAGAGGAGGTGGTTTCCCAGGTCTCCCAGATCGCCGCCGCCGCGGAAGAGCAGTCCGCCGCCGCGGAAGAAATCAACCACAGCATCGAGGGCATCGCCCAGATCGCCCATGAAGCCGACGAGGGCGCGGGCCAGACCGCCGCGGCCACCCGGGACTTGGCTCAATTGGCTCAGGAATTGCTTTCCGCCTCTCAGAAATTCAGCGGAGCCGGGTCGGACATGAGCAAACTGGCGGCTTCGGAAGGGCAGATGAAAGGGGTGCTGCCCAAGCTGATGCAGGAATTCGTCAAGGAGAAATTCGGCCAGGACGTTTACAAAAAGCTGCAAGAAGAACTGGGCAGTCCGGTCTTCCTGCCCACGGCCAGCTATCCGGATCAGGTCTTGCAGCAAATGGCCGGGATCGTCAGCCGGATCACCAAGAAGAGCAAGCGGGATGTGCTCATGGGCCTGGGGATGTACACCGTGCCTCAGTTTCACAAGATGTACGGGCGCTATTTCAACGCCAAGAATCTCAAGGATTTCTATCTGAAAATGAACGACATCCACGCCCAGCTGACCAAGGATCATCCGGGCATCAAGCCGCCCAACTTCACCTATGAGGACAAGGGCGACGTACTGTTCATGAACTACCGCTCCAAGCGCGGGCTGTTCGACTACTTCGAGGGCATTTTGAAAAGCGCGGCCCAGTTCATGAAGGAACGGGTGGACGTGACGGTCAAGCCGCTGGACGAGCACACGGCCAGGGCGGAAATCCGGTTCCACAAGTAACCGCCATGGCTGCCGAATCGACGACGCATTCCGGCTTTAATCCGGAACGGTTTCCGGAACATGCCCGGGAGTGGGCCCAGATCCTGGAGGCTCTGGGCCGCGATGTGGCCCGGGTCATTCCGGATCGGGAAGAGGCGTTTTTGGCCTTGGGCGCGGACATCCAGGCCTTTTCGTCCAAGTCCAAGGCCATGGCCAAGCAAGCCTCGGCCCTGACCGAACTGACCGCCGGCCAAGAGATCGTCCAGATCGTCGAGACCCTGGGCGGCGAGCTGGACCAGATCAATGCGGTTTGCGGCCTGTCCTGCCGAAGGGACGATCTGCATCGGCTGGAGCAGGTGGTGGAGCTGATCGGTTCCCTGGAGCGACGCACCGGCAGTTTCCGCAAGATCGTCCGCACTTTGCAAATGCTCGGCGTAACCACGCGGATCGAAAGCGCCCGCCTGGGGGAGAAGGGCCGGGGGTTCATGAATCTGGCCGGGCAAGTGGACAGCCTGGGCCGGAACATCATCGATCACTGGGCCAAGATCCAGGCCGACGCCAAGCACCTGGGCGAACAGGTTTCCTCGGCCCTGGTCCGGACCGACACCCTGGTCCGGGAACAACAGGCCGTGACCGAGGAGGCCCTGAGCAGCGGCCAGGCCAACTTGGCGACCCTGGGCCGCCTGTCCGAGCATTCCGCCGACGCTTCGCGGACGTTGTCCAGGCGGACCGGAGAGGTCAGCCGCCATGTCGGCTCCATTGTCGCCTCCCTCCAGTTTCACGACATCACCCGGCAGCAGGTGGAGCACGTCTGCGAGGCCGTGGAAGACATGGTCCGGATGCTCGGCGAGGAAGCGGAGAACGGAACCAGTGAGGCCGATCACCAGAGAATGCAGGAGACGGCGTGCTGGATCGCGGATGTCTGTTCCTTGCAGGCCTCCCAGCTAAGCCATTGCAGCAAGGCCTTTGAACAGGCCATCGACACCCTGATCGCCGACTTGTCCAGCATTGCCGAGACCGTGAACGGCCTGAACCGGGACCTGGGCGGAATGCTGCGTTCCGAAGGGGATTCCAGCCGGAATGTGCTGGACCAGATCGGGGCCAATGTCCACCATTTAATCGACTTCATGCGCGGGTTCGGGGCCAAGAGCGAGGAACTGGGCGCGATCATGGTCCGGGTGGCCGAGACCGTGGCCCAGATGGCCGGGTTTGTCGGGAACATCGAGGAAGTGGGCTCGGAGATCGAGCTGATCGCCCTGAACGCCAGCGTCCAGGCGGCCCACACCGGCGACGAGGGGCTGGCCCTGGGCGTTCTGGCCGGGGCCATTCAGCGCCTGTCCATGGACGCCAGGACCGTGACCGACGAGGTGGCCGGGGAATTGCGGGCCATAGCCGACCATGCCCTGGAACTGCAAAAGCTGTCCGACGTTTCCGCGGACGCCCGGCGGATGGAGCAAATGATGGGGCGGCTGGAGGAAATGATCAACAGCTTGCGCAACCTGAACCGGCAAACCATGGACATGTTCGATGGGATTCGGGCCGATGGAGACGTTTTGTGTCAAGACCTTCAAGCCCAGATTGAAGGGATCACTTTTCACCATGACGTGCTTCAGGACTTGACCCGGGCCAGGGGGACCTTTGAGCAGCTCGCGGACCAGGCCTTGGTCCAATCCTCGGCGGACTGTGATCCGTCCAGGCGACCCGAGCGTTTGAAGGAACTGTTGGCCCGATATACCATGGAAGCCGAGCGCATGGTCCATCTGGGGGGAGAGCACGGCGAGGCCGCCGCGGCGGAAAGCGACGATGTGGAGTTGTTCGGCGATGATGATGGTGTCGAGCTGTTCGGCGACGACGATGCCGTTGAACTGTTCGGTGACAACTACGTGGAGTTGTTTGAAAGCGACGACGGCGTGGAGTTGTTCGACGATCTTGAATCCGAGAGCAAGGACGACAAACGTCGCAAGGAAGATTTCGGCGACAACGTGGAATTGTTTTGACGATTTTGTAGTGACCGGATCAACTACGCATTGGTGTCAGGCTCGAAATCGAAATCAAAATCGGTATCGAAATCGAGAAAAAACAATACATTATTGAAGGACGTCGAGAGCGATTCCTATCTCGATTTCGATTTCGATACCGAACATGATCTGATTATCTGTGTGATGTCGAATGCAAAGCGGACGTATCAGAAGGAGCCAAGCTATGGGAGAATGGGAGATATCCATTCCGGAACCTACGACCCGGCTGCTGAAGCTTTCCGGGCGCTGGGGGGTGGAAGGAGCCGAGGAGTTGCACCAGGCATTTACGCAACTTCTCGAACAGGCGACGGATATCGGAGTCGCGCTCCATGTCGACTTGGAAGGCCTGGAAGACGTGGATTTGGCTTTTTTTCAGGTCCTCGGTTCAGCGACTAAATCGATGGGGTCGAATGAACTGCATTTCGTGAACATCCCGGAGCACGTCATGACGAAAGCGGAGTGGATAGGCTTTGCTCCCCGGCATGTCGTCGGGATTTTTAGGAAAGGAGCTTAATGAGTATGTCCAAGCGAATTATGACCGTGGATGATTCCAGCAGCGTTCGTCAGATGGTCGGCTTTACTCTGAAGGACGCCGGCTACGAGGTCGTCGAGGCCGTGGATGGAAAAGACGCACTGACCAAGCTGTCCGGGCCCGTGGACATGATCATCACGGACTTGAACATGCCGAACATGGACGGCATCGAGTTGATCCGCCAAGTCCGGGCCCTGCCCAACTACAAGTTCGTCCCCATCGTGATGCTGACCACGGAGTCCCAGGTTGAAAAGAAGCAGGTCGGCAAGGAAGCCGGGGCCACGGGGTGGATCGTCAAGCCGTTCAAGCCGGAGCAATTGCTGGCCGTGGTGAAGAAGGTCGTCAGGTAGTCTTTTTTGCCATGGATTGGTTGGGATGGTTCGTTTTGTCAGGAAAATCGGTTGGCACATTCGTGTACGGTTGTCCATGTTCAGGCCGTAGGGGCGACCGGCCGGTCGCCCCTACACCGAACGAATGCCGGAAAGAAGGCGTTGCGATTTGTCAACCAATTCTGAACCATCCCGATTTGTTGCACGGGGAAAGGTTGGAGTCCGGGTGTGAAGACGGAAGGGAGATGACGCCATGAGTCGTGATGAGCAGATGCAGCAGGCCAAAGAAGCCTATTTGGAAGAGGCTCGGGAACTGCTGGGAGACCTGGAAGACGCCCTGTTGGAATTGGAGTCCGACCCCGAGGATCGCGAACTGATCAACCGGGTATTCCGGTCCATGCACACGATCAAGGGTTCCGGTGCGATGTTCGGTTTCGACGACATCGCCATGTTCACCCACGAACTGGAAACCGTGTTCGATCTGGTCCGCAACGACGAATTGCGCGTCACTTCGGAATTGCTGGATTTGACCCTCAAATCCCGGGACTTGATTCTGGAGATGCTGCACCAGGACGGATGCCACGCGTCTACCTGTCAAGGCGAGTCCGAGCGGATCGTCGCGCGGTTGCGAGGGTTCCTGACGCAAGCCGGAAAAGGGCCGACCGGGTCGACCGCCGACGAGACGGACGTTGAAGGGCCGGAGGCGAGCGGTTCGACCGATGAGCTTTCCACAGTGTACCGGATTAGCTTCAAGCCGGATGCCCGCATTTTTTTGACCGGAACCAACCCCTTGGCCTTGTTGGAAGAATTGGCCGAGCTGGGCAACTGCAAGATCGTGGCCCGGACCGAAAACATCCCCAGGCTGGAGGAAATGGACCCGGTGTCCTGCTACACGTGGTGGGATATGATTCTGGTGACGTCGCGGGGCAGGGAAGCCATTCACGACGTGTTCATTTTCGTGGAGGACGACTGCGAACTGACCATCCAGGAGGTGGAGACGGTCAACCCGGACGACGTGACCCATGTAGGCAAGCGGCTGGGTGAGATTTTGGTCGAGCGCGGAGACGTGAATATCCAGGACCTCAAAGCGATTCTCAAGCAGCAGCGGCCCTTGGGCGAATTGTTGACCCAGGCCGGACTGGTCAGCTCCCAAGGGCTGGAGGCGGCCCTGACCGAGCAGGAAGTGATGCGGGATGTTCGGGCACCTCGGATGGAGCACAAGGAGGCGGTGACCAGCATCCGAGTGGAGGCCGCCAAGCTGGACAAGCTGGGGGACCTGGTGGGCGAGCTGGTTATCGTCCAGGCCCGGCTGACCCAACTCGTGACCCAGCGCCACGACCCGGCCCTGGCCAGCCTGGCCGAGGAACTGGAGCGGCTCAGCGACGAGTTGCGGGACAACACCCTGGGCATCCGGATGCTGCCCATCGGCAGCACCTTCAACAAATTTTTACGGTTGGTCCGGGACCTTTCCAAGGAACTGGGCAAGGAAATCGAACTGGTCACCCAAGGCGGGGAAACCGAGCTGGACAAGAACGTGATCGAGAAGCTCAACGATCCCATGGTCCATCTCTTGCGCAATTCCATCGACCACGGGGTGGAGTCGCCGCAAGCGCGGCAGGCCAAGGGCAAGTCGCGCAAAGGCCGGATCACCCTTTCCGCCGAGCATGCCAGCGGCGAGGTCCTGATCCGGATCATGGACGACGGCGCGGGCATCGAACCGGCCAGGATCCGGGCCAAGGCCCTGGAAAAAGGGCTCATCACCGCGGATTCCGCCCTTTCGGACGACGAGGTGTTGCAACTGGTTTTCCTGCCTGGGTTTTCCACCGCCGAGCAGGTCAGCAACGTGTCCGGGCGCGGCGTGGGCATGGATGTGGTCAAGCGCGGCATCGACGCCCTGCGCGGGGTGATCAAGCTGGAGAGCGTCCCGAACAAAGGCACCAGCGTCCTGATCAAGCTCCCGCTGACCCTGGCGATCATCGACGGGTTGCAGGTGGAGGTGGCCCAGGAACAGTACGTCATTCCGTTGTCCTCGGTGGAGGAATGCGTCGAGTTGGACCGCTTCAAGTCGAATTTCGGCGAGAACGGGGAAATGATCAATCTGCGCGGAGAAGCCGTCCCGTTCATCCGCCTGCGCAACTGGTTCGACCAACAGGGAGCGTTGCAGGCCATCGAGCAAGTGGTGGTCGTCAATGTTCAGGAACAGCGCGTCGGGCTGGTGGTGGACAAGGTCATCGGCCAGCATCAGACCGTGATCAAAAGCCTGGGCCGCGTATACCGCGAACTGGACGGCATCTCCGGAGCGACCATCAACGGAGACGGCACCATGGCCCTGATCCTGGACGTCCAAGCCTTGATCGGCGCCGCGGTGCGGAATGCCGTGCAGTGTGAGGGGACCCAACCAATATGAACAGCGAAGAAATTTCCGCCAGATTGGCCAAACTGGAGCGGATGCTTGAGCAGGCTCGGCGGGGAGCCGAGGAGAGCTCCAAGGTGCGGGATGAGTTTCTGGGGCGGATCAGTCACGAGTTGCGGACCCCGTTGAACGCGATCATGGGGATGACCGAACTGCTGTCCGGCACCGGACTGGACGCGACCCAAGCCAACTACCTGTCCATGATCGACCAATCCACGTCCCAGTTGCTTCGATTGGTCAACGAGATCCTGGATTTTTCCCAGTTGCGGTCCGAGACGGAGGACGAAGACCACGTCGACTTTACCATTGTACAGGATATCCTGCCCCGGTTGCATGCCCAGAAAAAGAAAGCCCTTGATAAAGGACTGCATTTTTTCATGCACGTTGCCCAGGACGTCTCCGGGACCCTGCACGGCGTTCCGGACTGGATCGCCCAGGTGGTGAGTGCGCTGGTGGACAACGCGGTCAAGTTCACGGACTACGGCGAGGTGCTGGTGCATTTCGACTGCGGCCGAGGGAAGATCGGGAAGCCGGTCCTGTGCATCAATGTCACGGACACCGGTATCGGGGTGCCCAGGGAGAGCCAGGAGGTGATCTTCAACAAGCTGGTCACCGGGCCGCATTCCAGGCGCTTTGGCGGCTTGGGCATGGGACTGGCCGTGGCCCGTGAACTTGTGGAGAAAATGGGCGGCGACATCGTCGTGGACAGTGATCTGTACCTGGGAAGCACCTTTTCCGTTTCCCTGCCCCTGCCGAGGCATGCGGTTCGACCGACGGCTTCGGACACGCTTGGCGGTCCGTTCTCGATCCTCCTGGTTGAGGACGAGCCCGTCAACAGGTTCATGACCGAACAACTCCTGAGCAAGCACGGCCACCGGGTGGTCGCCGTGGAGGACGGCGAGCAAGCCCTGGAAGCCCTGGCCGGGGCGACCTTCGACCTGGTGCTGATGGACATCTCCATGCCCGTGCTGGATGGTCTGGAAGCGACCAAGATCATCCGTTCCGGCGAAAGGCCCGACATCAACAAGGATATCCCCATCATCGCCCTGACCGCCATGGTCATGCCCGATGATCGCAAGCGCTGCCTGGCCGCGGGCATGGACGCCTTCGTGACCAAGCCGGTGGAGACGACGAAGCTGGGAGAGGTGATGCACGAGGTCCTGGCAGTTCGACGGCCCTGATTCCACTTATGAAGAGAACCTCCTGGCGTGTTCTTCCGGGGCCGCGTCCGATGGTCGTCCTGGCTCTTGTTCTGACGGTCGGTTTGTTGTTCAGTTGGTGGTCCGTGCGCACTGCCGACCGGATGATGCGCGAGGACTTGTTGCGCCAGGCCCGGTTGGTGACCCAGGCTGTGAAGCCGGACTGGGTGAGAAGCCTCTCCGGGGATCGGTCCGACCTGGAAACGACCGAGTACGCCCGGCTCAAAGAGCACCTGTGGCTGACCAAGTTGGTCGACCACCGTTGGGAATGGCTCTACCTGATGGGCCGCCACGATGACGGAGCGGCCTTTTTTTTTGTGGATTCCGAACCGGACACGGACTGGGAGCCCTCCCTGCCCGGGCAGGTCTACGAGGAAGCCACGGACGAACTCCTGAGCATGTTTGACACGGGCCGAGCTTTGGTGGAGGGACCGGAAACCGACCGCTGGGGGACTTGGGTCAGCGCTCTGGTTCCCCTGATTGATCCGGCTGACGGCACGTTGCTGGCCGTGACGGGCATCGACGTGGAGGCCGGGGACTGGCGGTGGTCGGCGATGCGGGCCGGAATTTTTCCGGCTGTGATGACCCTGGTTCTGGCCGCCGTGTTGATGATCGGATATATGCTGCTGGCCGCTCGTCGGGAGCGGGAGGCCGAAGCCCGGAAAGCCGGGCTCCCTCTGGAAGCCGTGCTGACCGTACTCGTCGGACTCATCCTGACCGTGACCGTCTCCCGGACCCTGCACCGAGCCGAATATCGAAACCATTTCAAGACTTTTTCCTTGCTGGCCGACGTCAAGTCGGCCAATATTCTCGAGAATTTCCAGTATCTTACCGAAAGCGAAAGTCCCGGCTTGGCCTCCCTGCTTGAACTCGTCGACGCGGAGTCCCTGGTTCAAGGCGCGTTGGACGCGGATTCCGGGGCCGGCGGCGAGTCCCTGACGTTCATCAACTTTTATCAACTGCATCCGGACCAGGGCAAAATATTGTTGGGAACCACCGCGGAGCACGGCGGTTCGCGACGGTACGCCTCTTTCGCCCTGACCAGGCCGGTGATGGCCTTTGACAAGACTTACGCCCTGGAGGTCCGTCCGACCCGGGTCTTTGAGAGGCTCAATCCGGTCATGGTCGGCTGGCTGGCGGCCCTGTCCGGTTTGATGATGACCGGGGCCGTCGGGTTGGTGGTGGGCGTAATGGTCCATCGCCGCGAACAGCTCCAGCGACTGATCACCGAGCGGACCCAAGCCTTGCGGGACAGTCGCAACCAGTTCCAGTCCCTGGTCGACAATATTCCCGGCGCCACCTACCGTCGGGATGCCGGAAAGGGACGCGCCTTGCTGTTCGTCAGCGATCCCGTCGAGGCGATCATCGGCTTTTCGGCGCGAGATTTTTTAGGTCCGAGTCCCGCTCTGAACCATCGGGACGTCATCCATCCCGACGACCTGGAATATGTCGTCCGGTCCGTGGCCCAGGCCGTCGCCGACGGCGTTCCGTGGGAAGTGGAGTACCGGGTGCTGCATCGTGACGGGGGCGAACGTTGGGTCTACGAAAAAGGCGGTGAGGTTCGGGACGCGCAAGGGCGGACCGTTTTTCTGGATGGATTCATTCTGGATGTCACGGATCGTCGAAAAGCCGAAGAGAAAATGTTGGATTCGGCCCGGAAGCTGACCCGTAAGAACCTTGAGTTGGATGCCGCTCTGGCCCAGGCCGAGGAAGCGACACGGGCCAAGAGTCAGTTTCTAGCCAATATGAGCCATGAAATCCGGACCCCGCTGAACGCGATCATGGGCATGGCCGAGCTTGCGCGGGGCAAGGGGAGCACGGTTCCTCCGCAACTGGCCCTGCGGACCATCTCCGGAGAGGTCGAAGCCTTGATGGGCATCATCAATGACATTCTGGACTTCTCCAAGATCGAAGCCGGGCATCTTGAGTTGGAATCGACGGTCTTTGATTTGCGGGCCGTCTTCCGTCAGGTGGAGGAGTCCCTGGCCGTGCTGGCCCGGCGCAAAGGGCTGCGGTTCACCTCTCGCGTCACCCCGGAAATCCCCTCGTCCCTGTTGGGAGACGCGGGCCGGTTGCGCCAAGTATTGCTGAATCTTGGCGGGAACGCGATCAAGTTCACCCATGCCGGGGAAGTGTCGATTTCCGCGGACTTGTTGGAGATTCGCGACGACACGGCTCGGGTTCGATTTGAGGTCCGGGACACGGGCATCGGAATTCCGGAGCACAAACACGCCCATATTTTCGAAAGCTTCACTCAGGTGGACGGCTCCACGACACGGGAATACGGCGGAACGGGCCTGGGGTTGGCCATTTGCAAGCGATTCGTGGAACTGATGGGCGGAATTATCTTCCTGGAAAGCGTGGAGAACCAGGGCAGCACCTTCAGCTTTGTCCTGGAGCTCCAAAAGCCTTTCGAATTGGACGCACCTACGCCACGAAAGGACACGGAATCTCCGCCCGGCGTCATGACCGTTCCAACGTCCAGCACGTCCCAGGGCCGGATTCTCCTGGTGGAGGACTACCCCACCAATCGGCAAGTGGCTCTGCACCACCTGTACGGAGCGGGCTACGTCGTGGACGTGGCTGAAAACGGCCTCCAGGCCGTCCGGGCCTTTCAAAAGAAGCCGTACGATCTGATCCTGATGGACGTGCAAATGCCGATCATGGACGGCTGGGACGCGACGAGGGAGATCAGGAAGTTGGAAGAAGAAAATGCTGGGATGCTGGAATCCTGGAATGCTGGAATTGATCAGAAGAGCGATCTTGGCATTTCATATTTCTCCGGCCATGATTCCAGGGAGACGAATTCCGCACAAACTGTATCCCAGCATCCCAGCACCCCAACATCCCAGTATTCCAGCATTCCAGTATTCCAGCATCCCAGAATTCCGATCATCGCCATGACCGCCCATGCGGTGGTGGGATATCGGGAGAAGTGCCTGGCCGCGGGGATGGACGATTATTTGACCAAGCCCATGCGGCGGGAGGAGTTGTTGGCCATGGTGGCCAAGTGGATCGGGACGCCCGGGTCGCCGGAGGTGGAGGCAAAGGCTGTCTTGGTTTCCGTTCAACCTAAGACGACCCTGCCTAACACGACCCAGCCTGAAACGGCCGATCCCGGCGGCGAGCCCATGGATTATCAACGGGCCGTGGAGGAATTCGAAGGGGATGCTGAACTGCTGGAGGAGGTCCTGCAAGGGTTTCTGGACAATGTGGCCCGGCAGATACCGGTGATGGAAGAGGCTCTGGTCTCGGGGGATCACGGAAGCCTGGTCGAGCAGGCCCATGCCATCAAAGGTGGAGCCGCCAATCTGCTGGCGAAGGAGCTGGCCGGGGCGGCCAGGGATATGGAACGGATCGGTAGAAGGGAAGAACTGGCCGAAGAACCGGCGAAAGAACGTGCGGACGGTCAAGCGGTCCTGGAGCGGTTGCGAGAGGCATATCGCCGGCTCTTGGCGTACGCGGAGAGGAGGATGAAATGAAAAGCCTGGTGGTGGATGATGAACTGGTAAGTCGGAGCAAACTGAAAAAAATCATGGAATCCTTTGGCCCCTGCGATGCGGTTGAAGACGGGGATCAAGCCGTGTTGACCGTGATCAAGGCCTTGAATCTGGGGGAGCCCTACGATGTGATCCTGATGGACCTGATGATGCCGGTCATGGACGGCCACGAGGCTCTGAAGCGGATTCGGGCCATTGAGCAGGAACGACGGGTCGAGCCGGGAAAGGAGGCGCGGGTGATCGTGGTTTCCAGCCTGGAGGATCAGAAAAATGTCTGTCAGGCCTTTTTCAAAGGGCTGGCCAGCGTTTACGTAACCAAGCCGGTGAACCGCGAATCCGTGCACACGGCGCTGCGCTCGTTGAACCTGGAATAGTCCGCCGTTCTTCATCACGATACAAATATCCAGGGCGTGCTTGGTATCGAAATCGAGATCGGAATCGAAATCGAAATCGAAATCGAGATCGAGATCGGAATTGCCGTTATTCAATGACGTACTTGTTTTTCTCGATTTCGATACCGATTTCGATCTGACTCCAAATGTGAAGTCGACCTGATAGTGCATTTTGGAAGCAAAAAGGAATAAGCGACTGGCCGGGCAAGTGAGGAGGAGAGAATGAAGGATCGTTCAGCAATCTTCGGCGGTGTTTGGCGCATGCTGGCCCTGGCCGCATGCTGGTTTTTGGGCCTGGGCCTTGGCGGTTGCACCGAGTCCCCGGAGCGGGAAGTGGCGGTTCAGCCCGGGGACGGGCCGACCCGGCTGGTGCTCTACAACTGGGAGGACTACCTGGGCCGGGATACGTTGGACCAGTTTCAGCGGGCCACGGGCATTGAGGTGGAACTGCGCACCTATGAAGATGAAGAGGAGATGATCGGCGCGATGTTGTCCGGTTCGCTGGAGGCGGATTTGATCATTCTCAGCGAAAGCGTGGCCAGTGAACTGGTCAGAGGCCGGGTTCTCGCGCCGTTGAACAGGGAACTCCTGCCCAATCTGCGGCATGTCGAGCCTGAAGCCCTCGCCAAGCTGCATGTCGGAGGGGAAGGCTACAAGGCCCCGTATCTGATGGGCTACACCGGGGTGGTGGTCAACACCCGCCACTTCGACCGGTCTCCTGATTCCTGGTCCGTGCTCTGGGAGCCGAGCCTTGCCGGCCGGGTGGCCATGCTCAACAATCCCTTCGAGGTCATCGGCGCGGCCAGTCTGTTGCTGGGGTATCCGCTCAACCCCGAACCCGAGCATCTGGACGAGGTCCGCGACGCGCTGCTGGAGCAGCGCCCCCTGCTGGCGGGCTATCTGCACGACACGGAGATTCTGAACAAAATGGCCTCCGGAGAGCTTTGGGCCGCGCAGAGCTACAGCAACGACGCCCTGATGGCCCTGGAGGAAAACCCGGACCTGGCCTTCGGATTTCCCCTGGAAGGCTGCGCGGCCTGGGTGGACGTGTTCGTGGTGCCCGTGTTGGCCCGTAACGCGGAGGCGGCCCATGCCTTCATCAATTTCGTGCACACCCCGGAAATCATGGCCGAGATCGCCAGTGAACTCTGGTCCGCCACACCCAATCTGGCGGCCCGTGAATTCATCGACCCCGAGGTTCTGGAATCCCCGGTGGTCCATCCGCCGCGAAGTGTTCGGGAGCGTTGCACGTATTTCGGTGACTTCGGCTCATCGGAGTCGGTGAGTTCGCGGATGAAGCTCTGGGCCGAGCTGCTGTCCGGGATGTGAGAACAAGATGGCACTGCGCACCAAGGTTCTGCTCCTTTTTTTGCTGGTCGGCCTGACGCCCCTGGGAATTCTGGGCGGCTTCTCCCTGCTGCGGGTGGACGACGCGGTCCGTTCGTCCACCCAAATGCAGTTGGCGTCCCTGGCCACGGAAGTGGGGCGGGAGATCCAGCGGGCCGTGAACGAGGCCTGCAACGCCATTTATCTGCTGGCGGAAAATCCCGTGCTCGTCTCGGAACGGGCGACCATGGACGAACTGGCGGCGGAGTTGGGCAAGGCGGATCGGTTTTATCCCATGATCCTGGATCTGACGCTGCTGGACCTGAACGGCGAGGTGCGGGCCTCGGTTCACCATTCGTATCGGGGCGCCTGGGCCGCCACGTCGTGGTTTCAGGGAGCACGTGAAGGGGACCGCTTGGTTTCCAACGTCCATGCCCAGCTCCATCCCTACCAGGTGGTGATGACCGTGGCGGTTCCGGTAAAGGTGTTCGAAGACGGTCCCGTTCAGGGCGTTTTGGTCGGCCAGATCGCCATGGAGCGGATCGGGGAGATCGTGAGCCAGGTATCCTTTGGTTCGGAAGGGCGGACCCGGCTGGTGGACCACCGGGGGGTGGTGGTGGCTTCCAGCTTCTCGGACGATGAAGTGCTGCGGCTGTCGCCCCTGATGGATTTGGTCGGTCCTCTGGCTGAAAAGGAAAGCTGGGTGGGGCATATTGTCACGGACCTGGAGAAGGTGGCCGTGGTCTCGCCCGTGGACGTCGTTTCCCAGGGGTTGATCCAGACCGGCTGGAGCATCGTGCTGACCCAGCCGACGGCCCTGGCCTATCCCGCCCTGGCCCGGTTGCGCATGGGATTGGGCATGAGCGCGTTGCTCTCCCTGGTCATGGTCGTCATGCTGGCCGCGTTACTCAGCGGGCATGTCAAGCGTCGGATATCCACCCTGGTCCAGGCCACCCGCGGGCTGGGCCAAGGGGTGTTCGACGTTCCGTTGCCCGACCTGGGCCGCGATGAGATTGGCGAACTGGGCCGGGCCTTGAACCGAACCGCGGACGCTCTGGCCGCTTCGGACCAGGAAATCAAGCATTATCAAGCCCACCTGCAGGAGCTGGTGGACAGCCGGACCGCTGATTTTCAGGCAGCCAACGAGTACTTGCGACGGGAAGTGGAGGAACGGCGTCGGGTCGAGGAGGAACGGGAGCGGCTGGGAGAGCAGTTGCGCCAATCCCAGAAAATGGAGGCCGTGGGCACCCTGGCCGGAGGCATTGCCCACGACTTCAACAACATGCTCCAAGCCATTTCCAGCCATGTCCAACTGCTGCGAATGTCCTGCGGCGACGTTTGTCCAACCAATTGCCGGGAGTCCGTCCGAACGGGGTTGAATCGCATCGCTCAGACCGTGAACAGGGCCACGGAACTGGTGCAGCGGTTGCTGACCTTCAGTCGGAGAGGAGAGTCGCGGCGGATACGGCACAATCTGAACGACGATACCCGGGACGTGGTGGCGCTGCTCGGGCGCACCCTGCCGCACACGATCCGGATCGAGATCGATGCCGATCCGAATCTGGCCGACGTTTCCGCGGACCCGGTGCAGATGGAGCAGGTCCTGGTCAATCTGGCCAACAACGCCCGGGACGCCATGCCCGAGGGGGGGGACCTGCGGCTGGAAACCCGGAACGTGGAGTTGAGCCCGGAACAGGCCGCCGCATACCTGGGGCTGTCGCCGGGACCGCATGTCCGGTTGGCCGTGTCCGACACCGGGGCCGGAATGGATGCAACGACGCTGCGACACATTTTCGAACCTTTTTTCACCACCAAGGAAGTGGGCAAAGGCACCGGTCTGGGATTGTCCATGGTCTACGGGATCGTGCGGGATCACGAGGGCATGATTGCCTGCGCCAGCCAAACGGGCAAGGGGACGACTTTCACCATGCTGCTGCCGGCCCTGGAGCCGGTTCGGGACGCCGCCCCGGATAGTCCGGAGGAATCCTTGGGAGGTGCCGAAGCGGATCCGCAGGCCGGGTCCGAGGCGTTCCGCACGTCCTCCGCGGGGGTGAAGATCCTGATGGTGGACGACGAGGAGATGATCCGGGAAGTGACCGCGGAACTGCTGACCGCCCACGGCTACGAGGTCTTCCAGGCCGCGGACGGCCTGGAAGCCCTGGAGGTGCATGCCCGGGAGAGGATCGATCTGGTGATCACGGACGTGGGCATGCCGGGCATGGGCGGCGAGGCCCTGCTGCTGGCGTTGCGGGAACGGGACCCGAAGGTCAAGGTCATCATATCCAGCGGCTATGTCGGTGTCCGGGACAACGGAGAACTGCGAAAAGCCTCGGGGATGCTCACCAAGCCGTACAAACTGGAGGAATTGCTGGGAATGGTGCGGGGACTGCTGGAGGAGAAGCATGAAGAGGCTGCTCGGCAATCGGACAAAACGGCCTCGCCTGACACCAGTCGGTAACCGGATAAACTTGAACAGTATGCGACTCCAATCCAAAACCCTCGCCTTGTTCGTCGCCTCCGGCGCGATAATCCTGCTGATCGTGGGCGTGGTCCAGTTCATGGCCCTCAAGGAGCGGACCTTCGCGGCCATCGAGTACCAGATGGGCAAGCAGTTGGAGCATCTGGACTTCGCCTTGACCCGGTTCGTCAAGGACGTGGAGAACGACCTGCTGATTCTGGCCGTGGACGCTCGGGTACGCACGCCCCACGACGCGGAGTTCACCAGCTTTCTCGACGCGGATGAAGCGACCTTTGAGTACCGGATCGGTTGGCGGGAGCAGGAGATCATCGACCTCTTCCAGACGTTCCGCCATTACCACCCCCACGTCAACTCCGTGTACATGGGCCGCGAGAACGGCAGTTTCGTCCGTTCCCATCCACGGGAGCGGCCCACCCGCTACGATCCCCGGGACCGGCTTTGGTACATGCTGGCCAAAGGGCATCCGGACGCGGTGATGCGCACTCCGCCGTACCGCTCCGTGACCACTCCGGACGTGAACATCGGGGTGGTCACGCCGCTTTTGGACGAGTTCGGGAGATTTTTCGGCGTGGTCGGCGCGGACCTCACCCTGGCCGACCTCACGGATTACGTGACTGCCTTTTCCCTGAGCCACGAAGGACAAACCCTGCTCCTGGACGAGATGGGCATGGTGCTGGCCGCCCCGGACCGGGAAATGCTTTTCGCCAACGTGCGCGAGTTGTTCGCGGACGGTGAACGGCTGGCATTGGCCGAGCCCGGAGCGCATCTGGTGCTGAATGCGGAGGATCGACTCCAGGACCGGCTGCACGCCTACGTCCATCCCTCTCCGGCCACTGGTTGGACTCTGGTGGCCCTGCTTGATGATCGAAAAATCCAGAAGGACATCCGGGATGCCGTGACCGTCAACCTGTGGTTCCTGGGCGCGGCCATCGGCCTGCTGAGCCTGGCTACTCTTGTCGGCCTGTACGCCTCCATTCTCTCTCCGTTGCGGACCCTGACCCGCGGCACCCAGCATGTCCGGGAAAGCGGGGACCTGCGGTACCGGTTCTCCGTCCACAGTCGGGACGAGATTCGGGAACTGGCCGAGGCCTTTAATCAATTGCTCGAGGCCGTGCAGGCAGCCGAAGCTCAGCTCGAAGGGTCCAGGGAGGCCCTGGAACGCGAGCGCAACCTGCTGGACGAGCGGGTCAAGGCGCGGACCCGTGAGTTGGAAGAGTTGAATCAGAGTCTGGTGCGGGAGGTCGACGTGCGGATGCGTGCCGAGGAGGCCGCTGCCGAGGCCAATACGGCAAAAAGTCTGTTTCTGGCCAACATGAGCCACGAGATCCGCACGCCGTTGAACGCCATCCTGGGCTTCACCCAGTTGCTGCTGCGGGATCCGCAGCTCGGGCCGGACCAGCGGCGCTCGGTGCGGACCGTGTATCGAAGCGGCGAGCATTTGTTGCTGTTGCTCAACGACATTCTGGAAATGTCCAAGATCGAAGCCGGGAAGATCGTCCTCAGCGAGGAGGATTTTGATCTGTATGCCCTGGTGGAGGACCTGGAAGCGATGTTTGGAGTCCTGGCCCGGAAAAAAGGGTTGTCCCTGGAGGTCGTTCCGGACCCGGAGCTGCCGCGCTGGGTTCGGGGCGACGAACAGAAGCTGCACCAGGTGCTGAACAATCTGTTGGGCAATGCGGTCAAGTTTACGGATCAAGGCGGGGTGGTGCTCCGGATAACAAGCCGTGCCTCGGAGTCCGCAAAGGATGCAGGGGCCGAGGCGATTGCCCCGGACGCCTTATTGTTGGCCGTGGAAGTGGAGGACACCGGGCCGGGCATTCCGGAAGCAGCGCAACGATCTATCTTTTCCCACTTCGAGCAGCTTGTGTCGGGCAGCGGCATGAAGGGCGGCACCGGCCTCGGTCTGGCCATCGCCAAGGCCTACGTGGAACTGATGGGCGGGGATATCGACGTGCAAAGCCGGGTCGGCCGGGGCTGCACGTTTCGGCTTACTGTCCGGGTCGGCCCGGGAATACCGGGCGCGAGCCGGGCTCGGGAGCGCCAGGGCCGGGTGGCCGTGCTGAAGCCCGGCCAGGGCGAGGTGCGCGTTCTGGTGGTGGACGACAACCAGGCCAACCGGGAAATCCTGGTGCGCATGCTGGAACAGGCCGGATTCACCGTGCATGAGGCCGCGGACGGCGAGCAGGCCAGCCGGGTCTACGATCAATGGCGACCGGCTCTCGTCCTGCTGGACATGATCATGCCGGTGATGGACGGGTTCGGGGTTCTGCGGCATATTCAGGACCGGGACGGTCAGGATTCGCCCCCGGTCATCGCGGTCACGGCCAGCGTGCTGATGGCCGAAAAGGAACGGGTTCTGGCCGCCGGGGCCGTGGCGTTCCTGAAAAAGCCGTTCAAGGTCGATGAACTGTTCGGCCTGCTGCGGGAACATCTGGACGTGGAATTTGAGGAGGACGACCAGAGCCCGGACGCTGACACAGTCGGGCCGGGAAGCGGTCCGGGGACGCAAACGGCGGAGCGCCCTTCCGTGAATGCGGAGCAACTTGCCGGTTTGCCGCCGGATTTGCTGGAGGTCCTGACCGAGGCGGCCTGGAGTCTGGACATGGACGCTTTGCGGGAGATTTGCACCCGGATCGACCAGGAGCATCCGGATTTGGTCGCGGGGATACTCTATTTGGTGGATAACTATCTATTCGATGAACTGCAACGTCTTTTTGAGCCGGAGAAAGCGTCGTGAACGAATCCGCAGCCTCATCCATCCTGATCGTGGACGATGTCGCGGCCAACCTGCATCTGTTGTCCGGGATGCTCAAGGACCAAGGGTTCAAGGTCCGGCCGGCCACATCCGGAGCCATGGCCCTGGAGGCGGCCCGGCGTCTGCCGCCGGACCTGGTCCTTTTGGACATCAACATGCCGGGCATGGACGGCTTCGAGGTCTGCCGACGGTTGAAGGCGGACCAAGCCTTGGCGGACATCCCGGTGTTGTTCATCAGCGCCCTGGAAGACGCGGCGGACAAGGTCCGGGCTTTCGAAGCGGGAGGTCGGGACTACATCACCAAGCCTTTTCACGTGGAGGAGGTGCTGGCCAGGGTCCGCACTCATCTGGCCCTGCGCCACGTCCAACATGATCTGACGCAGCGGAACAAGACCCTGCAAAAGACCTTGGATCAGCTCAAAAAGGCCCAGAACCAGCTTGTTTTGTCGGAGAAGATGGCCGCGCTGGGGGTTTTGGCCGCGGGGGTGGCGCATGAAATTAACAATCCGTTGAATTTCGTGAAAAACAGTTGCCATGGGCTGGAAAAAGATATCGCCGATCTGATCGCCCTGGTGGATCATTGCCGCCGGGTCATGACCGGGGAACAGCAGGCCGCGTTGGCGGATTTCGAAAAGCGGATGGACTATTCCACCTTGAGGGAGGAGATTCCCGAACTGCTGGCCCATATTTTTGAAGGATTGTGGCGGGCCGAGGACATCGTGCGCTGCCTGCGCGTCTTTTCCCGTTCAGACGACGCCCGGACCCTGGATATCGATCTCAACGAACTGGTTGATTCCGCGTTGGTCATGCTGCACAATCGCTACAAGACGCAGGTCGACGTATGCAGGGATTTTCATCCATTGCCATCGATTCCAGGCAATTACGGTCAGCTCAGCCAAGTGGTGGTCAATCTGCTGAACAACGCTATCGACGCCGTGGAATCTCTGGAGGACCGGGCCCGGCGACGGGTCACCCTGACTACCGAAGTCCGTGACCGCGCGGGCAAGAGTTATGCCGTGCTGCGTGTCGCCGACGCCGGTCCGGGGATTCATCCGGACATCCGGGGTCGGATTTTTGATCCCTTTTTCACCACCAAGTCGGTGGGCAAGGGGACCGGGCTCGGGCTGTACATCTGCGCCAATCTGGCACGGGAACATCACGGCTTCCTGGAGGTCGACGAAGAGGTCGACGAAGAGGTCGCCGAAGGTGCCGCGTTTATGCTGTATTTGCCGATAACTCCGGAGGAAAACTGATGCTGGCCTTGAGCGATTCCGAAAAGCCGATCGTCCTCTACGTGGACGACGAGTCCGAAAATCTGCGCAGTTTCAAGGCGTTGTTTCGGCGCGACTACGACATCCGTCTGGCCGAGTCGGCCCAGGAAGCCCTGAATATCCTGCGCAAAGAGGAGGTTCACGTCCTGGTGACCGACCAGCGAATGCCGGAAATGTCCGGGACGGTCCTGTTGGAGCAGGTGGCTGGTGAATTTCCCAACGTGTTGCGCTACATGCTCACGGGTTACAGCGACTACGACCCGCTGGTGGACGCCATCAATAAGGGCAGGGTCCAGGGATATTTCAACAAGCCGCTGAACCCGCCGGAGTTTTTGGAACGGATCCAAAAGGGGCTGGAGATCATGCTCTTGCGCGAGCGCAACGAGCAACTCCTGGTGGATTTGCGCCGGGCCAAGGAGGTCGCGGAACTGGCCAATCAAGCCAAGGGCGAGTTTCTGGCCAACATGAGCCATGAAATCCGCACGCCGCTGAACGGCGTTATCGGGGCCATGCAGATATTGCTGGACACCAATCTGGATGAGCGCCAGCAGCAGTTCGTGGTCCTGGCTGGAAACAGCGCGGACCGGCTGACGAACCTGCTTTCCGACATCCTGACTCTCTGCGACATGGAAGCCGGTCAGCTGGTTGTCCACTCCAGGGAGTTCCGGGCCCAAAAGCTTCTGGAATCCATGGACGGTCTGTTTGGGCTGGCGGCCAAGGAAAAGGGGCTTGCCCTGACGTCGGCCCTGGATTCCGTTCTGCCGCTGTTTTTGATCGGCGACGAGATCCGGGTGCGTCAGATCCTGTTCAACCTGGTGGGCAACGCCTTGAAATATACGGAGCAGGGCGAAGTGCGACTGGAGATCGCCCTGGACGAGCGGGAGGACGACAAGCGGTGCCGGGTTCGGTTCACCATCGCTGACACGGGCGTCGGTATTCCGGAAAACAAGCTTCAAGACGTCCTGGAACCCTTTCGTCAGGTGGATGGGTCCTATTCCCGGAAACATCAGGGAGCCGGCCTGGGGCTGACCATCGTGCACCGTTTGGTCCGCCTGCTGGGCGGGGAGATCGCCATCCGAAGCGTCGTGGACCAGGGAACGACCGTTGACGTGGTCCTGTCGTTTCAGATTTCCGAGAGACAGCTCGAAGAACAGGACATGGACCGGGATGAGGGGGCGGGCGCTTTGCACATTCAATGCTCCTCCTGTTCTCCTCGGAATGTTCGACCCTGAAGCAGGCCCCGGAAACAAGCCCCAAACCAAGACTGGCCCGTCGGCAATCCTCGGCGACATCACAACGAACCGTTTCCTTTCCCGACTTCTGAAATCATGTCCTCCTCATGGCGGGAACAAAACGTCGTCCTGTTGTGGGACGCTTCATCCCGCTCCTGGTTGGGCTTTCGACGGCCCCTGGAAGTGATCCGGGTCACGGATTTCCTTCAGGTTCGGTCTTCTTTGGAACGGATTCAGCGCCTGACGATCGAAAAAGGCCTGTACGCCGCCGGGTTCGTGACCTACGAGGCCGCCCCGGCCTTTGATTCCGCGCTGCGGGTTTGCCCTCGAACCAAGGACGGTCCGCCGCTGCTCTGGTTTGGGATCTACGAGCGGGTTGAGCGGGTCGCGTCCCGTGATGTCCTGGGGGGCGAAGGTCCTGGGTTTGCTTCGTCGGACTGGTCGCCGTCCATTTCCGAATCCGGCTATCGGGAGGCCCTCGGGAGCATCAGGGAGCATTTGCGGGTGGGGGACTGCTACCAGGTCAACTTCACTTTTCGATTGCGAACCGACTTTTCCGTGGATCCCTGGGATTATTTTCGAACCGTCTGCCGGGATCAGCCCCCGGCCCACGCCGCCTTTGTCCGCCTGCCGAACTGGGCGGCATGCAGTTTCTCGCCGGAGCGATTCTTCGCTCTGGACGGCGAGGAGATCGTTTCCGAGCCGATGAAGGGCACCCGGCCCCGGGGACGGACCCTGGAGGACGACCTGGCCCTGGCCGGGGAGCTGGGCCGGTCGCCCAAGGACCGGGCCGAGAACGTGATGATCACGGACATGGTCCGCAATGATTTAGGCCGGATCGCCGAAACCGGCAGCGTCGAGGTGGACGACCTGTGCCGGGTGGAGAAGCACGCCACGGTCTGGCAGATGGTCTCCACGGTCCGGGCGCGGACAAAGCGTTCGCTGACGGATATCTTCGCGGCCCTTTTCCCTCCGGCCTCCATCACCGGCGCACCCAAGGCCGCCAGCATGGGCATCATCGCCGACCTGGAATCCGACCCTCGCGGGCTCTATACCGGCTGTATCGGATACGTGGGGCCGAAGGCGACGCGTTCAGCCTCTGGAAGCAAGCCGGAACTCCGGGCCGCGTTCAACGTGGCCATCCGCACGGTATTGGTGGACCAGCGTCGGAACCGGGCCGAATACGGTGTCGGCGGAGGGATCGTCTGGGATTCGGACGCCCGGGGCGAGTACGCGGAGTGTCGGACCAAGGCCGAGGTTTTGCATCGGCGGACGCCGGAATTCCGGCTCCTGGAAACCATGCTCTGGACCCCGGAGCAAGGGTATGTGCTGTTGGAACGGCACTTGGCCCGGCTGGGCGCTTCGGCCGAGTATTTTGATTTTCCCCTGGACGTGCAGCTGATCCGTGATCGACTGGACGTGCTGTCCGCGGGATTTGGCCAAAAATCACAAATGGTCCGCCTGCTTCTGGACAAGGACGGGGTCGTTGCCCTGGAACATCTCCCCCCGCCATCGCCGTCCTCCGTCCCCCTTCGCGTGACCCTGGCCTCGTCGGCGGTGGATTCCTCGGACATCTTCCTTTACCACAAGACCTCCCATCGCCATATTTACGCCCAGGCCCTGGCCGCGAACCCCGGCTTCGGCGACGTCCTGCTGCAAAACGAGCGCGGCGAACTCACCGAATCCACCCGGGCGAATCTGGCGGTCAACCTGGACGGCGTCCTCTGGACCCCGCCGATCCGATGCGGTCTCCTGGGCGGGACGCTGCGGGCCGAAATGCTGGAGCGGGGCGAGCTGAAGGAACGGGTGCTTCGGCCGGAGGACCTGCACGGGGCCGAGCGGGTCGTGCTGCTTAATTCGGTGCGGGGAGTGTATGACGTGGTGGTTTCGGGCGGGCATTGAACCAACACCGAAATATTCAGAGTATGGGGTGAGGAGGGGGCACAAAAGCCAAGGCGGTTATTCGTTCAGCCAGTCTTCGAGCCGAAATCCATGCACCCTTTCGAACTCTCGGCGATTGTTCGTTATCAGCGTCAGTCCGCGAGCCATGGCTTGTCCGGCGATGAGTACGTCGTAGGGTCCGATGGGCGTTCCTTGCGCCGAAAGCGTTGCACGGATTTCACCCGCACGCCGGGCGTCTTCTGTGTCGAAAGAAAGGATATTGAAGCGTAGGGAGGAGACTCTTTCCCGGTTCTCGGTCACGCGACGGCTCTTGTACGCTCCGTAATACAACTCATGGATGACAATGGCTGGTACGCCAAAATCCGTCGGGCGATGACGTCGCATACGTTCCAAAAAGATCGGTTCGCCTTTGAACAGAGTGATAATCGAGTTGGTATCCAGAAGGTATTTCATGTGAAATACTCCAACTCATCCCGAGGTTGCTCTTCGGGCTGTTCTCCAAGAGCATCCTCGAAATCCGCATCCACCGGGCCGACAACCTGCGTCAGCCATGACCAATCGTCGGCAATAGGTTCCAGGATGACCGCGTTGCCGCTTCGACGGATACGCACTTCCCCACCTTCGAAGCGATATTGCTTGGGCAAGCGAATTGCCTGTGATCGACCGGACCAGAAGATTTTTGCCGTTTCCATGGTATGTCTCCAAGTTGATATATGGCAAAAAGATATATCTTGGCCTTTGGTAATGCAAGCAGGAAACGGGTGAGTCGGAGCTTACCTGAAGGTCATGAGGATTATGGCCAAAAAACTGAGAAAACTGACGATTAAGAACGTCTTATCGAGGTAGGCATGGATCAGCGGCTGGATGACGTTTGCGGCGAGGTGTGCGTCCATGATGACGCGGTGCGGCGGGTGACGAGACGGATGGTTCCGGATGAGACTCTCCTGCGGATGGCCGAGCTGTTCAAGGCCATGGGCGAACCCGCCCGGGTGCGCATCCTGGAGGCCTTGAGCATTTCCGAATTGTGCGTCTGCGACCTGGCCGAGCTGCTGTCCATGAGTTCATCGGCGGTGTCTCACCAGCTGCGCGTGCTGCGCACGGCCCGCATCGTCAAGTATCGCAAGGATGGCAAGAACGTGATCTACAGCCTGGACGACGCGCATATCCTGGGCTTGCTCAAGCAGGCCGAGGAGCATGTGGCGGAATAGCGGGTTGAATTAATGGTCCAGCCTTTGAAGGGAGGGCACTTTTCTCTTGAACATCTGAACATATTGTCATATGTTCATTTCAAGCGTTTTTGGAGGTGAACATGGACTGGGTGTTTCAAGTGGTGCAGGCCGGGTGGGACGTGCTCGTGGCCTCGGCGCCGTACATGCTTTTGGGGTTTTTCTTCGCCGGGTTGCTCAAGGCCTTTTTGCCGGACGATCTGGTGGCCAGGCATCTGGGAACTTCGTCGTTCCGGGGTCTGATCAAGGCCGCGGCTGTGGGCGTGCCCATCCCGCTGTGCAGTTGCGGGGTATTGCCCACTGCCGCGGGCCTGCGTCGTCAGGGTGCTGCCAAGGGGCCTACCGCGGCCTTTCTGATCTCCACGCCCGAGACGGGCGTGGATTCCATGGCCGTAACCTGGGCCCTGCTGGACCCTTTCATGACCGTTATCCGGCCTTTGTCCGCCTTTTTCACGGCCGTGGTAACCGGGACCCTGGTTCAGTCTTTGGATCGGAGCAGAGAACCGTCCGCCTTGCCTTCGGTTGCTCCTTCTCTCAGTTCGTTTCCAACCTCGTCCTTGTCCTCGTCTTCGTGCCTGGGCGGGTCAGGATGCGGTTGCTCTCCGATGCAGCCTCAAAGTCGGACTCTTAACCAACCTTCGGCTGAAGTCTCCCCTCTTTACCGCTTGCGCACGGGCATGGCTTTTGCCTTCGGCGATCTGTTCCGGGACATTGCCCCGTGGTTTCTGTTGGGAGTGCTCGTTGCCGGAGGGATCTCCGTGTGGCTCACGCCGGAGATGGTCTCCAGGTGGCTGGGAAATCCCGTGCTGGCCATGGTGGCCATGCTGGTGATTTCCGTGCCGCTGTATGTCTGCGCCACGGCTTCCACGCCCATTGCCGCGGCCTTGGTGCTCAAGGGCCTGAACCCGGGAGCGGCCCTGGTCTTCCTGCTGGCCGGTCCGGCGGTCAATGCCGCGGCCTTGACCGTGATCGGTAAAATCCTGGGTCGGCGGGCCACGGTGATCTACGTGGCCGGGATCATGTTTTGCACCTTGGGTCTGGGACTGTTGGTGGACTGGGTTTACGGCCAAACTGATTTTATGGTCGGCGTCCTGGGGCATTGGCGCATCGGCGCGGAGGAAGAGGAGGGGAGGCTCGTGGGCGTGGCCTCCGCCGTGATTCTTTTGGCGTTGTTTGCCTGGAGATGGGTGGCGGGAGCTGCGTCTTCGCGAGGGGAACGATGATTCCGCCAGGCGCCGCGTTTTTGCAATCTGTTCAGTGCTTGATTCGCATAGGAGGATGAGGCTATCGGAAGTCCTGGCATCACTCTGTTCAATTTGAAATTCCCCAGCTGACCTTTTCCAGGAGAGACGAAATGAAAAAAAGTCTGATCTCATTGAGCTTCCTGATCCTGTTGACGGGATGTTCCCACTTGAGCGTCAAGCACCTGCCGCGGAATCAACTTGTCCCGAACCAAACCGACGTCATTTCGCTGGACTTCTGGGATTTTCATTATCTGGCTCGGGTGGAGGGCGATCGGTATAGCGTTACCGGAAAGGCCCTGCCGAATACCAGAGTCTGGCCCGGACTGGCTCAGTGGTTTCAGGACTTGGATTTTTCCGCGTACATCAGTGATGAGCAAGGAATCGTGCTGGCCCGGGATCGCAATTCCTATCTGGTGCGACGGATGGTCCCGGAGGGAGTGGACTTTTCCTTTGCCATCCCCCTCGAAGCCGTTCCCGCGGACACAGAGACGTTCTTGACCTTCGGATACCGCATGACCCTGACGGAAGGCGAATTTCAAGCGGCCCCTCGCCGGGGTGATTCGTTTTCCAGTGATGTGGATGTCTTTTCGGCTCAGCAGGGCCCCGTGCCCAGGTAGCCTTTTTGTACGCCATGTTTTTTCTTGGGAGAGCTGAAACAATGACGGAAATACATCCCATTGGACTGATTCGCAGTCCGTTCAAGGAGTTGAGCGGCATGCCGATTCAGCCCGCCGGAGCGGCGGGGGTGCGGGGAACGGTGGAGATATCGGAGGAATACCAAGCCGGGTTGAAGGACCTGGACGGGTTTTCCCACCTTATTCTGCTGTACCGCTTTCATGGCAGCCAGGGGTTTTCTCTGGAGGTCGTGCCGTTCATGGACACCGTCCCCCGCGGCCTGTTCGCCACCCGGGCGCCCAAGCGGCCCAACTCCATCGGTCTGTCCATCGTGGAACTGGACCGGATCGAAAACGGCGTGCTGCATATCCGGAACGTGGACATCCTCGACGGCACCCCGCTTCTGGACATCAAGCCGTATGTCCCGGAATTCGACTCCCATCCCCAGGCCCGGGCCGGCTGGCTGGAAACGCCGGGGAAGACCGTGGCCGAGCGAAGGTCGGATGGTCGGTTCAAGTAGACGGGGGGGAGGGTATTCAAGCGCCAGCATGGCCAGAGCCACGCCATCCGTTATACAAAGCCTTATACCATTTCTAATTCAAAGCTTCTCTTTCGGTATCGGGGTCGGTATCGGTATCGGCATCGGGGTCGAATTAGGATTATTGGCGAACAAACAGTATCGATCCCGATCCCGACGCCGACCCCGATACCTGCATTTTCTCAAGCGAAAAACGCATTGCCGAAGCAGAATTGGTATTATTCCTCCAAAGCCCAGGGACAGGTAATCCGCCAGGGGCAGGAGGGGCAGGTTCCAGGTTGGGTGGCGGGGGAGAACAGGGGGGCTTCCAGGATGTGGCGGCCAACCCATTCCAGGATCGTGGGAAGGCCTTGGTCCTGCCAGTCCAGGAAGCGGTGCCGCAGGTGTTCGACCTCGTCTTTTCTGCCTGGTTTGGTCAGCGGAACGAAGCGCTTTCGAGCCTGCCATTCTCCGAGATGCACGTAGCCGCACAGGGCCGGCGCGGCGTGAAGAAAGAGGTAGCCGGGCAGTTGCGGATCAGGGAGGTGGGTGTTGACCAGGACCAGTCCTTCGTGGGCTGCGGCCTCGTCGCCCGGTGAAAGGTCGGTCAATTCGCCCGCCAGTTCGTCCAGGCGATGGATGTTCAACGGGTTGCGCCGGGAAGCGCCGCCGGTCTTGTAGTCCAGAATCATGGGAATGCTCAGCAACGGGTCCATGTCGATCCGATCCAGCCTGCCGCGCAGCACGATTTTCGCGGCGGTTCCGGGCAGGGGACGTTGGACCGGTTGTTCCACGGCCAGGAGGTGGACCGGCTGGTCGGATTGACGCAGGTAGTTGCGCAGCAGTTCTTGCAGCAGCCGGGTCTGGAGGAACCGGGCCGCCGGGGTCAGGGGAGCCTCCCGCAAATGGGCGGGGGCCAGCTCGGCCCAGAGGTCGTCGAACCCGGCCAGGAGATCTCCGGGGACCACGGTGGTTCCCACATGGGGCCGGAACAGCCGCTCCAGGATGTCGTGGGCCAGCCGGCCCATGACCGCGGCACCGGGGTCGCTCCGCGGGTCGGGCCGGGGCGGGAAGGCGGCCACCTCTTCCTTGAAGAAGCGCAGCGGGCAACGCAGGTAGGTTTGCAGCGCGGACAGGGACAGACCCCGTTCCAGACGCCGGGCCAGACGTTCGGCCAGGGCCGCCTTTTCCGGCGGGCGACCCGGCGACAGGCTCAGGTCCAGGTCCAGGGCCACTCGGGAAACGCTTCCCTGCAGCAGCCTGCCCGCGGCCTTTTCCCAGTCCCAGAGCTCCCGCTCCCAATACCGGCTGGGCATGGTCCGGCCTTCCAGCGGATTGGGGGACATGCCCTGGCGGCTGTAGAGGCGAACCTCCCCGGCCGAGACCATCAAACGCCGCAAATGGAAGTGGATGATCCGCTCCTCGGCATAGCCCGGCGGCAGTCCCAGGGCCGGGCGCAGGGCCTCGGGCAGCAGGGGGTTGGGCGCGGCGGTCCGGGGCAGAACCCCTTCCACGCATTCCAGCACGATCACCCTGTCGAAGCACAACAGCCGACTTTCCAGGAGTCCCATCACCTGCCAGGGCGTGAGCGGCTCCCCGCTGAACGGGATGCGCTCCAGGCCGAGGCAATTCCAGAACACGCTCCACAGGGCCGCCGGAGGAAGTGGACGGTCCCGGCTCAGGGTCTGCTCCAGGTTCGGAAGAACTTTGGAATACAGCGCATGGACCGCGTGCATTTCCAGCACCGAGGGAGCCCGTTCCCGCACCTGGAGGGCCTCCAGGAGGCGCAGCAGGAATGCGCGCAGTTCCTCCAGGGTGGTCAGGTCCAAGGCCTCGTGAAAAAGGGCCGCGAATCCGGCCATACTGGATGCCGCGAAGCCCGCGGAATCGGTTTCCGGCTGCCCGCCTTCAAGCTTGCCCGCATATTTGTCCCCGTCTTCGTCCCCGTCTTCGTCCACGACCTCATGCACATCCTCGACGTCCACTGCAACGCACTCCCCAAGCAGTTCCGCCAGAGCCGCTGAATCCAGAAAGGCATGACCTCGTCCCTGGATCAGGCGGCGCAGACGGGCCAACCCTCCGCCGGGCAACAGCCGTCGTACCCAGGGATTCTGCCAGAGGTCCAGGTAGTCCCGGCTGGCCGGTCCCACGCCGGTGAGCCGTCCGTCCCGGGCCATGCGGGTCAGGGTGTGCAGGAGCAGGCCCAGGGCCGAGCGTTCCAGGGGCAGGCCCAGGGTGATGTTCACCTCCTTGTCCGTGGGCAGATGGGCCAGCACGGGCCGCAGCAGGGCAGGATCGGGCAGGATCACGGCCACCCGGTCGTTTTGGTCCCAGGACGCGGCATCCTCGGCCAGACGGCGCAACTCGGAGTGCAGGTCATGAGCCAGGATGAAGGTGGGGGCCAAACCCTGGGCCAAATCCTGGGCCAAATCCTGGGTCTGGCCTGGTTCAGTCTGGGCCTCGGGCGCGAAATCCCAGTCCAGATCGGCCTTCCAGGCCGCGGCCCAGCGCCGCAAGGGTTCGGGCAGGGGCCGGTCGGCCTGCCACCAGAGTTCCGCTCCGGCCTGGCGCAGGGACTGGACCAGGTCGGCCTCGGTCCGGGTCAGGGCGAACAGGCCGCAGAGGTAGGTCGGGCGGGACTGCTCCTTTGGAAGGAGGCTTGGTTGGATTCGTGCGGCCAAGGTCGCGGGAGTCGTCAGGTTGCGGTCCGCGAGACGTTCGTGGAACGCGGTCTGGACCGCTCCCAGGTCGGCCAGCAGCCGTGCGGCCGTTTCCGGCAGGTCGTCCGGAGGATGGTCCAGGGCCAGGGCCGTGATCCGCTCCCGGTCCAGTTCGTCCAGAACCTGGGCCAAACGCAGGCCCCAGGGGAGAAACCGATGCCAGGGCGTCGACTCCCGTCCGTTTTTCAGATTGATGTCGATTTCGTGCAGCAGCCAGGCCTGGTCCAACGGGGTGGCCACGGCCGGAGGATCGTCCGAGGCCAGGCAGGCTTGGCGCAAAATCCAGTCTTCCAGACTGGAGCAGCGCGGAGGCAGAAAGGGCGCGCCCAGGGATCGGGCCAGGGCCTGATGCAGATAGATGCGCGGTCGACGATGGGGGAAGATGACCTGGATCTTGGCCATGGCCAAGAAGGGGGCGTCGGCGCAGCGGGCCCTGAGGTGGTCATGAAGCAGGGCGATGGGGTCGGCACGCAGGGGCAGGACGCGAATGGGGGGCGGGCCATGATCGTCGGGTGGCTCGGGAGTCAGGGCCTCGAGAGTCAGAGCTTCGGGCAACGCGGAGGTCGGGCATCCCGACGCTTCAGGGGCCGACGTCTCGCCGTGTCGTGGTTGCACGGGCGGGAGCGTGACCACCTCGGCCTGCTCCAGGTTGACCAGGGCGCCGTGGCATTCCCGGCCCAGCAGGTCGGCCAGCAGGCGTTGGTAAGAGCGGACCTGGGCCCGGTCCGCGTCCGGGTCGCCGACGCCCAGCTTGAAGTCCAGCACCCAGGCCGTGCCGTCCGGCAGCAGGACCAATCGGTCCACCCGGACCACGGTATGCGGCGCGGCGGCGGACGAGCCGTGGGGATGGGCCGGGGCTGGGACGTGGCCCGAAACCTGGGCCAAAACCTGGGCCGGAATCACGATTTCCTGTTCCGCCAGGGCCAGGGCCGTTTCGGAGAAGAGTTCGACCATCAGGGGATGGGCCAGGGTCCGGACCATGGCCGAGGCCAGCGGGGCCAGGTCCAACCGGGCCGGATGCACGCCCAGCAGGGCGCGGGCCTGACGCAGGCGACGGGTCACCGCGGTCTGACAGGTTTTTCCGGGGGCGATCTCACCGGGCCCGAACAGGGCCAGGGCCTGATGGGCCACGTCGCCGTGCAGTCGGCGCGAGGTCGCGGCCGGGTCGGTCCAGGACGAGGCGTCCGGAGGGGCCAGCAGCAGATGGGGAAACAGGGGTCTGGGCATTACGTGAATGGGGTGGAATGGTTGGCCGTCAGAGCCCGCAGCCAGTCCGCGGCTCGGGAGCCCTTGGAACTTTTGCCCTCGGGCAGGAACAGGCGAAGGCTCTCCCGGGCCCTGGTCAGGGCCACGTAGAGCAGGTTCAGCTCCTCGGCCATGGAGTGGACTTGCTCCCGGTCCATGATCCGGGCCACCTCGTCGGCCCGGGGCTTGGTCGTGGAGACCAGTCCCGGTCGGCCGTCCTCGGTGGGCAGAAGCAGATGCGCCGGACGGTTTTTTTCGCCATAGCCCAGCAGGGGCAGAAAGACATGGGGAAACTCCAGGCCCTTGGCCTTGTGCACCGTCATCACCCGCACCGCGGCCAGGCCCTCGGGCAGCCCGACCACGCAGGACCCGGCGTTCTCCTCCCAGAACGCCAGAAAGGCGGACAGGGTGGCCTGGCCCTGGGTTTCGGCCTGGAAGGCCGTTTCCAGCAGTTTTTCCACCCAGGCCCACTGGCCCAGGGGCAGCTCGCGCAACCGGAAATGGGCCACGGCGGTCAGCAGCAGTTCATAGGCCCCGGCTAGGCCGGCCAGTTCCCAGAAGGGTTGAAGGTGTCCGGCCCAGAACTCCGGCTGCTCTTTCTGGAGTCGGAGGGAGAGGGGGCGGGCGGCCACGGTGTCCTTGGGCTGGTCGTCGCTTGTCCGGAGCAGCGTGGTTATGTCTGGGACGTCATCGGCACATTCCCGGAAGAGGAGAGGATTGCAACACAGGGCGTACAACGCGGCGTCGTCGCCGGGGTGGTCCAGCCAGGTCAGCAGGGCCAGCAGGCCGCGCACCGCGGGATGCGCGGAGATGACCAGGCTTTGCTCGGTGATGGTCGGGATATCCGCGGCCAGCAGGGCGGCGGCGCAAGACTTGGCTTCCTTGTTGGTCCGGACCAGAACCGCGATCCCGCCCAGATCGGTGGAGTCCTCGCGTAGAGCCAGGACCTGGGCGGTCAGGGTTTCCAGGGCCAGGGCCGTGTACGCCTCGGTTCCGCCCTCCAGGTCGTCCGTGGGGATGTCGGTGATCCGGACCGCGCCGACGCAGTCCTTCCAGGGGGTCTGGGCCGCTTCGGCGTAAAGGGCCGCCGCCGTGGCGGCCAGCAGGGCCCGGGACTCGTCCTTGTCCGTGGCCGGGATCATGGCCTGGGCCAGATTCGCGCTGGGTTCCGGCTGTTCCAGGGGCGCGAATCGGGCATTGATCCAGTTCACGACCTCCGGGCAGGAGCGGCGATTAAAGGGCAGGACCGTGCGCAGGCGGTTTTCCGGGGCCACGTTGGGCAGCACCGCCGGATCCAGCGGCTCGAAGAACAGCCGCCAGTCCCCGCCGCGCCAGCGGTAGATGGCCTGCTTCACGTCGCCGACGCAGAACAGGCTTCCGCCTTCGGCCAGGGCTTCCAGGGCCAGTTCCCGGAGCACGTCCCATTGCTCCCGGCTGGTGTCCTGGAATTCGTCGATGAGCAGATGATTCCAGCGCAGGCCGAGGATCAAGGCCGCCTCCTGGAGCAGGTCGCCCTGGGCGAGATGCAGGCGGATCAATCGGGTCCACCAGCCTCCGGGCAACAGCCCCTGGGTACGGCCCAGCCGGTCCAGTTCCAGGTTGACCACGTGGTGCAGCCGGGCCAGGGGAGCGACCGACAGCCTGGCCCGGGTCAGGAGAAAGGCGTTCCTGGTCCGGCGGAGCGCCTGGTAGGCATCCCAGGCCTGGGACAGGTCCGGGTTGGCCCAGGCGGGCTTGTTGAACAGCTCCTCGGGCGCGATCTTCTCGAAAAAGGCGCATTCCAGGTTGCTGCACGGATTGTCCAAAAGTTCCGCGAGTTTTGGGGCTTTGAACCGGGAGACGTGATTCGACAAACCGACGCGCTCCAAGGTGGTGGCCAGTTCCCGGCAGGCTTGCAGAAAGTTGGCCCGGGCCAGGCGCAGATCGTCCAGGGAGGTGACGGCCAAGGGTTCAAATATCTGGTTGAGGTCACGAACCACCCCGGTGACCTGCTCTTCCAGCCAGGGCAGGAAGCGCAGCCCCGTGCGCATCTCCTGGCGCAGGTAGACCTGGAAGATGCCTTCCCAGAGCGCGGAGAGGGATTGAGCGGCTTCCGGGTCGTGACCAGCCGCCTCGGCCGGATTTTCGGTGGAGCCCGAGGGTTGGACCGCGGCTTGGTCCCAGTCCGTTCGAGCCAGCAGGCCTTCCAGGACCACCTTGGCCCAGGCCTCGGAATTGAACCCGGCTTCCAGTTCCGGCCAGAGGTCCATGCGCCGGGCCAGGGTCTGGACCAGTTGAAAGTTCAGGCTGTCGATGGTCTTGACCTGAAAGCGCTGGTATTGATCCAGGATTCGTTCCAGCCAGGCCCCGGCGGCTTCCGGGTCGAGTCCGCTCTGGGCGCGGAGCAGTTGGCCGGACGGGGTCTGGAGGGCGATTTCCTTGAGAAAGGCCACGATCCGGGATTTCATTTCCTGGGCCGCGGCCACGGTGAAGGTCAGGGCCAGGATGTGCCCCAGTCCCGCGACGGACGGTTTGCCGGCCCTGGCCAGGAGTTGCAGGAACCGCAGCCCCAGGCTGTAGGTCTTCCCGGCCCCAGCCGAAGCCTGGACCACAAGGACATGGGGAAACGTCTCGGGAAGGGGAATGTCGGAGTCTCCGGTCATGGCTGGTTTGGATTTGCGGCGACGACGGCTTAGAAGCTGTAGCGCAGGCCGATGGTGTTGGCGTTGTGGCCGCCCTTGAGGTTGCCGAAGGTGCGGAAGGCCCCGGAGCGGTGGTGCAGCCGGTAGAAGATCGCCCACTGGGGGTACTGGGGCAGGGAGAATGCCAGTTCCGGGCCGAGGTAGACCAGCCAGGTCGCGTCGCCGTTTTGGGTTTCTTCCCGGTTCCGTTCGATGCCGATGGAGTTGTGAATCCAGCTCAGGCCGAGGGTGAAGGCCGGTTCGAGGCGCAGGCGATTGAACAGCACGATGCCCCGGTGTCGCAGAGCCGCCCCGGCCCAGATTTCCGCGGACCAGCGACACCCAAACCGCGCGGCAACCCCGACCTCCGGACCCAGGCGCAGGTCGTAGGCCAGGTCGAGCATGTCCCGGGCGTAGGCCAGGGCCACGAGATGGTTTTCCTCAAAATCCACGGACCAAAAGGTGGCCGTATCCCCCATGCTTTGCGTGGTGTATTTCCCGGCATACAGGCTGATGCGATGCGTGAAGTCCGGCGTGGCGGGGAAGGAATACCAGGCAGGGGAGGGTGGCGTGGGTTCGGCTTCGATGCCGTTTTCGTCCGCAAACAGGCTTGGATTATCAATGCTTGCGTGAGAAATAAGGGGCGAGAACAGCAAGGCAAGGAGAAAAGCGGCCTGGAGAAGGCTCTGGGCGGCAAAGCGTAGTGAAGGGCGGGACACGTTTTTTTTCTCGGCGCGGTTATGGTGAATACGAAGCCGGAGCTTCGGCCGAGCCAAGCCGGCCGTGGGCCATCCTGATATGCCCGATGGAGCGCCAATCCAGGCCCAACAGGCCCGCTCCGACAGCGTCCACGGCCACGGGGTCGAACCCGGCCACCAGCTTGTTCACGGGCGGGGAGCAGGTGGCCCCGCCCAGGTGATATTCGGCCAGGCCGACGCTGGCGTCGATGATCGCCAGGTCCGGGGCGCGGTAGCGGTTCAACTCGTAAATGGAGCGCTGCATGTCCGCGTGCAGGGCCGACTTTTTCCAGGAGCCGCCGCGCTGGTAGTGGCTGGGCGGGAGCAGGCCGAGCATGTTTTTCATGGCCAGGGTGACCTGGGCCAGACTGTGCCGCTTAAGTACGGCCACGGAGATCAGCAGTCCGCTGAACGTCGTCTTTGGCAGATAAATTTGCGGAAAAAAACGGCATTCCGGGTCGGATCGACGGGTCAGACGGGCCTGGTTCAGATCCACCATCTCCAGGTCCAGTTCCTCGGCCAAGGCGGCATAGCCCAGGTCGGCGAAGATTTGGCCGGTATTCAGACAGGCGTCTCCGCAGCCCTCGGCCAGGACGATTCTGGCCTTGGAGTGTCGGCGGACATACTCCACCAAAGCTCGGACCATCTCCGGATGGGTGGTCACGGGAAAGGGCGAGGCGTTGACCAGATTGGGCTTGATGATCACCCGCCTGCGACGCTTGAGCACGTCGGGTGCACCCAGGTTGTCCAGCAGGGTGGCCAGGGTGGTGGAGTAGTCCTGGAATTTGAGAACGAGGCAGGGGAGGTGGCGAGGTTCAGGCATAGCGCGACGTTTTGTTGCGGGTTCGACGATGGTCGATGATCCAGGCCGCGATGCCCAGGCCCACGGCCACCAGGAGCAGCAGGGCCAGGAATTGGTAGGCCCCGGCGATGCCCGCGGACAAGGCTTCGGGCGGGACCGCGGCGAAGTCCGTGCGCACGGGTTCCAGGGTAGCGGAGACCACGGAGAGGGTAAAGATGGAGCCGATCATCGGTAGGCCGGTGGTCTGACCAAAGACCCGGGAATAGTTCAGCAGCCCGGAGGCCACGCCCAACCGTTCCAGGGGCACCGCGCCCATGATCGCGCTGTTGTTCGGGGCCTGGAACAGCCCGACCCCCAGGCCCACGGGCAGCACCCGCAACACGAAGCCCCACCACGGCGTATCCAGGCTGAGTGTGCTTACGGCCAGGCAGCCGCTGATCAGGATCAGCAGGCCCAGGAGGCTCAACCCCCGTGGCCCGAAGTGGTCGGAAAGGGCACCGGCGAAAGGGGCCACCAGGCCCATGCTCAAGGGAATGGCCATCATCAACAAGCCCACCTCGCTGGGCGGACGGCCTTGGGCGTACTGGAGGAAAAACGGCATGATGAACCCGGCGGACAGGGAAATGAAGACCAGCAGGGACATGACCAGGTTTATGCTGAACAACGGGTTGCGGAACAGCTTCATGTCGATCATGGGCTGCTGGACGCGGCGTTCCACCAGGATGAAGGCCATCAGCCCAATGGTCGCCACGGCGAGCAGCGATATGCTCATCGGAGCGGAGAAGCCGGTCTTCTGGCCCAGGGTCATGCCCATGGAATAGGCGGCCAGGGTGAGGGCCGCGATGATTGCGCCGGGGATGTCGAAGCGCTGTCCGCCTTGCCTGGGGGGGAGGGCGGGCATGTACTTGGCGATGATCCACTGGGCCGCGATACCCAGGGGCACGTTGATCAGAAAAATCCAGCGCCAGCCGATGAATTCGATGATCAGTCCGCCCAGGGACGGCCCCAGGGCCAACCCCATGGCCACCGTGGCCCCGATCAGGCCGATGGCCCGGCCCCGTCGTGCGGGTGGCGCGAGTTCCGTGACGATGGCGATGCCCAGAGCCTGGCTCATGGCCGCACCCACGCCTTGCAGGGCCCGGAAAAAGATCAGCCAGCCCACGCTGGGCGCCAGCCCGCAAAGCAAAGAGGCCAGGGTGAACAGCCCCAACCCCAGGCTGAAAATACCCTTTTTGCCGCGCATGTCCCCCAGCCGGGAAACCAGCAGCAGCAAGGAGGCCACCACCAGCACGTAGCTCAGGATGACCCATTGCACCGTGGCGAAGTCCGTGTCCAACTGCTTGGCGAGACTGGGCAGGGCCACGTTGACGATGCTCATGTCCAGGGTGGCCATGAACACCATCATGTTCACCCCGATCATGCTCAAAAACGTATACTTCGGCGGTTCGTGGAAGGAAGGGGCGAAGGGAGCGGCTTGGCCCATGGTGGTTTTTGGGGGGCTGGACATAAAGGAGCGTCTCTACCAGAGATGCCGCGCAACCTCCAGCGAGTCTATCCCCCTGGCAGGGCGAATCTGTTCTCATCAAAAATCTGATCGCGATCGAAATCGAAATCGAAAAATACTTTATATCATCTCGTTATTATAATAACTTCTTGGATATGGCCTGTTCGATTTCGATCACGATTTCGATTTCGATTTCGATACCGACCTGGATAGCGCGTGAGGATCGAGAACAAATCTGCCTGCCTAAAGCTGTCTTCAAAGCTGTCTTCGAACCTGCCTTCGAAGCTGTCCTGATACTGGACAGAATCCATGTCTCGGTTTACATCGTAACCCCTTACGGAGGGATGGCCGAGTGGTTGAAGGCGGCGGTCTTGAAAACCGCTGACGGGGAAACTCGTCCGGGGGTTCAAATCCCTCTCCCTCCGCCAGAAGTGCATTTTTTAAGGTTCAAAGAGGTTCAAAAATGGTCAAAAAAAGCTTAAAATTACGGAAGGAAAGACTAGATTAAACCTCTTTGAACTTAGTTGATAACAGCCCCCCGACAGGGCTACCAAACCGGATATGCGGCTCGTGATGGAGGCCGCGTATCCGGTTTTTTGTTTAATGCTCGGGAATGAAAAAGGATTTTCGGATTTTTCGTATCCGGTTGATGTGATGGAACTTTTTTCCATCGAACCCCCAGTCACCTTTTTTCAGCCCAACGGAGGTCCAACATGGCGCTGACGGTCAAGCAAATCGAAGCGGCGAAGCCTCGGGAAAAACCCTATGGGTTGAAAGACGACCGGGGGCTGTATCTGCAAGTCACACCTCAGGGAAGCAAGCTTTGGCGGTTCCGGTATTGGCTCGACAAGAAGGAGAACAGGGTTTCCCTGGGCAGTTATCCTGAAATCACCCTGGCAGAGGCCCGAGAAAAGCGCGAAGAGCTTCGCAAGCAGGTTGCGCACAAAATCGACCCCGTAAAGGCCAAGAAGGACGAAACCGAAGCCCGGCGCAACACCTTTTCCGCAGTCGCGGAAGAGTGGTTCGAGAAGTTTTCAACCGTCTGGGCGGATACCCATTCCGAGACGATCCGTGCCCGGCTGGACAAGTACGTCCTCCCCGACATCGGCCACATGCCCGTGGGCTCGGTCCGTGCTCCGGACGTCTTGTCCGTGCTGCGCAAAATCGAACTTCAGGGCCACGGCGAAACCGCAAAACGCGTCCGGCTGATCTGCGGCCAGGTTCTCCGTTTCGCCATCGCTTCCGGCCTGGCCGAGTATGACGTGACCGCCGGTCTGCGCCGCGCACTGGCCCCGGTCAAGCGAGGCAACTTCGCGGCCATTACAGACCCGAACGCCTTCGGCGGGCTGTTGCGGGCCATCGAAGACTACGACGGCCATTTCGTGACCAAGCAGGCCCTCAGGCTGGCCCCTCTGCTGTTCGTCCGACCTGGGGAGTTGCGCACCATGGAGTGGACGGAACTGGATCTGGAAAAGGCCGTCTGGAACATCCCGGCGGAAAAGATGAAGATGAAGCGTCCGCATTTCGTGCCCCTGCCCAAACAGGCCGTGGAGATCCTGAAGGCGACACAGGAACTGACTGGAACCAGCAAGTATGTTTTTCCATCTGCTCGCTCACGGCAACGCCCCATGAGTGAAAACGCGATCACCGCGGCCTTGCGGCGCATGGGCTACACCGGGGACATGATGACCTGTCATGGCTTCCGGGCAAGCGCTTCCACCATGCTCCACGAAAAAGGATACTCCAGCGACATCATTGAGCGACAACTTGCGCACATCGAAAAGAACCAACTGAAGTTTCACGGTTTTTTCACGACTACTGACAGTAGCACTACGGGTGGTTTTTTATTCTGCGCGGCTGTCCGCCAACATGCCTTCGTGCGGCGTCTTGAAAAAAGCTAACAATATCAGATG
This sequence comes from Desulfonatronum zhilinae, assembly GCF_900182865.1. NCBI lineage: Bacteria > Pseudomonadati > Thermodesulfobacteriota > Desulfovibrionia > Desulfovibrionales > Desulfonatronaceae > Desulfonatronum > Desulfonatronum zhilinae. Next base: position 44,616 of record NZ_FXUJ01000026.1, read on the forward strand.
TCTAGGGGGTAAGCCTTGCTCGCATAACATACTGAAATGATTAGACATTTTTTGAGCGATTTTCTCTAGGATTTCAAAAATAATATTAAAAAACAGTTGCTTGCAGTTGAAAGCGAGACCCCTTCGTGCTATGTTTGTTTTTCCACAAGCAAACAAAACCACTCAGGAGGTCTCGCGTGGAAAACTTACTGCAACTTTTCTCAAAGCTCAAAGGTGAGATCTCCCTGCAAAAAGTCCGGGCAGGCATTCGATTTAACTAAATATTTTGCTTGCATTGTATGCTATAGTAGTGATATTAAGATTTAAAAAACGAGGTCACTGCTATGTTGCGATATAAGAATAGAAATAGGCTAAGCCTTATGGACGATACATTTTGGCTTCCAGGTAAACAGTCA
>NZ_FXUJ01000027.1:0-44892 GCF_900182865.1 Desulfonatronum zhilinae
CTTCTTTTTTGGTCTCGTCGTTGTCGTAGATCACCGGGTCGATATCCACTCGAACCCATTTCTTGTCGTCTTTTTGCAAGTACTCATGAGCCATGCCGGTCTTTTTCCAGAGCTTGACCGAGCATCCCGGAAGCATGGCCTCCAGCTCAGTGTTCAGGGCGATGCGCTGAAAGGTTTGCCTGTAGGTTTCCGCCGAAGGCACCCTGCCGATGTCAACGGCGTTCATGAAGTACCGGTTGCCTGCCAGCGGTTTGACGTGATCAAAATCAGTTTTCCCTTGGACCATCAGCCCGAGCATGGTTTTCAAGATGTTTTCTGTGGATATCTGCGGCCTACCGATGGTCACCTGCTTTGCCACAGCATCAAGACCTGCCAGTTTGGCCATCTGTCCTACGAACACCAAGCCGGCTGGCCCGGCCTGGAGGTTTTCCTTGTGAACCACCTTGGATATGCCCATACTCATCGCCCCCATCACCTATTGGGTGAGTTTGTAAAGTTACTGCGTCGATGACTGAACATATCTAAATGATTGATCAAAGTCAAGAAAAAGACTGCACTGTTACTGTATTAGCATTGCAATAACTTCACGGATTCAGGAAGAATGGTTAAACTATGGAAGGCATGGACGGCGATATCTGCGGGTATTTCTCACTCCCTGTCGAAGCAAACGAGAAATCCTCGGCGTCATCGTCACGCTGCACGACATGACGGAAACCATGGCGGCCCAGGAGCGGCTGCGAGACAGCGAGGAACAGCACCGCCTGGTCCTGGAGCGGACCAACGAGGGCTTCTTGCGGCTGGTACCGGGATTTGCGGATCACCTTCGCAAATGCCCGGATTCAGGAACTGGGAGGGTATTCTGCGGCGGAAATGATTGGGACTCCGGTCTTGGACTATCTCCCCCGGGAAGAGGCGGCGCGAATTCAGCTCTTTGCCGAAGAAAATCGGACCGGGCGGAGCGTGCGCTTTCCCGTCAACATCCTCCATCGCAACGGCCAGACCATTCTGGTCATGGTCTCCGCCGCACCGCTGTTCACGGACGAAGGCGTGTACGACGGCGCTCTGGTCATGCTCATGGACGTGACGGAATTGAAGCAACCCGATACCAAGCACGGATAAGGTAACTCATGCTCAACAAGCTCCTGAACCTGTCCATCCCCGCCAAGACCTTCGGACTGATCCTGGCGCTCGTCCTGGTTTTTTGTGGGATGATTCTGTTCTATTTCGTGCCGTTGATGCAGGAGCGGCTGCTGTACGGCAGGAAAGAGGCACTGATGCACGTGACGCATTCGGTCCACTCCCTGCTCGGCGAGTATCAGCAACGAGTCCATGTCGGTGAATTATCCCTGAAGGAGGCCCAGGATCGCGCCATAAAACAGCTTAGGCACATTCGCTACGGACGGGACGGTTACCTTTGGATCAGAAGTAATGACGCTCTCGACCTTCGACTTGTCATGCATCCATTTATCTCGGAACTGGAAGACGCTTTGCCGGACAACCCTCTGTACTATTGCGTTACGCGCATCCAGTACGGCATGAACGGCCCGATTCAAAACTTTGCCAGCGAGAAGAACATCACCTGGGCGCTTGTCGAGGTTGTCACGAAAACCGGAGACGGCTTCGTATCCTACATGTGGCCCAGGCCGAATTCCGAAGATATGACCGAAGAGGCATGGTACCCCAAGGAATCCTACGCGCTGCTCTTCGAACCCTGGGGCTGGATTCTGGGCACCGGCCTGTACATCGACGACATTCAGGCCGAGATGCGCGTTTTGCGCGTTGAAGTGGTCACGTTTTCGCTGCTCATCCTGCTTCTCGTCCTGCCCGCGGCCCTGCTCGCCTCCGTCGTGTTCACCAGATCCCTGGGCATTTTAGCCGATTATGCGGACAAGGTTTCCGCCGGAGACCTCAACGCCAAAATTACCGGGCGCTTTTACGGAGAAGCGCGGCGGTTGATGCAGGCCATCACTGAAATGGTCGCCAATTTGAAAAACGCCCTGGCCCAGGCTGAGAACAACAGAATGGAGACGCACCGCATGGCCGAGGCGGCGGAATTGGCCTCGGAGCGGTTGGCCGTGATTCTGCGATCCATCGGCGACGGAGTGATCGCGGCGGACACGGAAAAGAAGGTACTGTTTTTGAACAAGACCGCCGAGGAATTGACCGGCTGGTCTCAGGATGAAGCCCGGGGGCGTCTCTTGTCCGAAGTGTTCCAGCTCCGGAATGAGCGTTTCGAGGAAGCCGAGAATATGGTCCGCTTGGTCTTGGCGAACGGGATCATTCGCCAGTTGGACGGCACCAGCCGCCTTGCTTCCAAGGACGGAAAGCACCGGCTCATCGCGACCAACGCGGCTCCGCTCAGGGACAAGGAAAGCCGGATGATCGGCGTGGTGTTGGCCTTCCGGGACGAGACCGAAAAGCAGCGCCTCCTGGACGAAGCCCTTAAAGCCGAAAAACTTGAATCCCTGGGAATTCTGGCCGGAAGCATCGCCCACGACTTCAACAACATTCTGACCGCGATCCTGGGAAACATTACCTCAGCCAAGCTCTCCCTGACCGATGCGGACAAAGCCGAGCACAAACTCAGCGAGGCCGAAAGAGCCACCTACCGAGGCAAGGCCCTGACTCAACAGATGCTGACCTTTGCCAAGGGCGGCACACCCGTCAAAGATATTTTGCCCCTGGCTGAATTGGTGAGGGAGTCGGCCGAGTTCGCCCTGAGCGGGACCAACGCCAAATGCGTTTTTGATCTTCCCGGCGACCTTTGGCCCGTCCACGCCGATCCGGACCAAGTCAGCCGGGTGGTCCACAATTTAGTGATCAACGCCCACCATGCCATGCCCCAAGGCGGCGTGGTCACCCTGACCGGAGGCAATATCGACGGCCCAAATCTCCCTGAAGCCATCAGCAATTCCGGACCGTTCACGCGGATTTCCGTGACCGACCAGGGACACGGCATCTCGCCGGAACACCTGACCAAGATATTCGATCCGTACTTCACCACCAAGGACCACGGTTCGGGGCTCGGTCTGGCTTCAAGTTATTCCATCATCAAACGCCACGGCGGCGTCGTTACGGTGGAATCCGCGCCCGATCAGGGAACGACGTTCCATGTTTTTTTACCAGCCGTGCCCACCGCTCTGCCGACGTCCCGCGCCACCGAAGAGATTGATCCGGACCATCCGGGAGGGCGCATCCTGGTGATGGACGACGAGGTCATGATCCTGGACGTCAGCCTGGACCTGATGGAACACCTGGGGCATGCGGCGATTCCGGTTCAAAACGGCGAACAGGCCGTGGCCCGGTACCGACAGGCCATGGCTGAAGGAACGCCTTTCGACGTCGTGATCATGGACCTGACCATCCCCGGCGGCATGGGCGGCAAGGAGGCGGTCCGGGAAATCCTCAAACTCGACCCCGCCGCCAAGGTCGTGGCCTCCAGCGGCTATTCCAGCGACCCGGTGATGGCCAATTTTCAAGAATACGGCTTTGTCGGCTCGATAGCCAAACCCTATACCATCCAGCAAATCAGGAGACTGCTCAACAAGCTCCTGGTCGAAGCCAGGATCTGAGATTATTCGTCGGTTTTCTCACTGCTTTCTCTCTCAGCCCTATCCCGAAGAAACACCGAGAAATCCCGCATCTCATCAATCCACCGCTCCCGCATCCGAATCAACTCCTGTCGCCGTTCCGCGTACTCCTGACGCGCTTTATCCAAGTCGATCATGGTATTCTCCGTCTGCTCTTTGTTTGACGTTCGTGGTTCTTCGTTCTTCGTTCGTTGCTGTTCGCTCGTTACTCCGTGCTGACCCGCCTTTCGCTTTCAGGCAAATAGGGGCATAAAGCCCCCTTTCTCCGCGCGTCATCCTCCAACGAAGAACAACGAACGAAGAACATCCGCCACCCAGTCTCAGGTCTCATCCCTCAGGCTTCAGCCCTCTCCTCTCACGCCGCCCTCCCAACTTCCTCGGCCCATTCTTCGATCTCGGATCGCATGACGGACGGATCACCGTCGATGAGCAGGGGCTCGTTGACCAGATCCGCGGACAGGCCTTCCACCTTTTGCCGCAACAGCACCACGGCCCCGCAAAAATGCTCGTAGCTGGAGTCCCCGCAACCGAACAGGGCGACCTTCCTGCCCTCCAGTTCGGCGTCGTCCATGTCCTGGTAGAAGGAGTCGAAATCCTCCTGAAACTCGACATCTTCGTCCCCCCAGGTGGACACGCCCAGCAAGGTCAGGTCGTACTCGCTTCCCAGTTCCTCGACTTTGGCATCCGTAACGTTTTTGACCACGACCTCCTTGCCTGACTTCCGGAGCACCTTCCCGATTACCTCGGCCACATGCTCGGTATTCCCGGTGGTCGAGCCGTAAACGATCAAAACCTTGCTCATGATGCATTCTCCTTGAATGATGGATTGTGCCGTGCTTACGCCGTGCCCTGCAAACATTTCTTCAGACTGGAAACGCCGCAAGAGTGCAGCATGTGCACGGGGATGTTCCGGGTCTTGGCCACCTGCATGGCCTCGTTGCGGGCCTGGTGGGAGACCTTGTTGGTAAAGATGATGATCATTTCACTGTCCCCCAGAGAGGAGGAGATGGAGTTTTCCTTGCCGGTGAAAATTTTCAGACTGACTCCCGCCTTTTTGGCGGTCTGCAAATAATTCGGCTTCAGACGGTCCATGCCGCCGATCAAGGTTGCGCACATATGACAATCTCCAATCTAGTTAAAAATGCAATTGAAACTCGATATCATGTAAAGCAGGCAATAGTCATTTCCCAACATTCGAATCAACCCAGAGGTTATCCGTGACACGATGATCGGTGGGGACTCCCTTCCATCCGCTGGGCGCACTTGCAGACCTTGCATTTCCCAGAGCATTTGCACCCGGAGGACGGCTTGGTCTGGAGCACCCGTTGACCTTCCATGGCGACCTGAGCGCCATTCTTCCCCTTGAAGTAGATCCTCGTACTCACGTCCTCGGCGGTATTTTGCGCGAACTCCGTCATGAACGTTCGCAACGCGGACGCTCCCAGAGGTTCCACACGTTCCAAATCCTCGGTATTGATAAAAAAATTTCGGCAGGTCGCGGCTTCCTCATGCAAGACAAGTGCCAGGGAAGTCGCGGAATTGGTATCCAAAATTCCTTCCAATCGCACATGCAGGTTGCCCATGCTTTTTCTGGTCCGCATCCGAAACGTCGAGTCCATGATGGCTTCTCCTCTAAGGGTTATCCGATCCGTGAAAAGATTTTTTGTGGCGACACGATAGGCGGAGGATGTTTTACTCCGCTCTTCAGAGCCTGAAGATTCCGCTTGAGAAAAAAGATATAGAAAATGATTTCTTTTATCAAGTAGAATTTTCACTTCAATATTTTCCCCACTCCGACCATTCAGCAGTCGTCCTCTCCGGGCAACCGCTCCAGGCTCAAGATGCAATAGGCCGAAGTGTACGCCCCTTCAAGGCTCTCCAGCCTAAACTGTCCATCCATCAACCCGACCAGCTTCCTGACCATGGCCAGCCCCAGACCGCAACCATAGAATGTCTTGGTCAATCCCGCTTCAACCTGGGCAAATGGCTCGAGAACACGTTCCAAACAATCCTCGGGAATTCCCATACCCGTGTCGTGAACGCTCAGGCAGAGCCGGACCCGACCGTTCCCCGCCTCGGACAAACAAGACGCCTCGACGCGAATTTCACCTGAAAGAGTAAACCGCAGGGCATTGTCCAGCAGGTGACGGAAAATCTGTTTCAATCTCGCCGCGTCTCCTAAAAACAGTCCTCTGACGGAAGAGTCCTTACGGATCACGAAATCCAGCCCCTTTTCGACACAGCCCGGAGTATAAAGCTGCTCGACATCATGCAGGATGTCGGCGATGTCCAACGGCTTGCGTTCCAACTGGACGCAGTCGGGATTCAAGGTGTTGTAATCCAGGATATCCCGGACCGCCCTGTCCAATGTCTCGCAAGAGGCCAGTCCCTGGTCGACATACTCCATCTGCTCCGCATCAAGATTCGTCTCCCGCAACGCCTGCAACATCCCTTTCGCGCCGTTGAGCGGGGTCCGCAGTTCATGGTTCACGGTGCGCAAGAACTCGCATTTGAGAGCCTTGGTCTCATCCACGAAGCACCGGGCCTCGTCGAGCACGTCTCTCACGGCGCTGGGCGTTTCCGGCGCGACGCGAAATTGGTGCGCCTCGTCTCTCCTCCGGAGCGTCGCATTGCTTTCCTCCAATTCCGCGACCCTGGCATTGAGTTCCCGAACCACGCGGCAGGCATCGGCCGGCCAGACCATCACGGGCTCGGCGGCCAGGCAATCCTCCCGGGAGCGAATCTTGACGTCGGGGTGAACATTGCCGGATTCGAAAGGTCGCGGGGCATCTTCGGAAGGCCTCCTTCGTACTTCGACGGTCCTCCCCTCGGAACCGAATACGCCCTCCTCCACGAAGCCGCTCCATCTCCGGCGCACCAAGGCGCCGAGTCTGTTCACCATCTTCCACCTCCGTAATCTTATCGATGTTGGAATTGCGCTGCTCACCCGTCCAGTTCCGCCAACAGTTCATCCAGGACCCTGAGCACGGACTCCCGGTCCATGACGCCTTCGTGACGATACCGCTCGCGGCCCTGGTGGTCGAAGAACAAATGGGCCGGAATCGTGCTCACGCCGTACCTCGATGCCGCTCCCGCCCGTTGGAAGACATCCACTTGGCGAATCAGCACCCGCTCCCCATGACTTTGCCGGATCATCTCCAGAGTCGGCTCCATGTCCCGGCAGGCCGGGCAGTGCTCGGCGGTCAACTGAAGCAGGGCGACCCGACCGGCGGAACCCGTCGGCGGACCACCCCGGTTGCCCCGGGATACGTCGGTTCCAAAGTAAACCGTGGCCACCAGCACCAGGCCCAGGGTCAACACCACGAGCCGTTTGCCGCCCCAGGTCGGAGGTTTCGTCCATCGAGAAGTCATGCAAAACTCCCTTCGCGATGTTCACCATGCATCACCAGTTCCCGCTGTCCGGCCATGGCCCGGCCCTTGCTGCCGATAAATCTCAACCGGGGCTCGATACGCCGAAATCGGTATATTCCCTCTCTGAAGACCGTGCAGGCGTGAGTATGCACCCGCCAGAGTTCCCTGGTATCGATGACCAACCATTCCTGCCCGGATTCATGGTCCCGGAGTAGATCAAGCAACATACGCGCGGCCTTGCGGTCGAACTCTCCGCGGGCCTTGATCCGCAGCTCTCCGGAGATCAGCTCCGTGGAGACGGAAAAGTCGTGGGACATGGTGTGTTCTCCAGTGCTTCGAAATCGACGTCCAGCAGCGCTTCCATGAGGCGCTTGCGCAGTGTTTCAAGCTGCTTGGAACGAAAATTGCGCTTGCTCTGCTCCAGAACCAGAATCGCCTCGCGAATGGCGCCTTCCAGATGCTTCTCCCGATGATAATCGCAAAGGTAACAAGACTGACCATCAATATCAATATTTGCTCGCAGTATGGTCAGTTTCGCCAGGATGCGTCCCTGATCGTCGACCTTCTTATGCAGTTCAGCGATGCTCTCGTTCAGGAAGTCGATGACCGAAGATGTGTCCATGATACGATCGGCTGTCTTGGTTAGAATGGTTCATGGCGTATCAAGAGATGACTTGATTCGCGAGAACGATCACGTCATCAATCTTTCGCCCAGTTCTCGCAGAACCTCCACCACCCGATCGTCGCCCGCAGTGACCAGTTCATCCAACAGCGCCGGAGCGATGCGCTCCGAATCGTATTCGATGACCAAGGACAGGGCCAAAGCATTGACCCGAACGGAAAACACGCCCGGCGGCAACTCCGAATGCGTGGCCATCAATTCCCGAACCTCGGGCCGGGAAACCAGGACCGGATTAAAAAGCAGCCTGATGCGTCCGGGAATGTGATGCTTGATGGTCAGATAGCGACGCAGGCTGGCGAGATCGGATAAATGCATTTTTTTGGTTCTTGGTTCTTGTTTTTTGGTTCTTGGTTCGACGTTCCTTGCTGTCACCGGTTGCACTTTGCTGACCCATCTTTTGCTCTCAAGGAAAAAAGTGACGCAAAGCCCGATCCTCCGCGACACTCCCAACAAAGAACGAGGAACGAAGCACAACGAACGACGAACGTCCCCCCTACGCCAGCACCCGCTTCCGGTACCCGTAAAGGTGATAACCGAGGAAGCTGAGAAACAGAGCACCAGTGACGATATGGCCGTCCTCGCGATCAATGAGGGCGAAAAGCATGGCCAGGCCGAGGCTGGAGAGCATGCCTCGCTTGGCGATGGTCATGTAGGCAGCCTTGTTCGACGCCTTGGACGTGGATTTGGGCACCAGGGCGGTGTCCGAGCCGGGGATTTTTTTCAGGGCTTTGAGCAGCGCGGCCTCGACCTTGGACTCGTCCTCGTAATGGACCAACAGGCTTCCGGTACGTGGATTGAGTTGAACAGCGAGAACGCCCCCCAGCTTGCCGACGGATTCAGCCAAACGTTGCAACGCGGCCTGATCCTCGGTGCGAATCCGGAGTCTTCCGGGAATGGAACTGACGTACATCGTGTTTGCCTCTCTTGGTAGCGGTTTCGCGAAATACATTCGTAGGGACACGGAGAGCGCCGTGCCCCTACCGCCCACCGTCATCGTAGGGGCGCAGACTGTTCACGGTTACCAGGATCGTGGCTAGGTTGTGAATCAGGGCGGAAATCGTAGGAGAAATCCGACCGGTCAATCCCAGCACCACCAGGGCACCGTTGATGCCCACGGCCGCGGAATAGTTCCAGCGCAGCCGGGACATGGCCCGAGACGAGATGGCCCTGGCGGAGAGAATGCCGTCCAGATCGGCATTGGTCAACAACACGTCGCAAACTTCATGGGCGATGTCCGCCCCGGACTTCATGGAAACGCCCACATCCGCCGCGGACAGGGCCGGGGTATCGTTGATCCCGTCCCCGACCATGGCCACCACGTGACCCTCGGAGCGCAGTTTCTGGACGATGCGGACCTTGTCCTCGGGCAGCAACTGGGAGTGAAATTCGTCGATGTTCAGCTGCCGGGAAACGCTGGCGGCGCTCTCCTCTCCGTCTCCTGTGAGCATCAGGACCCGTTTGACCCCGCCCTGCCGCAGCAGGTGCAGAAACAACGGCGCATCCCGGCGCACCGGGTCTTCCAGGAGAATGACCCCGGCCAGGTCATGGCCCATGCCCACATAGAGCACGGAACAGCCCTGCTCCGCGGCCTGGGCCACGGCGTCGGCAGCCCGATCCAGATCAACCTTGCCGTGCTCCTGAAGAAAGTGCCGACTCCCCACCAGGACACGTTGCCCCCTGAGCTTGGAGGCGATCCCGTGGGCCAGGATATACTCCAGCTCGGCATGCTCTTCCTTGTGGGACAGCCCCTCCCGTTCGGCCATGGTCACCACGGCCCGGGCCAGGGGATGCGGGAAATGCTCCTCCAGGCAGGCCGCGACGCGTAAGACTTCGCGGGAATCGTGGCCGTTGAAGGGAATCACTTCGAGGCCCCGGGGGTGGGCCTCGGTCAGCGTTCCGGTCTTGTCGAAAACGTAGGTGTCGGCTTGATCCAGTTTTTCCAGAAACCGCCCGCCTTTGATCAGTACGCCCTTGGTGGAGGCCTCGCGCATGGCCGAAAGCATGGTCAGAGGCGTGGAAAGCTTGATGGCGCAGGAAAAATCCACCAGCAGCACGGACACGGCCCGGTTCAGGTTCCGGGTCAGGAACCAGGTCAACAGACTCAAGCCCAGGGTCAGCGGTACGACCCGGTCGGCCCACTGCTCGGCCCTGGCTTGTAGGCCGGCCTTGAGCCGCTCGGACTGCTCCAGAATTTTGACGATCTTATGCACCCGCGTGGTGTCGCCCACCTGATCGACCCGGATGACGATGGTCCCCTCCTCCACTGCGGTCCCGGCAAAAACCGAGATGCCCCGGCTCTTGACCACGGCCAGAGGTTCGCCGGTCAACGAGGCCTGATTGACCATGGCTTCGCCGTCCACCACCACGCCGTCCACGGCGATCCGCGATCCGGCCTGGACGACCACCAGGTCGCCTGCGCGGACCTGTTCCAGGGCCCGCTCCTCCACTTGGTCGTTGTTTCTGACCCATACCGTGAGCGGCAGTTGCAGCAGGTCCTGAGCCAATTGATCGCGGGAACGCTTGCGGGTCCATTGCTCCAGAAAATCGCCCAGGGACAGAAGCGTGGTGATGATCATCACCGAGCGCAGATCCCGGCGAGCCAGGGAAATCGCGATGGCCAGAGCGTCCAGCACGTCGATGTTCAGCCTGCCCCGCATCAGTGAGGCGAATCCCTTGAGCAGGAACGGCAAGGCCCTTCGCGCGGCCAGAATCAGACGAACCCAAGGCGGGAGGAACGCCCGCAGCAAAAGCCCGGGAAAAGCCAGGGTCTGCATCAGGGACGGCGGACCGCCGGGGTCGTCGATCGTGCTCAAGGCCGTCGTCGTGGGGCAGTTAGTGGAGGGTGCCTGCCCCAGCTCTCGTAGCGCCAAGCTCTGGTCCTGAAACAAAAGCACCAATTCTTCCAAGGACGTGGTCGCGTCGTGAAGAACCAGAATGCTGCCCGTCCGCAGAGAGGTCAGTACCTCCCGCACGCCATGGTGACCGCACAGCCCTTGTCGGACCATGCCGAGGGTGGCTTGATCCGGCACGTGATCCAAGCGGAGCCGAAAGCGGCCGGGCAAGGCGTGAACCAGGACGACGAGAAAGCGCTTTGGAGGTCTGCCCATGATGATAATCCTGAAAAAGTGAGGGTTAAGTCAGGAGTCAGGAGTCAGAAAACAGAAGGAAGAGGTCTCCCTGACCGTAACACGGCCAGGGAGGAGGATTATTTTGATTGATCTGGCAGGCCCGCGGACGGCTTGACCTGCTTGGCCTCGGCCATCAGGTCCTCCACGTTTTCCTTGGCCTTTTCCAGGGACGTCAACATCTTGTCCTTTGCGGCCAAACCTTGGGCCAAGGTGCCCACCACAGCTCCCCGCAAAGGGCTGTCCTGCCGGGCCATGAGGCTGGCTCCCGCCGCGCCGATCACGACACCAGCCAGCAACCACAATCCATTTTTCATCAGTTCGTTCATTTCGCACCTCCTGGGTTATCCTGAATAAGTCACTATGCCTTGAAGTCTGTTTGCTTACAAAGCAATTTGTTCCCTGCGCAACAAGAAACAACAAAACCGCCCCGACTCCATCAACTACGGTGAAGAACGATGAAGTCGGGGCGCTTCAGGAGGGGCTTACGGAATATCCGTGACCTGGATCCAAAGCACGGCTTCTTGAACCATTTCCTTGCCGTCGTGCTCCAGTTCGACCACGTCCGGCACGGCGATGCCCCACCAGCCGGCCTTGGGCAGACCGATGGTGAACTCGCCCTTGCCGTTGGCCAGGACGATCATGGTTTCAAAAGCTGGATGCGGAGCCTCGATCTTGGGCTCGCCGACAAAGGCGTTGGCGGCCATGTCCACGTCCACGTTCAGGTACTCGACCTCGACCTCGATGTTCGGAACCGGCTCGCCGTTGGACATGACCACGCCGGTGAACACCCCGCCGGTCCAATTGGCGTACGGCTTGTTCAGGGGCACGATCTCGGCGGGCAAACCCAGGGGCTCGGACCAATTGCCGGGCATACCGCCCACGTTCACGATCATCTTGGTGAACTGCTGGATGTATCCTTCATCAGCCTTTTCATAGTAGGGAGTCGGAACCAGAACGAAAACGTAGTCTCCCATGGAGCGAACCACGCGGGCCGGAAGGTTGGCGTCAAAAGCCTTGCCCGCCGCGTCGTCCAGGCCCTTCCAGGTGATCTCCGAGAGATACTCCTTCAGGTCGGTCTTCCGGGGTTCGCCTTCCTCGCCGCGCTGATGCACCACGTAGAACTCCTGGACCGGATCCATGTCCATGATATGATCACCGTCAAAAGGATGCGTGAAGACCAGCTTCAGACTCATCTCTCCGCCCTGCTCCAGGGCGCTCTCCGGGGTGTAGAGCATCTGGAAGTGGGCCAGGGCCGGGGCGCTCAAGAACAGGGTCAACAGTCCGGCAAGCAACAATCCACGTTTCATTTCTTCCTCCATTTCAGGGTTTACATAATGTTAATAACAACAATCTTTCTCAACAATGACTGAAAACCGAGCCGAAGGATCCCCCGCGGTCCGGACATTTCCTACTCGAAAATCTGTGAGCCGGGAATCAGAATATCATGCCCCTCGCCGCCGTCGAAAACAACGGAGTACTCTCCCTCGGGCTTATCGAACTCCACATCGCTGTTTCCGGACAATTGGAGAGACAAAATCACCTCTCCGGATGCATCCTTGACAATGATCGGAACCCCGGACGCGCTGGAGCCGTCGGAAAATCCGCCTTCGCAGTAGATGGTCCCGTCGGCGTTGTCGAAGCAGGAGAACAGCGGCGTGTGCGCCGAAGCCGTCCCCGCGACCACCAGAAACCCCGCCAAAACAAACAAAATCAATCCGCGTCGCAACATGTCAGTATCCTCCACTAATCAAAAAATGGTGTAAAAAAATACCAAAAGAACCTACCCCTGGCCCCTCCCAGGAAGGGAATGAAGCGAGGGGTGGCGGGCATCCGGGTTCACGCTCCCATCTCCGCCAGCCCGCGATTTTTCCAACGAAGAACAACGAACCAAGAACATCTTCCCCCTCAGGTCTCAGGTTTCATCCCTCCTCCCTTTCTCTTTCCCGTCCCGCCGCAAATCCCCAATCCCTTCCTGCCCCGGCAACTTCAAAGCCGATGGGCAGGAATCGCAGGAGCAGCCTTTCTTTTTGAAAAACGATTTCCAAATATAAAAGACGGCCCAGGCCAACAGAACTCCCAGAATCAGGTATTCCCAGAACATGATCAGGCCTCCTTGGCGTGGGTGATGGCCGTTCCCGGTCTCTTCCAGGCCGGATCAGGCAAAAAAGACAGGCCGATGGCCGTGCCCAGGGCCAGGAAGTAGAATCCGAACATGGCCTGGATGCCGCTCAAACCGAGCCAGGAGCTGATGGTGAACACCCCGCTGGCCACGGCCAGACCAAATACCGTTGGGAAGATGATTGAGAAAAGCATCCATTTGTAGGAACCGGTCTGGACCTTGACCATGATCGTGGTGGCCAGGCAGGGAGGGTACAAGGCGAAAAAGAGAATCAAGGCAAAGGCGTGCAAGGGAGTGAACCCGGTGGCTGCGCCTTCCTGGCCCATGCGTTCCTCCAGGGACAGTTGTTCGTCGGCCCCTTCCTGGAACAGCACTCCCAGCGTGGCCACGCTGGATTCACGGGCAGCGAAGGAACTGATCAGTGCCACGTTGATCTTCCAGTCAAAGCCCGCGTACTTGGTCACCGGCTCCAGAGCCCGACCCACGGTGCCGAAGTAGCTGTAGACGATGGTCTCTTCGCGAATGGCCGTGCGCAGATTGGAACGTTCCGTGGACAAGGAGCGCAAGGACCGGCTCAGGTTGCGGGCTTCCGGGTCCCTGGGGCGCAGCAGGGGAAAAATCTCCGGGTGCAGGGCCTCGTAGCGAGCATCTACCGCGGAGGAAGCCTCCTGGGTGGATGCGGCCAGCTTGGCCTCGCGGTAGGTATTGGCCACGTTGAGCAGGTTAAGCACCGCAGCGGCGTCGGCCAGGATTTCGGCGTAGGCCGTCTCCCGAATGTCTTCGTGAAAGGCGGCGACGGCCTCGTTCATACGGCCGTCGAAGTAGGCCATGCGTTCGGCCGGCAGTCCTGGGAACTGCAACAAAACGTAGACCACGATGGCCACGGCCACCACGATGGTTCCCACCTTTTTGATGTAGACCCAGGTCCGGTCAACGGCGCGGCGCAACACGCCCATCAGCGTGGGCATGTGGTAGTTGGGCATCTCCATGACAAAGGGGGCCGTTTCCCGCCCGCGCAGGATGGTGGAGGTGAGCAGCTTGGCGATGATCATGGCCATGATAATGGTGATCGTGGAGATGAACAACATCAGGTAAGACTTGTAGGCCGCGAAATAGATGGAAACCAGCAGGGTGTAGAGCGGGATTTTGGCCAGGCAGTTCATGTACGGCACGGTCAGGATCGTGGCCAGGCGGGAACGCTCGTCCGGAATGCCCTTGGTGGCCATGATCCCGGGCACGGCGCAGCCGCCGGTGAACACCCCGCCCAGGATGAACGGCAGCGTGGACTGGCCGTGCAGGCCGAAACTTTGAAAGACCCGATCCAGGATAAAGGCGATTCGGGCCATGTACCCGGAATCCTCCAGGATCGCGATCAGAGCAAAGAGGATCAGAAAGATGGGCACGTAATTCAGCAGGGTGTTCACGCTGTCCACCATCCACAAGGACATGGACCGAAGCATGGTGTCGTGCAGCAGGCCGGGGTCCGGCAACAGCCCGGCCACGAAGGTCCTGACCCAGGCCAGGGCCGGCCAGGTCAGGAAGGTCAGCTTGTAGCCCTGGACGATGGACAGCTCGTAGATCAGGTAAACCGTGAGCACCAGAAAGATCGGGGCAAAGGCCCGGTGCAGAAGCACCCGGTCGATTTTTTCGGAAAAGCGCACCGTGTCCGCCTTGGTCACCTCCACGCACTGCTCCACCAGGGAGGCGGCCAGACGGTCCCGGCAGGTGACGATATAGTCCGCCGGGGTGATGTCCATTTTTTCCTGGAACGCGGCGGTGGCCGCGGATACCGCGTCCATTACGGCATCAGCCCGGGCATGGTGTCGTCGCAACAGCTTCAGGGCCTCGGAGTCGCCCTCCAGGAGCTTGACCGCCATCCAGCGCAAGGGGACGGCCTTGACCAAATTTTCCGATTCCAGCAAATGCTCGTGGACAGCGGCGATGTGTTCTTCCAACTCTTCGTAATTGATCCGCAAACCATGCTGATCCTGGAATCCTTCATCCTCACCCCGTTCCTCGCGAGCCGCGCGGCGCAGGGCCGGACGCAGTTCCAGCTTGCCCCGGCCCTTGCGACCCACCGTGGGCACGACTTCGATGCCCAGCAGCCTGCCCAGCTTTTCGTGATCGATCTTGCGCCCTTGGGCCGCGGCCACGTCCACCATGTTCAGAGCCATGACCACGGGAAACGACATTTCCAGAATCTGGAAGGTAAAATACAGCCCCCGGCGCAAACTGGAGGCGTCGATGACGTTGAGGATGGCGTCGGGCCGTTCCCGCAACAAAAAATCCCGGGCCACCCGCTCTTCCAGGGAAAAGGAGGTCAGACTGTAGGTCCCTGGCAGGTCCACGACCTCCACCCGACCCAGCTCGTCGTGATAATTGCCGGTCTTTTTGTCCACGGTCACGCCGGGGTAATTGGCGATATGCTGGTTCGCCCCGGTGAGCATGTTGAAGATGGTCGACTTGCCGGCGTTCTGCTGACCGGCCAGCCCGATCATGATGTTTTTCTTGGCGGGTGACATGCTATCCTTCAGATTATCGTGCAGTTCCCAAGAGACCGCGGGAAGACCGCGGGTGGCCGTCTCTCCGGGAAACTATTTTGAAGAGAAAAAAAATCACAGCAACTACCAAAATGATTTTCAAGATCAATTCAAAACCGGAAGATTCGACCTGATCCTGCGTACGACGGGAACGAGCCCGACTAGGCGGCCCGCACGTCGATCAAATCAGCTTCCCGCTTGCGCAGGGTGACGTAGTAGTCGCCGACGCGCATCTCCAACGGATCGCCCAGCGTGGCGCAACGGACCATTTCAATTTCCGCGTTGGGAACAAAGCCCAGGTCCAGCAGGCGCTGCCGGATGGCCCCATGCGCCCTGTGCCGTCGAATCCGACACCGGCACCCGTTGGCCACGTTGGTCAGCGTCTGGTCCTCGCCATTTCCGCTCTGCGTGGTCTGCGCACAGGAAGGGCATTCTTGGAGCGGCATTGCTTTTTGTTTCCGGAAACGGTGCAACATGGCTTGATTCTCCTTGCTTGTTGAGGACGCTCACGATGATTCCAAACCACGACCCGCAAAACCCCGATCAGGCTCAATCAGTGGCGCTGAATGATGGGTTTCTAATGATAAGCAGTTTCAATGTCAATCATGCAACCTGCTTTCGTCGCATCGGGAACTTCATTCGTATGTAACTATTCAGCATAGAGTAATGCTGTTGCCGGGGTCGGAGTCGGGATCGGTATCGGGATCGGGATCGAAAACGCTGGGAAGCGTTCAAAATTTTTCCTGTTCCGATTCCGATTCCGATAGCGACCCCGACTCCGATTGCCGGAGCAAGGGCGGATACAAAATGTGCTGAGTAGATACAGTAAATCGTCCTTCTCGTGCTCAGCGAAGCGGTGCTCGCAGCGCCCCGCGCAGCCCCACGGCCAGCCAGTCCAGAACCAAGGTCGGGGCGACCTGGGTTCGCAATGCCTGCTCGGCCTCGTCCAGGCGCAGATCAACGGCCCGCCAGGCCGCCGGGCTCCCTTGTTCGAGGAACACCCGGGCCAGGGACGAATCCGTTCGGCCCTGGCAGGCCCGGATCAGACCCCGGCGGCAGGCGAGGATCACATGAAAAGCCAGCGGCCGGTCCACCTGGCCCTTGACCATGGTCCGGCCGAACCAGTCCCGGCCGGTCTTCAGGAATCGGGCCAGGGCCTCGGTCCATTCCGGATCCGACCCCCCTTCTCGCTCCTGAACCCCGTCCAAATCCCAGGACAGGGTGGCGACCCAGCTTCTGGATACCAGAGTACGCAACAGGCGCTCCCGCTGAGGAGCCAGCAAGACGTAGGCGTTGCGGGTTTCGGTATCTTCCATGGATTTAAGCAGAGCGTTGCCCGCCTCTTCGGTCAGCTCCTGGGCCTCGCCCAGGACGACCACCCGGCGCTTCGCGTCCCGGGGGGCCTGGCCCAGCAGGCCGCGCAGTTCCCGGACCGTATCAATGCCGATCCGCCCTTCCCTGCCGTCCAGATAGACCAGGTCCAGAAACACGCCGTCCCGAATCCGGCTGCACGCGGGGCACTGCTCACAAGGCCTCGGCCCGCCGGGCAAAGCTAACGAAGAGTCGTAAGGAGAGGGATGGAGGGAGGAGGACGGCGGGAGCGCCGAGCAATTAAGCAGAGCCGTCCAATACAGACCGAGCTTTTGGCGCTCTTCGGCGGTCCCGCCTTCCAAGAGAAGCACCCGGGGTGGCCGGGAAAGCAGGCGGGCCAGGATGCCCACCACCCGATCCTGGCCCGGAATCCGGAACAAATCCGGCACGACCCTAGGGGCCCAGTCCTGGGCCTCGTCCTGGGTCTGCTTTTTGGTTGGGCTCTTGGTCCGAGCCTGGGCCTGGGTCTGGGAGGCCGTCCTGGCCATGATCGGCTCCCGTTATGCGCGGCGTTCGATGGTCTGACGTCGATCCGGGCCCACGGAGACGATAGTCACCGGAACGTTCAGCTCTTTTTCCAGCCGAAGGATATACGCCCGTGCGGCCTCCGGCAGGTCGTCCCATGTCGCGGCCTTGTCGATGTCCCCGGACCAGCCGGGCACGTCGACGTAAACGGGCTTCACCGCGGCCAGCAGGCCTTCTTCCTGGGGCGGATACGCCAGCTCCCGGCCGTTCAGCTCATATCCGACGCAGATCCGTATCCGATCCAGACCGCTGAGCACGTCCAGCTTGGTCAGGACGATCTCCGCCACGCCGTTCAGGCGGATGGATTCGCGTAGCAAGGGCAGGTCCAGCCAGCCGCAGCGCCGTTTACGGCCCGTGGTCGCGCCGAACTCCCCGCCTTGCCGCTGCAAGTGCTCGCCCACGGGGTCGAAGAGTTCCGTGGGAAAGGGACCGGAGCCGACCCGGGTGGTGTAGGCCTTGACGATGCCCATGACCGTGCCCAGCATCCCCGGCGAACACCCCGCCCCGGCGGCCACGTTCCCGGCCACGGTGTTGGAGGAGGTCACGAAGGGATAGGTGCCGTGATCAATGTCCAGGTGGGTTCCCTGGGCGCCCTCGAAGAGCACGCTGCGT
The DNA here is from genome assembly GCF_900182865.1 of Desulfonatronum zhilinae. Taxonomy (NCBI): domain Bacteria; kingdom Pseudomonadati; phylum Thermodesulfobacteriota; class Desulfovibrionia; order Desulfovibrionales; family Desulfonatronaceae; genus Desulfonatronum; species Desulfonatronum zhilinae. The sequence goes on from NZ_FXUJ01000027.1 coordinate 17,940, forward strand.
CCGTCCGCCACGGCCTCGGCAATGCGCTCCGAAACATCGCCGAGATGGGCCACGAGGCGTCGGCCGGACTCCAAAACCTCTTCCAGCACCGCGTCCACGTCCATGGCTCGGGCGCCGTAATAGTGGGTGAACAAGGCGTTTTTCTCGGCCAGGGCCTGAACGATCTTGGCCCGCACGAGATCCGACGAGCGGAAGTCTCCAACCCGGATGCCCACCCGGGCCGCCTTATCCTCATAGCACGGCCCGATGCCCCGGCCCGTGGTGCCGATCTTCTCGCCGGTGCGCTTCTCCTCGCGGAGTTTGTCCAGAACCTTGTGGTAGGGCATGATCACATGGGTCTTGGGACTGATCAGAATCCGCTCCGGACCCACGTCCAATCCGCGCTCGGCCAGGGCATCCAGTTCCCGGCAAAAAACCTCCGGATCCAGAACCACGCCGTTGCCGATCAGGCAGACCTTGCCGGGGTGCAGTATTCCCGAGGGAATCAGGTGCAGGATGAAGGTTTTCTCGCCGACGACCAGGGTGTGACCGGCGTTGTTTCCGCCTTGAAACCGGACGATCAGATCCGCCCGTTCCGTCAGCAAATCGACGATCTTGCCCTTGCCTTCATCACCCCACTGGGTGCCCACCACGACGACGTTTGACATGAACCGCTCCTTAAAAGTATATCTATTCGTTTGCGCAAGACGACCCATCTCCCTAAAAAAGGCCGTCCGCAAAGTCAATGCACGTCTTGAAATTTCCCAGGACAGATTTTTCTCGAACCCCGGGCGCTCCGGATCGGTATCGAAATCGAAATCGTGATCGAAATCGATTTCCGGCAAATTTTCGATTTCGATAGCGATTTCGATGATTGCCAACCCACCCTTGGGGGTTCTTGAACACACCCTTTTCCTTTCCCGGCTTCCATAGCTCCTCCTCGACTCCCCTCTCCCGATATGAAACGAACCCCGTATCTCCTGCTTGTCAGACATCTCCGCCTTTTCGTTTTTCTCCTGGTGTTCGCCCAGCTGGTCCTGGTGAACAAACTGCTCTGGGACGCCCGCCCGCCCGGCCTGATCAAGCCGGTTGTCCGGGTCTTGGCTCCGGAGTCCGAACTGGTCCATTCCCGAATATCGCCCTACGGACCGGGTCTGGAACGGGAACTAGTGGAACTGTTCGCCGAGCAGGCCGGCGTGCATCCGATCTGGCTGCACATGGACGGCCCCGGACCGGCCTGGGACGAACTGCGCCATCACCGGGCCGACTTGCTGGTCGGCGTCGGATACGCGCCGTCCCGACCCTTTCTGGACTCCCTGGTGACCCCGGTGGCCTCCGGGCCTGTCTACGCCCGTCATCCCGTGGGGGTGGTCCATCAGCGTCACCACCACCCTCCCCAGGACCCGTCGGACCTCTGTCGCCGCAAGGTCCTGCTCCCGGAGAACCCTCTCCTGCGCCTGACCTTCCTCCAGTTGCTGGACGACATGGACCGGAACGACCTGGGCCTGGACGATGCGACGTGCTCCGAGGCCCCACTGTTGACCGAGGAAGCGTCGCTTCCGGTGCAGCTCGCGGCCATGGTCGAAACCGAGGCTCGCTTTACCCTCGTGGATACCGGGCGTTTCTCTCTTTGGGGACCGTTCTACGCCGACTTCCAACTGGCCCACAGCCTGGAAACGACTCTGGAATACCGCTGGTTCTGGCGCGACGACCGTAACCTGATCGCCCCAAAGCTGACCGAATTCTGGAATAATATGACCCAGGACAATGCGTTGGAGCGGATTCAGGACAAATATCTCGGATTCATTCCGGAAAGCAGCGACCGCTTCGCCCTGCTGCACCTGATGGAAACCCTCCAGCGTGAACTGCCTCGGTACGGTCCGACCATCCTCAAGGCGGCCCAGCGCTACGAAATAGACCCGTTGCTGCTCATCGCTCTGATCTATCACGAATCCCGGTTCGACCCCGAAGCGGTCAGCCGGACCGGGGTGCGCGGAATCATGCAGATCACCCAGGTCACGGCCCAGGAACTCGGCCTGGACGACCCCATGAACCCTAACAAAAGCATCCTGGCCGGTGCGCGGTACCTGCGCCAAATTTGGAACCGACTGGATAACACGGACCTTTCCGAGTGGGATCGCTGGTTCCTGGCCTTGTCCGCCTACAACCAGGGCCTCGGTCATACATGGGACGCCATGGCCCTGGCCGAGAGCCTCGGGCTGAAGAAGACAAGTTGGAACGACGTGAAGCGCGTCTTTCCCCTGCTCAGCCAACGCGACTATTACAGCAAGGCGCGCCACGGCTACACCAGAGGCTTTGAAGCCGTGGCCCACGTTGAGGCGATTCGGTACTACTATTACGTCCTAAACGGGCTCCTCGTTCTTGAACGACCGGAAGGGAAGCACCTTGGCCGGCTTGGGCGTCCGCGCCTTTTTTCCTGACGCGGTCAGCGGCAAGGCCGGAGCCTCCAGCGTCTTCCGGGGTTTTTGCTGCTCGGCCCAATGATAGTTGAAGAGATGATTTTTCCAGCGGACCACTTGGATCAACCCCAAGACCATCACGGCCTGCTCCCATTTTTTCGTGGGCTGAAACTCACCGGCCATTCCTTCATATTTGTCCATCAACGACGTCAACGACGCTTCATCGAACTGGGCAAGCTGGTCGGCCAGCTTGATTAACACCTTTTCCACGAGTAATGCCCTGCCTTCGTTTGTTTGTAAGGGTTCACGGTTCACCTCTCAGAAAAACCGCACACTGCCGCAATTCGTTTTTCTATGCCTTCCGTCCGATGTTTTCAAGGTGAAATGTTGGAGGCAGGAGGCGAAAGCCGATCTGAACATCAACCCAAGCCACACCCCAAGCAGTATGAGGAGCGACCATGTCCGACCTGAAAACCGTCTACCGCACCCTGTCCACGGACCCGTTTCCCAGGACCATGACCATCACCCTGGGTGACCAGGAATTAAAGTTCGAAAAGCGTACCTGGCACATCGACGGGGAGGATCGGGGGCTGCGGTACGGAGAAAATCCGGACCAGCCGGCGGCCCTGTACGCCCTGGCCCAAGGGACGCTGGAACTGGACGGCGTGGCCTTTCGCGAGGCCGGGGACGGCCTGGTCTCCGCCCTGACCGAAGAGCACATGCTTCAGTCCGGCAAGCACCCCGGCAAGATCAATCTCACGGACGTGGACAACGGAATCAACATCCTTCAATACCTGCACGCCAAGCCCGCCGCGGTGATCCTGAAGCACAACAACCCCTGCGGCGCGGCCTGGAACGACCAGGGGCTGGAGACCGCCCTGAAAAAAGCGTTCTGGAGCGACCGGATCGCGGCCTTCGGGGGTACGGTGGTGGTCAATCGCGGCGTGGATGCGGCCTGCGCTGCGTTCATTAACGAATCCTACTTCGAGGTGGTGGCGGCCCCGGAGTATGACCCCGAGGCCCTGAACATCCTCAAAAAGCGCAAGAACCTGCGCATTCTGCGCATTCCCGGATTGGCGGAGTTGAAAACCTTCGCGGACAAGCCCTTCCTGGACGTCAAATCCTTGGCCGACGGCGGAGTGATCGTCCAGTTCTCGTTCCGCAACCGCATCCGCGGTCCCCAGGATTTCCTGCCGTCCAAGACCGAGCGCGACGGCGCCCTGCTCCAGGCCAGGACGCCCACTGCCAGGGAAATGGACGACCTGCTCTTTGCCTGGGCCGTGGAGGCCGGCGTGACCTCCAACTCCGTGCTCTTTGTCCGCGACGGGGCCACCGTGGCCGTGGGCACCGGCGAGCAGGACCGGGTCGGATGCGTCCAGCTGACCATTCACAAAGCCTACACCAAATACGCGGACTGGCTCAGCTTCACCGAACAGGGCGTTTCCCTTTACGAGCTTCAGAACAAGGCCGAGACCGACCCGGAAGCGCGTCGGATTCTGGAAGACATCCAGGCCCGGACCGAGACGGCCAAGGGCGGCCTGCCCGGAACGGTCCTGGTTTCCGACGGCTTCTTCCCCTTTCGGGACGGCGTGGACCTGGCCGTGGCCCAGGGCGTCACGGCCATCGCCCAGCCCGGCGGCTCCATCCGGGATCATGAGGTCATCACCGCGGTCAACCAGGCTGATCCCCAGGTGGCCATGGTTTTCACCGGGCAGCGCTCCTTTCGGCACTAACAGTCGGTTAAAAACTCCCAATTGCTGCGTCGCTGCAAAAAGTTCAAACTCTCACGTATCAATAAATACGCTTCGACCTTGAACTTTTTTTGCTCCTTGCACTTGGGATTTTTGAACGGACTGGAGACAATGACTTTTTCAACAGTCAACTAAAAGAATCCGGATTTCGTTTTGACCTTATCTCCCCCCTCCTCGTCCCCCGGCCCCGGCTCCCTGGTCGAATACCTGCAGGACAACCAGGTCAACCTGGCCGTGATGCTGGAGGAACAGGGCGGGCGAACGCGCCTGTTCACCCAGAGAGGCCGGGAAATGAACCTGCCGGCGGCCAGGCTCCTGCCCTGGCACGGCCCGAAGTATGCCCTCCCGGCCACCCGCGCTGAGAATGAAGAGCGGCTGGCCCGACACTTGGAATCCCGCAAGGCGTTGACCGAGTCCATCGACGTCATGGAGATCTGGAGCTTGGCCCAGGGCGAGTTGGACGCGGCCCCTTTGGAATGGTTCGCCGACCTGCTCTGGGAGGAACCCGGCCCGGATCAGCGTTCGGCCCTGGGTCGCGTCCTGCTGGAGGCCAAGACCCATTTCAAGTTTCAGCCGCCGTCGTTTCTGATCTATCCGGAACAAACCGTCCTCGCCCGGTTGACCGAACAGGAAGCGGCCCGTGAGCACCAGGAACTGGTTGCGGCCGGACAGGACTTTTTCCACCACTTGTGGCAAATCGGAGTTTCGAAAGCGTCCGGGAAAACCGATGCCTCCTTCCCGCCTCCTCTGGAATCCACGGCCACGAAACTCAGGGAACTGCTGCTGCGACGCATCAATCAGCCCGAGGACCCGGCCACGGACGACCTTTGGCGCAACCTGACCAAACGCATCCCGGATCATCCCCAGCAAGCCCTGCTCCTGGCCCAAGCCTGGAGACTCGTACCGGCCCACCACAACTATCTGCTGGCCCAGGCTGACTACGATTGGCAAGACGACTGGAGCCGGGAATTCCTGCCGGAGATTCAGCGCTTGGAAGAAGCGGTCCGAGGCCGCGTCTCTCCTCCGGCCCCCCTGACGCTGTTCAGCGTGGACTCCCCGTCCACCCGGGACATCGACGACGCCTTCGCCCTGGAACGGACCGCGGACCAGGGATTCCGCCTGACCCTGGCCATCGCCCGGCCCTGTCTGGAATGGTCCTGGCTCTCGGAACTGGACCAGGCCGTGTCGCAACGGGCTTCCAGCCTCTATCTGCTCGAAGGGGTCAGCCACATGCTTCCGGAACGGTTGGGCATTGAGTTGTTCAGCCTACGCCAGGACGTGGAGCGTCCGGCCCTGCTTCTGGAATTGGACCTGGACCCCGAGGCACGGGTCCGCTCCATCGAACCGCGCCTGGGTTGGGTTCGGGTGCATGCCAATACCCACTACGAACAGGTGGAGGCGGATATCCTGGCCGGAATCGAGCCTTTTGCCTCGGCCCACGCCCTGGCCGAAATGCTTCGCAGCCACCGCATCGCCGACAACGCCGTGGTCTTTGATCAGCAGGACCCGCATCTGAAACTGGTCGAAGAAGGCGCGGCCATCCGAGTCGTTCGGGAGGAAAAGCCGGCCTCGCCCATGGCCCAGCTTCTAGTCAGCGAATTCATGGTTCTTGCCAACACGCGGCTGGCCGGATGGGCGCGGGAGCACGAAGTTCCCCTGCTTTTCCGGACCCAGAACGTCGCCCTTCCACCGGGTATCGGCGGGTGCTACACGCGACCGGAGGACATGTACCGCCTGTCCCGCCTGCTGGCCAACGCCGCCATCCAGACCAAGCCCGCACCCCACGCCAGCCTCGGCGTCTCGGCCTACGCCTCCATCACCTCGCCGTTGCGGCGCTACGTGGATTTCATCAACCTGGCCCAGGTGGCTTCCCGACTGGACCAGGGATCGGCCCGGTTGACCAAGCGGGACCTGGACGCCGCACTCCCCTTTTGGCGGGCCAGGATGGAGGCGGTGGGCCGAGTGCAACGAACCCGGTCGCGCTACTGGAAACTGGAGTATTTACGCCAACAAAGCGCCAACGACAAAATTTGGGGCGCGATTTTAGTGGACGAAACACCGACTCAGGCGGTATTCTCTTTGCCCGCCGAGCAGGTACAGGTCCGAGCGCCCAAGCGCCTGCTGGGGGACAAGTTTCTCATCGGTGGAAACTACGGACTCCGCCTGGGAAGGATTGATCCATTACTAAATGAAATCAAGGTTGTGGAGATTATTGATGATCAAACTGAGCAAAAGGAGTAGACGATGTTGAGCATTTTATGGCTGGGCATGAGTTATCTGATCGGGGCCATTCCTTTCGGCCTGCTGTTGACCAAAATGCGCGGACTGCCCGACCCGCGGCTGCACGGCAGCAAAAACATGGGCGCGACCAACGTGGCCCGTGTTTGCGGCACATGCTGTGGCGCGATGACGCTGATCCTGGACGCCCTCAAAGGCCTTTTCGCCGTGGGCGTGGCCGCCTCCTTCAGCGACTCCTGGCTGTTCCTGTCCCTCACCGCCCTGGCCGTGCTCCTGGGGCACATGTTCTCCGTGTTTCTGGACGGCAAAGGCGGCAAAGGCGTGGCCACCACCGTGGGCATCTTTCTTGGACTGGCCTTCTGGCCGGCCGTATTGGCCCTGATCGTCTGTCTGACCGTAATCAAGCTGGGCGGGTACGTCTCCCTGGGCTCCCTGGTCCTGGTCACCCTGATGCCCATCTTCATGCTGCTGACCGAATCCTACAGCCTGCTTCCGGTGACCTTGGTCATCATGGCCCTGGTTTACTCGCGGCACAAGGACAACATCCAGCGCCTCGCTCAAGGCGAGGAACAATCCTGGAGATGCCGCGCCTAGCTGACTTTTCCCGCTCCCGCCATGCTCGCGCATGGCGGGATTTTTTTTGCAACAACTCAGCTCACCATACAGAAAGCACTGGATACCCACCACATTATTGATATCGCATTCTTTGGAGGTCCTTCACATGTCCCTGTCCCGCGCGAGTCGAAATGTATCCCCGTGGAGAGTCAAACCCCGACTGCCATTTTTCATCGCCCTGCTCATCGCGGCCACCCTGGTTCTCGTAGGCCCGGCCCACGGGCAGGATGGCCCACCAGCTTCCACCCAAAGTAGGCCTGGATTTGGCGCCCCATCCGGAAGCGTCGCGCTCAGCGGTTTTCATCTGTTCAACAGTGCCGTGGGCGACGACCAGGGCAAAGTCTCCGTGACCCAGACCCGGGCAGACGCCTCCTGGTCCCGCTTCAGTCTGGGCTGGCACTCCAACTGGTATTCCTGGGAGGACAAGAGCGCCCTGCCCTTCGGAGACGGACGAGGCGCCCCCTGGGATTCGCTGCACGTGCTCACCTTCATGGTCAACCAGCGCGGTATCCTTTCCCAACGCTGGTCTTATTTCGTTCAAGGGGCAATTCGCTCCGGCTTCGAAAAGCAGCTCTCCCGATCCGTGGGCGTGGCGGCCAATGGAGGCCTAGTCTATGCCTGGAATGAAGACTGGACCGTGGGCCTGGGAGGATTCATCGGCGTGGATCCCACCACCAAATTCGCTTTTTCCAGCACTTTCGCCATGGCCGGTCCCTTTTTACAGTACCGCAATCCCCGCGCCCCAGGCTTCTCCGGCCGACTCGGATTCCCGAAAAGCGAATTGCGCTACACCGTATCCCCTGTCTGGTCCACCTGGCTGGGATTCGGCATCAACTCGGACACCTACCGCCTGGCTGACGACAGTACCGTCATGCCCAGAGGATATGTCCGATCACGGATGTTCACCACCGGCCTTTATCTGGACGTCACCCCTACCCCCACCCTGCTGCTGCGCATCGGCCCGACCTACAACTTCAACCGAAGACTGGAAGTCTACGACTCCGGCGGCGACAAACGCCGAAGCCACGACCTGGACGCGACGCTGGGGTTTGAGGCGAAGGTCAGTTGGAGTTTTTAGGGAGTTGGCGGATTTTAATGACACATGCCGTGCCGTCTATTCGGTGAGATTCGCCGAATGCGTGTTTGTTCTTCATTGCTTCCAAAAGAAAAGCAAACGAGGAGCTACAACGCCAAAAGAACACATTGATATTATTCGGGGGAGATTGAAGCAGACTCAAGCCATTTTTGAGGAGATAAAAAAATGAAAACTTGTGAGATTAAAGGCATCGATTACGAAGTAGGATCAGGCAACGTCTATGCTGACTTGGAATTGCCCGACGCCGAGAAACTCAAAATCAAGACCGGATTGATCATTGAGATCATGAACGCCATGGAGCGCCAGGGACTAACCCAACATCAGGCCGCGAAAGTAATGGGGCTGACACAACCCAAGGTTTCGGAAATGATGCATGGCAAGTTGAACCTGTTTTCAGAACGAAAACTGATGGAATGCTTGAACCGTTTGGGCTACGATATAGAAATCAAGGTCAAACCGGCAGTTCACTCTCCCGGACAAATTCAGCTTGCGTATGCATAGTTGCTTCCACTTCAATGCTCAAAATCCGTCTTATCTTTCGGTTTCGAGAAAATAATTCCGAGAATGGTTTTTGAGAACCCCGGAAGTCAGGTTTCACCGTCGTTTCTCAATTCTCAATTTCGATTCTTACAAACCATCGTTTGTGAGAATTGAAAAACCACCCTTGCAACGACCTCATAGACGCTACTTGATACCTAGTGACACGAATGTTGGGTCTGGGCCAAATTGCCCGAACCAATACGGGGGCGATAGGAAAGAGAACCAGTTTATTTCTCGCTCTCCTGTAGGTTATCCCTTCTGGGGGCAAAAAAAATGATAGACAAAATGGCATAAAATTATTTATTTGAAGTCAACATTAATCAAAACACTAATCGATGTATTATGGAGGTTAATGGATGAATTTCTAAGAAAATTTTTCATTTGCTCGAATTCGCGTGGACAAAACATCTTTAATTTTCAAAAAAAATCTTAACGAAAATGTTTCAAAAAAGGAGACAATAACATGAAAAATCTTGTTTGTATTTTTTTCTTAATTTTATTTTATATGATACCTATTAATGCACATAGTAAAAATAATGTAAATTCAATTGTTTCTATAATGGCTGAAGAAGTGAACAATATTGCACCAAAAACTTTTGATCTCCCAGATGGAACAAGACAAACTTTACTTTTCGCGAGTGCAAAGTACAACAAATTGACATACCATTACAAGCTTCACGATGCAGATATTAGAACTATAGATCAAAATACATTTAAAAATGTAATAAGGAATATCAATTTAACCGAATTGTGTCCCACACCACTGGCAGATGTTGTAAATAAAGGTGTAGATATAGCATATTCATATGTTGACAAAAACGATAAATTTATAGCTGTAACAGTAATTTCTTTAGGAGACTGCAAATAAAACAGATAATTATCGAGTAAGGTATTCATCCATTTCTTTGCATCCCAGGAGTGGTTTGAACACTCTTTTCTTTCCTATTGCCCCTGCCTTTAAAAAAACATGAAAGCGCCCTAAAAAAGGCGCTTTCATGTAGAAGATCTTAGAAGATCTTGGAAGAACTTTTTTAAGGTGGCGTATTTTAAGCAATCATCAGGGTTTTCGGCAAATCAAGCGTCTGCGATAATGCCCGGCTACTTGATGGCAGGGCGTCCTTGTTTTCCTGCTTCGACTTCCAGAATCTTGGGACGTTGTATGTCATATTTCATCTTTGCGTATTCTACGAATCTCCACCCTATATGCTCTAATTGGCCCAGACCCAACATTCGTGTCACCAAGTATCAAGTAACTTTTGAGCAGGTAGCTACACGATACGCATCCCCTCCACCTGAACCCACTTCCTGCGGATTCGACGGACAGGTTAGGAATCGAATTTTGGATATAAACTCTTGATATCAATTGACCAAAAAAGACCAATGTCAATCACGGTGTACCGAATTATGCACCACAGAGCAGGGCTTTGCGTACACAAATTTCCGTTTGGTGGGGTGACCCCTTTGGTATCGTGATCCTGGCAGTCTTCTTGCCGTCATGCTCGAACCACCCGTTCTGTTCGCCGCCAGCCTTGAATCTGATCTCCAACTTTTGTTCGCATGTCTTCTTGACGTGAAGGGTGTTGAACTGGGCGTTCTTCATCTGCTTTGTACGACACGCAGGAAATAATTCTATATGGGCAGCCAGTCTTCGTCTCCGTACCCGTACAGTGACAAATCAGGCGTCGTCACTGTCACGCCTAGGAATCCTTTTCCACGAAGACTCGGATGGGGGCTAGAGAGTCCTTAACCCGGAATATCTACGATGCACGACGAGAAATCATTTCTTGTGAGATACTCAGTAAAACGGTCAGTCTCTTCATATGATAAAGAATGATCCGCAATCTCAAACCCCATAGGCATCACCTCTTTCCGGGTACAGAAAAGACTCAACCCCGCAACTCGCTGATCAAACTCAGCTCTCGCATCGCAGCACGAGAACCGAACACTTGGCGTGGCGAACGACCTTTGAGGTGTTGGTGCCGAGGAGGTAGTCCTGAAGCTTGATGCGGTGGGCGGGCATGATGATCAGGTCGGCTTCGACTTTTTCGGCCATGCGCAAAATCCGGCGATAGATGGAGCCCTGGGCCACGAGGTGCTGGACATCGATGTCGTCGGGGATATGGGCGTCCACCAGCTCGTGCAGGAGGCTTTCCGCGTCGGCCACGATCTTGTCTCCGGCGTCGGAGGGAAAGTAGTCGGCCACAATGGGCATGCCCATGTCCGGAACCACGGTCAGGGCAAACATCTTCGCATCATAAAACCGGCATAACTCGGCGGCGCGCTCAAGGCTCATCTTTCGGGTGCGCTCGCCTTCCTGGATATCAATGGGAACAAGGATGCGCTTGTACATGTCGGCTCCGCGGTCGGTTAAGGGGTTCAACGGTTCACGGTTCACGGTTCAACGATTAAGAGGGCAGCGGTAAAATAAGCAGGGTCCGAGTGCTCGGGGTTTGAGAGTTGGTCACCGTCAGGCCGGGGACGGCGAGGCGTCGCCGCCTGTTCGTTTCGACCGGTACATCTGCCACGCGAACAGGGAGAAGTACATGGCCACGCCGAGGATCTGCATGCCCAGACGATCAAAGGGCAGGTAGGCCGCGAAGACGCCCGGGCGGAAGGTGGTGGCGCAGACGGACAGCAGGAAGAGCCGCTCCAGCCAGTTGCAGCGCGTGACCAGCCAGCCTTGCAGGGCCGAGGCGAAGGCGAACATGGCGATCAGACCGGAGAAGAAAACCCAGGTCAGATACCATGGATCCTCCAGCCAGATCACCTTGCCGGTTTCGGTCACCCCGGAAATCATCAACAGCTCGGTGTTGAACAGGAAGATGAACGGCAGGATGCCCGTACGCAGGCTGTAGGCGAACCCTTGAACCCCGGTCTTGATCGGGTCCGTGCGGGCAATGGCCGCTCCGGCATAGGCCGCCAGGCCCACCGGCGGAGTCACGTCGGCCAGGATGCCGAAATAAAAAACGAACAAGTGGGCCGCGATCAGCGGGAAGATCAATCCGGCGTCGCCGCCGAGCTGGATGATCACCGGCGCGGTCAGCGTGGCCATGATGATGTAGTTGGCCGTGGTAGGCATGCCCATGCCCAGGATCAGACTGGTGATGGCCGTAAAGATCAGCATAAGCACGATGTTGCCCATGGACAGGGTGGCGATGATGGTGATGAAGCGACCCACCAAACCGGTGATGGTCACCACGCCGACGATGATCCCGGCCGTGGCCGTGGCCACGCCCACGGAAACCATGTTCCGCGCTCCCATGATCATCCCGCTCCAAACATCGTGCAGCCCCTGCCAGGTGGCGGTCAGCAAAAAGCGCTTCAGGTCGATGTTCGGGTCCAGGGTCCCGGCCCGCTTGTGCATGCCCAGGGACAGGAAGGCGATGATCGGCCGCTGGACGAGCATGATCACGACCAGGCTCTCAATGGCGTACAGCGCCGAGGCGATGGGGGAACGGCGCATGATCACCAAATAAAAGATCAGCACGCCCAGGGGAATGATGAAGTGACAGCCCCGGAGCACGGTCTTGCCGAACTTGGGCAGTTCCTTGCGCGGCAGGGCCTTGATGCCCATTTTCAGGGCCTCCAGGTGTACGATGTACAGCAAGGCCAGATATGCGATCAGGGCCGGAAACAAGGCCGCGCGAACCACGTCCAGGTACGGTATCCCGATGATCTCGGCCATGATGAACGCCGCGGCGCCCATGATCGGCGGCATGAGTTGCCCATTGACCGAGGAAGCCACTTCGATGGCCGCGGCCTTGTGCGCCGGAAAGCCGACCTTTTTCATCAGCGGAATGGTGAAGGTTCCGGTGGTCACGGTGTTGGCGATGGAGGAGCCGGAAACAAGTCCGGTCAACCCGGAGGCCATGACCGCGGCCTTGGCCGGACCGCCCCGGAAGGTGCCCAGGGCTGAAAAGGCCACGTCGATGAAATATTTGCCCCCCCCGGCCCGGTCCAGAAGAGCCCCGAAGAGGACGAACAAGAACACGAAGTCCGTGGACACGCCCAGAGGAACGCCGAAAATGCCCGTAGTGGTCAGGTACATGTCGCTGATGATGAAATCCAGGGGAACGCCCCGGTGGCGCAACAGCGCGGGCAAATGAGGACCAATAATGGTGTACAGCAAAAAAATGCCCGCCAGAACTGCCAGGGCCGGCCCCAGAGCGCGCCTTGCCGCTTCCAGCAGCAGCACGACCAGGATCACGCCCATCCAGATGTCCAGCTGCGAAGGCAGGCCCATCCGGGTGATGATCCCGCTGTAGTCCCACCAGATGTACAGGGCCCCGGCCGTGGCCAGAATGGCCAGCAGGATGTCGTAAATCGGGATATGCGTCCGGATGGAACGACGGGCGAAGCTGGGAATCATCTTCCGGGTCCAGGTGACCCACATGGGCGGACTGTACTGCTTGTAGGCCGGGTAGGCCAAAAAGGCGAGGCAGATGGCGAATCCCAGGTGCCAGGAACGGGCGATGTGGGAGTTCATCGGCTCATAGGCCAGATACAACTGAAATCCGGACCACGCCAGACACAACAGGGTGATGATCCAGGCAGCGACTGGATGCTTCGGCTCCCGAGCCCCGGCTTCGACCATGGCCACCATGTCTTCGGCGGACTGACGGACCCGGGTTTTCTTGCGCGAACCCTCTGTGTCAGGTTCGACGGCGTGCTCAACGCCTCGCGGCGTAGTTTCGGTACGTTCCTGATCGGTCATGGCGGACCTTTAGTGCTTGTGAGAACAATGCGGAGGGAGGAACAAAACAGGGGCGGTTCGCAAACCGCCCCTGAGCAAACAAGACAGGCTACATCCAGCCTTTTTCCTTATAGTACTTCTCGGCGCCGGGATGCAGCGGAGCGGAAAGACCCTGCAGCATTTCCTCGGGCTTCAGATGACGGAAAGCGGCGTGGGAAGCCCGCAACTCATCCAGGTTTTCAAATACCGTCTTGACCATGTCGTAGACCACCTGCTCAGAGACGGAGTCGTTGGTGACCACGGTGGCGGTCACGGCGTAGGTCTCGATGTCCCGGTCAATGCCGCGGTATGTGCCGGCCGGGATGCTGGTCGTGATGTAAAAGGGATGCTCGGCAACGAACGCCTTGACGGCGTCGGAATTCAGGGGAACCATGTCCAGATCCACCGACTGGGCGGGCTCTTCAATGGCCGCGCTGGGGTTGCCCACGGTGTAGAAAAAAGCGTCGATGTTGCGGTCCACCAGGGCACGGGAAGCTTCATGCTGCTGGAGCGCCTCGGCCCGAAAATCCGTGTTGAAATCCAGCCCGTACATGCGCAGGACATCTTCGGCATTGCCGCGCTGACCGGAACCGGGATTGCCGATGTTCACCCGCTTGCCCTTCAAGCCGTCAACGCTGGTAATGCCCGTATCTTTGCGGGTGACCAGCATGACGGTCTCGGGATGCATGCTGAACACGCTGCGCAAAGCCGTGACCGGCTTGCCTTCCCAGTCCGCGGTGCCGTTGAAGCCCTGAAAATTCCGGTCGGACTGGGCCACGGCGAAGTCGAACGCTCCGCGATCCAGGGCGTTGATGTTGAACACCGAGCCGCCGGTGGGCCGACCGATGTAGTTGTACTCCCCGCCCATGTGCTTGTTCATCATGTTGCTGATCTGCAGGGCGACCTGATAGTAAACACCGGTAATGGACGCTCCGCCGAACAGAATGTCCTGCTTCGCCATGGCCTGGGGCGCGGACAACGCCAATCCAAGGGCGACGACCAAGGCTACGAACCATTTCTTTCCTACCATACTCACACCTCCATAACAAAAATGTTAAAAATCAAACAAATTCACCTCTCACCAATCTTGTCCGAAGTGATATGCCGAAGATGAGTGCTGATGTCAAACGCCGAGGATTCGCGGTCAACGGGGCCGGTTGGTCCACAAATCCAGCAGCAATGAGGCGACCAGGACGGACCGCTCCAGCAGACTGCGCCTGACGATGTATTCTTTGTCGCTATGATCCAGATCGCCCAGCGGTCCCAGCCCGTCCAAAACCGGAACGCCCCGGTCGGCAATGAAGTTGGCGTCGGAAACTCCGAAACGCAGCTCGTCGGGCAAGTCGTATCCCAACAGCGCCGCCTGCCTCCGGGCCGCCGCGTACAGGTGCTTATTCGCCTCGGATTGGGGCATGGCTGGACGGCCCGTGGTTTCGACATGCTCGCAGGACGTACCGGGAACGGTTTGATCCGCGAAAATACCCGCCATCGACTCCCGCAGCCGGGATTGACCTTCAGGTGAGAGAAACCGGGCGTCCACCAGGGCCTGAGCCAGTTCCGGGACGGTATTCGGCCCGATCCCGCCCTCCACGCGGCCCACGTTCACGGTGATTTCCGCGTCGTGGTTCAAGGCTTCCAAAGCCGTGATCTTGTGGGCCAGTTCCAGGATCGCGCTGGCCTTGGAGCCGCCCTTGGCCGCGTGCCCGGCCCTTCCGCAAACCGTCACCCGCAAACCCAGCCTGCCCTTGCGGCCCGTGACCACTTCCCGGTTCAGCCCCCCGCCTTCAAACACCAAACAGGCCAGACCACGCACGGCTTGCTCCTCGATCCAGGGCCGGGAAGCCGGGGAGCCGATCTCCTCGTCGGAATTACACAAAAACGTCACCGGCATGTCATTCAAAACGCCCAGGCTCCGGAGCGCCTTGAGCGCGTAAACGCCCACCACCAGGCCGCCCTTCATGTCGTAAACCCCGGGCCCGCGACAGATCTCGCCGTCTTCCTGAAAGGTGGTGAACGACGTGTCCGCGGGGAATACGGTATCCATGTGTCCCACCAGGGCGAAGCCGGATTCGCCACGGCTCCATGGTCCGGAGGAAGCCTGGACCATGTTCCCGTAGTCGGCAAAGGGCAGGACTCGGACGTCCGGCAAGACCTGCCCCAGGATCTCGCCCATGACCTCGGCCATAAGGTCCAGGCCCGGCTTGTTCCGGCTACCGCTCTGGATCTCCACCAAGCGCCGCAACAGTTCAACGACTTCGGTTTCCCGGTCCGCCAGATAGGCGATGATTTGATCGTGCATGGGGCGACTATTTTTCCGTGTCGGCCCGATACCTGGCAAATCCGAAATCCTGGCGGGCGTACTCTCCGGGATCAGCGTCCGGATACATCACCCGCTCCTCGTTCCAGGGCTTCTGCATCCGCAGGTTGCCGTCCTTGCGCCCGAGAAGGTTGGTCTTGTGCAGGGGAATCTTGCCGCCGGCCGTGGCGATGTATCGGGGGATGGCGTCGCCGGAGATGTTGCCGTACATGCTCTCGATGATCTCCTGACCCGTGGCCACGGGAACGCGCAGATGCGTGAACTGTGGATTGCGGTAGCTGCAATTGAACACGTAGTAGGGCCGGACGTAGGACTCCTGGATGGTCTCGCACAGCTTCCACATCTTGATCTTGGTATCGTTGATGCCCTTGAGCAGCACGGCCTGGTTCATCACTGCCATGACGCGCCCGGAAATCGCCTTGAAAGCGGCCTTGGACACCGGAGTGATTTCCTGGGCCGTGTTGATCTGAGTGACCACGCGCACCGGCTTGCGCTCGTTGCTGGCCTCCAGGATGTCCAGCAATGCCCCGTCCACCCGCTGCGGCGTGGTGACCGGGATCCTGGTCCCCAGCCGCTTCATCCGCACATGCTCGATGGAGTCCAGTTCACCCAGGAGCCATTCCAGCATGGAGTTGGGCAGCACGAAAGCGTCTCCGCCGGTAACCAGGACGTCCCGGATTTCCGGGTTGGCCCGGATGTAGCTCAGGGCTTCGCCGTAAGCTTCCTTGCTGTAGATCCGGTCCTTGGCGCCGATGTGCGCGATGCGCAAGCAGTGGGTGCAGTACATGGCGCACATGTTGGTGGCCTTGATGGTCACCACCCGGGGATAGAACTGGTCGATCAGCCGGGCCGGGGAATGGTCCGCGGCCACCGGCGGGATCTCCACCCCGGCGTTGTCGACCATTTCCGCGGTGGGAACGGCCTGAAGCAGCACGGGATCGTTGCTCCGGTCCGGCAGAATCAAGCTGGCATAGTATGGGGTCAGGCGCATCCGGTAGGTTTGGGTGACCCGCCGGACCTCCTCCACGGCCTTGGCCGGCAGATCGATAATCGAGGCCAGCGCGTCCACGTCCTCCACGGCATGGCGCAACTGTCCGGAATAGGAGTTCCAGTCCTCGTCGGTCATGCCCAGTACGCGCTTGATTCGGGCCTGATTCTCCTGGATTCGCTCCCAGGCCTCGATCCCGCTGGGGGCTTCCACAGCGTGGCGTTCCAGGTAGTCGGCGATCCGGGACTTGGCTTCGGCGACAATGGGCAGGGCCTTGCCTACTCGTCCACCCACGGTCACACCGTGTTCGTCCAGTTTGGCATGCTTGTCCGCCAACGTGACAAGTTCCTCCCGTGTCAGGCCAAGCTGTTCCGGTGTCAGGCCCTGCTCACCATGAATCCGAGCCAATTCCGCGAAGAGTTCGACAATGGGGCCGGTGCGGTCCTGGGTCAGGGCCGCGTCCTTCAACTCAGCCACGGCGGCAAGTTGTACTTCCGATGCGGAAGTATCCCCCTCGGCCATGAACAAGTCTTCAAAAAAAACCTCGGTAAACGAATCCAAGACATGCGGGGTCGTGCTGCTCATGATCAGTCATCCTTCGTTGTGGTTTGGGTCTGTAGCGTATCGAAAATGGATTCCTTGAGCTGTTGGATGCCCAGACGGATATCCTCTTCCAACTGCGCCCGGGTGTGGCCAACGGCCACCACGCGACCCAGGAACGTCCCAGGTTGCACGGCAAGCCTGCCGCCGACATGTTCCATCACGATCACGCCGTGGTCCTGTCTGCCCGCCTTGACCTCCCTGAACAGGGTTCGTTCATCCTCATCAACGGGCACGATCTGATTGGTCTCGGCTTCCGTGTCCAACTTGTAATTGTAGGTCCGCCAACAAATGTCTCCCAGAGCGTCGACGATTTCCATCTTGTTTTCCGGAAACCGATTGTGCATCACGGCGTGGTACTCCAGTTCCAACAAGCCGGGCGTGTCCGCGGGCAGCGCGTTTTCCAGGGTACAGCACATTTCCATGGTGGTGCCCTGTTTCCGGGCATTGACTTCCACGAAATAAATCCGGCCCTGGCCGTCGACAACGTAATCGCAGCCGAAAATCCCGCGATACCCGCTGCGGCCCATGACCTGCCCCACCTTGCGGGTGATCTCTCGCAGTTCCTGCTGCAAGGCGGAAGACAGCGCCGACGGAAAGGTCGATCCGCGAAATTTGTTTCCGTCCTGAATCTCCTGGTCCGCGATGGCCGCAATGAAGACGTCGGAGGGTCCGGCCACGACGCCAAGCACGGTGGGATCGTCAAGGTGGGGAATATAGCGACTGATGAAGAACTTCCCCTTGAGGTGGGCGACTTTGGTCTCGATCTCCTCCTGAGTAGTGGCCAGGAAGCTGTTTACCCCGGCCGCGGAATAGGGCTGGCTGACGAAAATGCCGTCCGGCCATTCCCCCCAGAGATCCCGTGCCGTTTCCAGCATGTGCTCCGCGTCCGCGCAAACCCGGTAGTCGATCAGCGGGGCCGTGCCCTTGAGCATCTGTAGCTGGTAAAGCTTGTTGTTCCAGATATTGGCGATGTGTCCGCTGGGACCGAGGATGCGCACGTCGGGAATCAAAGCCAGGGTCAGCTCCGGCACGGATTCGAAGACGTGGATGAACACCTGACCCTGCTTGTCCAGGAGTTGCCGGATCAGATCGTTGACCGCGGCGGAAGCCGAGACCATGGACGCGAAGGTCCTCGGGGCGATCCGGAAACTGACCTTGCGCCCCTTGGCCCGGTACAGTTCCCGGGCCATGGGATTGATCACCAGGGTGTTCTTGTGCGGGTAGGATTCCAGCACGTCCGACAGGATGGAGATGAAATCAAAAGGCCGTCCGTGAATTTTGGACAGGGTCTCCTTGACGAACTGGTTCAGGCAATCCGTCTTGATTTCACCAATGTACAGAAAGTACGAAACCTCGGGGTCCAGCTTGATGTCTGAAAAAAAGACATCGTCCTCCATGAACATGTTCTCGCCCTCCAAGGCATCCGGATAAAATGTGCTCTCGGTAGGCCCTTTCCATGGCGAGGTCAATCGTTTTGGGGTTCACGGCAGGGCTGATCTGTTATCGAGCCGCAGGCGCTCTGGATCGTTATCGAAATCGGAATCGAAATCGTGACCAAAATCGATTTCTGGCAACTTTCCGATTTCGATAGCGATTTCGATTTCGATGTTCCGATCGTTCCCAAGCTCCAGCGTCCAGAATACCAACCAAGTGACGTTCGGCCCTGTTAGCGTCCACCGGGCAAAGCGCAACTCGTGGTGGACGATGGCCCCAGCGGCTTGGCCGGTCCGGCGGCCCGTCCCGTCTGATGGGCGATTTTTTCCAGCATGCCCTTGAAGATCAGGATATGGAACGGATAGGTGACGTACCAGTAGGCCAAGCCCCACAGTCCCTTAGGCAGAAACCGGGATCGCTCGATGATTTCCGTGTACGCTCCATCCTGGCCGGAGGGACGCAGTTCGAAGTCCAGCAGGGCTTCCCCGGGTGTCTTCATTTCCGCCAACAGGCGCAGACGCCGCCCGGGTTCCAGTTGAAGCACCCGCCAGAAGTCCAGGGCGTCGCCGACCCGAATTTCCGTTGGATGCCGTCGCCCGCGCCGCAACCCCACCCCGCCGACCACCCGGTCCATGAACCCGCGCAGCCGCCAGAGCCAATCGCCGTAGTACCAGCCGGTTTCCCCGCCCAGGGCGGCCACCACGGGCCAGACTTCCTCCGGCTTGGCCGCGATCTTGATGTGGTAGGACAAACCCAGCAGCGTGCCCCCGGCATAGGCCGCGTCCCCGCAATCCAGCCACTCCGGCGGAGGCTGAAACCCGGCGTCGCTCCAGCAGGTCTCCACGTCCAGTTGCTCGATTTTCCGCAAGGCCGTGGTGATGGCTTCCCGGCAGGTCAACAGCGGCTGGGGGATGATCTCCCGAATCCGGTTCTCCGAGCAGACCACCCGGTTGCGCAGTCCCAGCACCAACGGCTTGGCCAGGATCGTGGGAATCGGCGTCACGAAATTGATCCACAATGAGGAAAGATGAGGGGTCAGAAGCGGGACCGGAATCAGTACCCGCTTCGGCAGTCCGGCAATTTCGGCGTACAATTGAAACATTTGGGCATAGGTCAGCACGTCCGGACCGCCGATGTCGTACGTCTGGCCGGTGGTTTCCGGATGTTCCAGACAGCCCGAAAGGTACTCGATGACGTTGGACACGGCGATGGGCTGGCATTCGGTGCGCACCCAGCGCGGGGTGATCATCACCGGCAGCCGTTCGGTCAGGTAGCGCAGAATCTCGAACGACGCACTGCCCGACCCGATGATCATCGCCGCCCGCAAAAAGGTCACGGGGACGCGCCCCTCCCGCAACACCTTGGCCACCTCCAACCGGGAACGCAGGTGCTTGCTCAGATGCGCGTCGCTCTCCTCCCCCAGGCCGCCCAGGTAGATGATCCGCGACAGCCCCTGATTTTCCGCGGCCCGGGCCATGTTCTCCGCCGCGACCCTGTCGGCCGAAGCGAAGTCCTTGGCCCCCGGAGTCATGGAATGCACCAGGTAGTACGCCGCGGTGCAGCCCTCCATGGCCCGTTCCAGGGAAGCCTGGTCCATGACGTCGCCCTGGGCCAGGCGCACCAGCGGATGCCCGGCCCAGGGTCGGCAGCCCAGCTTGCCCAGGGAACGGGCCATAGCCGTTACCGCATGCCCGCGTTCCAGCAGCTTCTTGATCAGTCGCCCGCCGATGTATCCCGTGGCCCCGGTGACCAACACGCGCTGTTCAGCCATCCCCATCCCCCCTTCTCCATCCATGCAACAGATTCGCGCCGTCTCCCGGCGCATTTTTCAAATCAAAGTGACCACTCCGGCCCTACAGGCAATGTCCGTGATAACTCCTCCCCCGCCTGCGTGCATCCCACCTGCCCAATCGGCACGGGTTCAATCCGCCAATCCGTTTGCGTCCGAATACTCCCACACCCAGCACAACGCATTCACCAGCGCCATTTGCTCCGGCGTGGAGCACTTGATGGACATCAATTCCGGATTGGCGACCAGCAGGGCCAGGCTTTTGGCGCGGGACAGGGCCACGTTGAGCCGGTTTTTGCTGTACAGGAAATCGATGAACCTGGGCAGAGATTCCTCGTTGGACGTGGTCATGGAGACGATGACCACCTCGGCCTGTTGCCCTTGAAATTTATCGACAGTACCCACCCGCGCCCCAGCGGGCAAGACGCGTTTGAGCAGGTTGACCTGCATGTTGTAGGGCGCGACCACCAGGATGTTCTCCAGGGTCATGGGGCGGTCCTGCTTGTCCTTGTCCTGGTAGCGCTGTTGGAGCAGGCTTTCGATGAGCTCCCTGATCAGCTCCGCCTCTTCCTCGCTCTGCTGGGAACAGGCGTCGTGATGGACGGGTACAAAACGCACCCCAGTTTGTGCCAGAGCCGGATGGGCATCCTTGTTCAGGAGCAGAACCTGATTAACCGTATGCGGTTCCGGTTCCAGGCGGGCATCGTAGACCATCTCGGAAATCAGCCGACAAACATTGGGGTGCATGCGCCAGGTGGACTTCAAAAAGATGCCCTGGTCCGGAGGGATGGTCGCGGTCTCGCCCAGCAGGTATTCCAGGGTGGAATCTCCGGAGCGACCCGGATGGATCCCCTGGATGGGCTGGCCAAGCTGCATCTGGTCGCCCAGCAGGACGATATTCTTCGCGCTGGTGCCCATGGCGATCAGGTTGGCCAGGGCCACCTGACCGGCTTCGTCCACAAAGAGATAATCCAGGGTCTGATCCAGGTGGGGTTCGGAAAACAGCCAGGCCGTTCCGGCAATCAGTTGGTCCTGCCTGGGGTCCACCTGGTCGGCGGCAAAGACATCCTGGATGAACCGTCCGTTGAAATGCGTTTCCGGTGAACCTTGCGTACTTTTTTTGACGCCCGAAAAAGTAACCCCCTTGCCCGAGGCGACCTTTTCCACATCCTGAAGTAGATTGTGGATGGCCTTGTGGCTGTTGGAGGATACGCCCACGGTCTTGCCCCGGCCCAGCAGGTCCACGATCACGTGGGAACCGGTGTAGGTCTTGCCCGAGCCGGGTGGTCCCTGGACGAAGACGCAACTGCTTTGCAGTCCCGCCACGGCCTTGGAAATCTGCGGCAGGGCAGGGGCGCTCTCCTTGATTATTGGCCTTCCCGGAGCACGGCCCTTGATACGCGGCGCGGTGCGGTTGAGCAGATCATGAATCGCCTGGTAGTTGCCGTCCCCGGCCAACAGGCTGTCCGCGAACCGGAACACCGCTTCCCGGAGCTTGTTCGTATTGAACGGCCCACCGGCCCCGATGTTGATCCTGGCTGACGGCTCACCGTGTCTGGCGGCCATCTTGAACGTGACCCGGCGGGCGTCCTGGTCCACCTCGAAATCGCGCAGCGGGGCATGCATGCCCACAATAACCACGTTGTCCCCGGATTTGAGTTTGGTCTCCTGCTCCGGATAGCGGTAGGTGTAGACAAAGGACTGCTTTTCCTTGACCGGGGCGACTTTCTGGTCCCGAACCAGGGAGCCGATGCACTCCATGTCCTCGATGCGCTCTTCCTCGGTCATGTCCTGGCGGGCGAACATCCCCCACCAGCCGGGCTTGGCCGCACGGCGATAAAAGTCCAGCAACTGCCAGGTCAGTTCCCGGACATGGGCGCTGTGGTCCCAGTCCTGGCGGTCCGGTGGCAACCCGTCCACAAGCAAAGTGTGATATTTTGCGATGCGCTGTTCATGCTCGGTCAGGTCGGCGGTCTTCTGGTCGCCCCCGCTGGAAGCCGTGTCCGGGGTGAACCAGGGCAGGTCCGATGCATCGCTGAAGCGCCGCAGGTCCAGGAGCCAGTCCCGCAGGGCATGGGTGGAGCGCGCGTCCTCCTTGTTATAGTCCTCGATCTCCTGGAGCAGGGAGGCATCGCCGGTTTCCTTCCAGCGCTCGTAAAAAACGATGCTGGCCCCGGCGCTTTGCACGTCCCCGGTGCGCCGGCCCAGGTAGAAATGCTCGATGTGCTTGATGGAGTAGCTCGGCTCCGAGACCCTCACCGCCTCCCGGACCACCTTGTACAGGTCCACCAGCTTTCCGGCCCGGAGCAGGTTGTCCACCTCGACCTCGCGGGTGCCGTGCAGGGACATCAGCTTTTTCAGGGCCACGGGCTCGTAGTGGGCATAGTGGTAGATATATGCGTCGGGATACTGGCGCAGCCGTTCAGACACATAGTCCATGAACCGCTCAAACGCCTGCTTCTCCCCGGCCCGGTCATGGCCCCAAAAGGGGATGAACTTCGGATGCAGGCTTGCTTTGCCCTTGCCTGGTTGGCGACTTGGCTTGCGACCTTCCGGGGGCTCGAACACATAGAGCCCGAACAGATACTCCAATCCGCCTTCTTCCAACGGGTCGCCTTCCATGTCGAAGAACATGTCCCCTGGCGAAGGTTTGGGCAACCGGGCAAAGCCACGTGGGCCATCTTCCTGGCTGGGTGACAGCAGTTCGTAGTGCTGCTGGCCCGTCCTGCGCCCCTTGGCCTGCAATCTGGCCTGCCGGACCAGTTTTTCCAGGGTCTGCCCGGCTATTTTGGGCCCCCTCTTGCCCATAGACCATTTGCCCAGCGCTTCAAGAGTGGCCACGCCAGCGGCCTGGAGCCGCTTGACCTGCACCTTGGTTATTCCGGCAACCTGGCAGAGATGGTCGTCGGCCATGCGGCGCTCTTCGCACAGGGTTTGCCACTTGCACAGGGAGCAGCGAGGGCAGGGATCGGGGTAGGTGCCCAGAGCAACCGAGACGTGCGCACCGGGCTTAGCCAGGGAGGCAATTTGGGGGGTCAGGGCCTGCACATGGTCCTGGAAGCGGCGGACCACATTGGCCACATAGCGGCTGAACTGGGCGCAGGCATAGTTTTTCTCGGTTTGGTCCCCGAGAAAGACGTGCATAAATTGCGGTATGCGGCCTTGCAGTCGGGCCACCAGGTCCGAGTAGAAGGCCAGCTGGACCACGAACCTGGTCTTGGCGCTGCGGGCCAGTTTGGTGTCCAGAACCTCGTAGCTGTGTCCACCCAGCGTTGAAGGCACGGAAGCCTTGCGCAGAAAATCGGCATGGCCCAGCAAAGGGCCGTCCATCAGCGCAGCCTGGTAGACGACATCAACACCGGATTGCATGGCCTGGATGGTTTCCCGGACCCTGGCGTCCAGGCTTCCGGCAAGGGAGGCATCGACAACCTGGAGCCCCTGCTTGCGCAACTTGTCCAGGAAGCGCTGCTCGTGCTCAATGCCCTTGATCTGCACAAGCCTGGCCTCGTCGCTGTCCTCGGTCTTGGGCAAGGGCGTTTCCAGGTCGATCAGATCCAGCACGGTGCAGTGCGGACAGTCCAGAAAATTGATGATGTCCGTGGCGGAGAAAAGGAGGCCTTGAGGGGACTTCAGCATGACGCCCCCTCCTGTAAGGTGCAAAAGCGGTCAATCACTTGGGCAAGGCCCGCAGCGTGTTCAGGATTGGGGCTGGCCTGCTCTCCGGACCTGAGGGCCAAGGCCCCGACGCCGGGGAAGGACTGACCAGAAGGGGCAAACATGGCGGTTTCCAGCCCTGGATAGAGGATGAACGCGCCCTGCACTCCGGCAATGGCGTCCCGGTAGGCGTGCATCTTGTCGATGTCCTCTTCGCGCCAGCGCTGGATGGTCCCGTCTTCGGCCAAGACCCCGTAGAAGCCCGAGCCTGCCCCCTTGAACTTGGCGTCCAGAATCAGGCGGCGACCGCCCTGCTCGATGGTGATGTCCGGGCGCAAGGGATGGGAATAGCTCTGTCCGGGAGTGGAATAGGTGCGGTTGAAGCACAGCCGCAGATCCCCCTCGTACCCCAGGACCAACTCATGAGACATGGAGCGTTCGCGCTGGTCATCGGAATGCACGACATGCAGGCTTTGCTGGCGAAGACGTGCGTCAAGCGCGTCCTTGACTACGAAAAAGGCCCAGTACTCATACAGGGTGGGCGTGTCCTTGGTTTCCAGAATGCGGGCAAAGTCCGGCAGCGTGAACCGGCATTGAGTGCGCAGGGAGAGCAAGGCATGGAGCCGGAACAGGCTGCGATAGCCCTCGCGGCGTTGCAAGACCTGGGAGGAAGCCGGAAAAAAACGCATCTGTCCGACGTCGCGCCACAGACCAGCCTGGGCAAAGCGTCGGAGTTTGCGGTCCAGCTCCCGCATCTCCGAAGCCAGTTCCTGGTTCAGCGCCCCTCCGGAAGCTGCCCCGAGGATATCCCGAAACACCTGGACCTTGTGCAGCAAGACGCCCAGAAAATGTTTCACGAACCGGTTCTCCGGGGTGTCCACGGACTGCACCTTTTCTTCAACCACCAGCTCTCGGGGAAAAAGCCACTGCCCGGATGTGCGGCGCAGGGATTTGCCCAAGGCCGTGGCCGTCAGCGGATGCCCATCGGCAATCCGGCACAACCCCTGGGGCCGCGTGGCCAACTCCGCCCAGGCTTCCGGGTTGACCTCGGTGACGTCCTCCATCCGCCTGGGACTGCGCACCCGCCGGAAAACCCGGTGCGGATCAGCCAGGATGGCTCCGGCAATGGCGTCGATGTCCGGCTTCTCCCGCAACAAGGCCATGCGCAAAAAACACATCTCCAGGTAGGCCACGTCCTTGCCCGGCTGACCGCGCTGCACGTTCTGGCCCGTGGGCTGTCCAAATCCGAAAATCAGGCCGGCCACCTTCGCGACCACGGCGTCCAGCATGGCCTGGTACTGCGGTTCGGCAATCTTCAGATTTCGGACCACAACGGGCAGGGGGCCGATGCGCGTAAGCCCCACGCTGTTGCGAAAGGAGATTTCCAGCAGGTTGTCCGGATAGGCCTGGATCACGTAGGGAGCCTGCCGGAGCGAATCCGGAACGTCTCCAAAGCACTTCACGAAATACCGGCCCAGCTCGTTCAGCGGCACGGGCAAGGGCCAGTCCTCCCTTGTGGCAAGCTCAGCCTCGACAGGACCAAGCGGGCAATCCATCACGGCCATGCGGGAGGCGGGATTATAGGTGAGGACGGCCATAAAGGTCTTTTGGGATTGAATTGACGCTACTTGACGAATAAATATATTGGAATAAATTCAAGACGTCTTGATATTCAGCCAGGGGAGATAGTGGCATGAGAATCGAACTCGAAATGGAAGATGATGGACGCTGGATTGCTGAAATACCTGAACTGCCTGGGGTTATGGTGTATGGAGCGACGCGGGAGCAAGCCATTTCCAAAGTGAAGGCGCTTGCGTTGCGAACCATGGCTGATCAAATCGAGAACGAAAGCCCTGTCTCCGGCTTGGATTGCCTCTTCGCGGTTCCCGCATGAGTGATTGGCCAGCCACGAAAGCCAAAGCCGTACTTGCCGCTATTGATCTCTAACCCCTGCCTTCTCTACCCATCACTCGATAAAAACCGCACCCCCTTGCACATACCTTGTGGCAAGCTCCGACTCAATCGGGCCAAGCGGGCCGTCCATCACGGCCATGCGGGAGGCGGGATTATAGGTGAGGACGGGCATGAGGGAAAAATTAATGCTCAGCCAACACGTGCGCCAGCCAAGTGAAGGACTCTGGCCTGCACACTTTCAAAAATCGAGTCACGGATGAAGGTGCTCGCTTCAAAAATTTCGATACCGATGAGTTCTCTGTTACTATTGAGTTCCGCCGTGATGTTCGGGCTCACTTCAACACTTTCAGCCTCCGAGTCATCCGAGATCACCAAATGAAGAACATCACTGTCTTCTGATGGTAGAATTCCTTCTATTGTCGAATTAGATATGAAAGTTTTAGCATATGCAGTAACATTTTTGTGAGTTATAATTTCAACATTAACTACATCATATCCTTTTTCGAAATTTTTTAATATATTTAAATCCTCAGTGTCAATTTCATAGCATACTCCATGTGTTTCAAATTGTGAATCTTTTTTCAAATTTGCCTTAGTTGTTCCATCTATGCTTTTTTTGTTATATAAAAATTTATAATTTTTAAGAATTGCCTTTTCAGAAGTATGAAAAAAATTAATTCTGCTTAATAATATTTCTGTATTTATGATCTCCCTGCAAAAAGTCCGGGCAGGCATTCGATTTAACTAAATATTTTGCTTGCATTGTATGCTATAGTAGTGATATTAAGATTTAAAAAACGAGGTCACTGCTATGTTGCGATATAAGAATAGAAATAGGCTAAGCCTTATGGACGATACATTTTGGCTTCCAGGTAAACAGTCA
>NZ_FXUJ01000028.1:0-43949 GCF_900182865.1 Desulfonatronum zhilinae
AAGGCTACAAGGCGCAGGATCAAGACGGTGATGAACAGCGTGGTCTTCATGTCTTGCCGTTTGATCAGCCATGCCCGGACCTTGGTGATGCAACTGGGATGTTCCAAGGAATGGCACGATTGGTTTGGCAGGTTGTTTCAACGCCTCAAGGCAGCGTAGCGCCTGCAAAATCTGGAATAAAAAAATGATACAGGTGTATTGCGCCAAAATTCTGGTAATAGACGGTGATCTGAATGATTTCATGCTGAGATAGCTCATTTTAAGCTTCCAGTATCTTGGCAGCGGAGATGGTTCGATGGAAAATCGTTCCAAAACTTTCGATGAGAAGTCCTAACCAAGCAAAGTCACGGATTCAGGTTCGAACAGTGCTGTTATCCGGAGTTCAAAAAACAATTGCTCAATTTTTTGACTTATTGACACAATTCAGGAAGCTTGCTCAACTTAGCTTTAATAAATTCTGTTAAAATCTCAGCTAATTACCGTAATCCGCCTGGTTAATCAACCCCGAGGTCGCCTTTATGCCTTGTTTGAAGTCAGCTTTATACAACAGCCGTGAGTTCACTGAAAGCGGGGCAAAAGACCAATTTCGGGGAGTGGTGGAATACGCATACGCCAAGGTCGTCTTTTGCTTGTCGGGAGCAGGCTTTGGTGGCTGATATCCATCAGGGTCGCTGTAGCACGGTCAAGCTTGTCCGTGTTCAGGGCGAATCCTTTCGCGGTGGCCGTCTTTGATCTGTAATGGGTTACATTCTAAAACGAAAATGTCAGTTGTGTCCAGGCGGAATGGGAAGGTGGATGGAGGGATGCCGGTGCGGGAGGTAAGGCGTCCGGGTTGTGGTTTGGGATGATGAGAGGTTGCGGTCGGCGTCGCTGTTGCCAGGATTCCCGCGTACGCGGGAATCCTGGTGCACAGGGGCTTTTCGAGCCGTGTCCGTCTTATTGGGGCGGATGCGATTTCAGGGTATTCGGCGTTTCGTCAGGGCCGGATGACCTTTTCGGCCAGTTGGAGGCTGGTGACCACGTCCAGCATGTTGGTGGTCTGGCCCACGGCTTTTTTGTCCAGCAACTCGAAGTGGGTCAGGCAGGTGCCGCAGACCAGGATGGTTACTCCGGCCGCTTCCAGTTTTTGCAGCGCTTCCAGGCAGGGGCTGCCTTCCACGGCCAGCCGCACGGCACCGTTGACCAGGATCATCCGCCACAACTGAGGCCCCATTTCCGGCAGGGTGGCCAGGAAATTGAGCATCAGTTTTTCGCCCAGGCCCGGATCGCCTTCGCCAATCCCGGGAGCCGTCAGGAAGATCAGGGTTTTGGCGCCCTGGGCCGGCGCGGTGGTTTGGTCGGCCTGTGCGGTTTGGCCGACCGGGGCTTTGTCCGCCTGGGCGCCGGCTTCCCGTTCCCCCGTGATCCGCCATTCGCTTTGGGCGGTTTGTTCATTGCCGACCCGGTAGCCTTGATTTTCCAGAAACCGGGTCACGTTCTGCAAGGCAGCCTCGTTGTCCACTTCGACGCTCACGGTTTTGGGCTGTTGGGCGTCGATATATTGCTTGCACTGGAGAACCGGTTGTGGGCAGGGGAGGCCCTTGCAGTCGAGATGGGTATTGCTCATGGACGGATTCCTTTGGGGCTGTAGGGTTTGAGTTGGAGGATATGATCAAGCACAGCCGGGGGGAAAAATCAAATTGAAGATTCCTATTGGATTTGGTGGTTGTGATTTGGTTTTTCGATATTAGACGGGTGGGGAGTCAGAATTCAGGAGCCAGAATTCAGGAGCCAGAATTCAGGAGTCAGGAGTCATGTGGTGTGAGGTAGGTGTCGGGAAGCTGGTACAACTTGTCTTGAAATTGGGGAATCAGAACCGCTGAACCGTGAACCATTGAACCGTGAACGGCTAAACCTTTCTTCCCTTGTCTCCAACCGGCATCCGGTTTAGAAGCCTCGCCATGGGCATTCGCGTCAATCCCCTTTGGTTCGTCACTCCGGCTGTTCTGTTCACCGAAGTGCTGAGCCGGACGTTGCGGTTTTCCCAGGAAGGATTGGAGGATGTGGAGGGGGTGCGGCGGGAGGAGCCCATTGTCGTGCCGTTCTGGCATGACGAGTTGTTTCCCTTGATCCATCTGCACCGCGACCAGGGAGTGGTGGCCGTGGTCAGTCAGAGCCGGGACGGGGAGTTTCTGTCCCAGGTTATGGCCAGGTTCGGCTTTCAGCTCGCCCGGGGCTCCAGCCGTCGGGGCGGGGTGGCCGCGTTGATCGCGGCTCGCAAGGAGATGCGCGCGCGCAACGCGGACGTGGTGGTCACCGTGGACGGTCCGCGCGGCCCCCGGCACAAGGTCAAGGAAGGGGCCGTGTATCTGGCCGCCAAGACGGGCGCGCCGCTGGTCCCCTTGCGGGTGTTCATGTCCCGGTCCTTTGTCTTCCAGAAAGCCTGGGATAAATTTCAGCTCCCCTGGCCCGGCGCTCGGTGCCGGGTGGTCTACGGGCGGCCTTACCGGATTCCGGCGGAGCTGACCGCCGAGGACATGGCCCGGGAGTGTTCACGCTTGGAAGGGCTGCTCAACGCCCTGGGCTCGTAGTCCCTCAGCAAATCCCGGAGTCTTCATGGATTTTCTTCAAGCCGCGGTCCTGGCCCTGGTCCAGGGCCTGACGGAGTTTTTGCCCATTTCCAGTTCCGCCCACCTGATCCTGGTGTCCGTGTTCACGGGCTGGGAAGACCAGGGGCTGACCTTTGACGTGGCCGTGCATATGGGAACCCTGGCGGCCGTGGTCTGGTACTTTCGCCGGGATCTGTTGGAAATGGCCCGGGATTTTTTTTGTTCCTTGACCGGCAAGGGGAGCGGACCCGGGGCACGATTGGCCTGGGCCGTGATCCTGGGCACCATTCCCGTGGGGCTGGCCGGATTGGCGTTTCGGGACGTGGTGGCCACGCATCTGCGCGATCCGTTGATTCTGGCCTTTGGGCTGATGTTCTTCGGGCTGCTTCTGGGCTGGGCGGATTGGCGGAACAAGGGGGGGCGCGATGAACACGGTCTGACCTGGCTGGACATCCTGATCATCGGCTGCGCCCAGGCCGTGGCTCTGATTCCCGGCACATCCCGATCCGGAGCGACCATGACCGCCGGGCTGTTTCTGGGCCTGAACCGGGAAGCCGCGGCCCGGTTTTCCTTTCTGCTGTCCATTCCGGTGATTTTTCTGGCTGGGGCCCTGGAGGCCGGACAGCTTTTCGGCCGGCCGGAACCCACGCAGTGGGGGATGATCTCCGTGGCCACGGTGCTGGCCGGGATCAGCGCCTATCTCTGCATCCACTACTTTCTCAAATTCATCCGCACGGTGGGGATGCAGCCGTTCGTGGCGTATCGGCTTATGCTGGGGGTATTGTTGGTTTGGCTGTATTGGTAGCGGACGCCGGAAAGCGACCGGATCGGCTCTTTGTTTTGAAGAAAAGTAACTATTCAGCACCGAGTAGTGCCGTTGCCGGTGTCGGTGTCGGTATCGGAATCGGGATCGAAAAGGGTGGGGCTCGTTCAATTATTCTCCGTTCCGATGCCGATACCGATAGCGACCCCGACCCCGATTGCCGGAGTAAGAGCGGGTAAGATGTGCTGAGTAGATACGAAGAAAATTGGAACATCTTGATGCAAAACGGCATATTGTACGGAATCGGCGTCGGCCCCGGAGATCCGGGGTTGATCACCCTGGCGGCGGTCAAGGCCTTGTCCGAGGTGGACGTGGTCTTTGCCCCGGCTTCAACCAAGAATGATTTTTCCGTGGCCCTGGACATCATCCGGCCGCACTTGCGGGCGGATGTGGAAATCCGGCGGCTGGACTTTCCCATGACCAGGGACGACGCGGTGCGCAACACGGCCCGGGGCAGGAACGCCGAAGCCGTCCTGGAATGTCTGCACGGCGGACGTCATGCGGCCTTCATCACCTTGGGCGACCCGCTGATCTACAGTACCTTCGGGCATTTGCTGCGGGAACTGCGGGCTCGTGACGACCAGGCGGAAGTGCGGATTATTCCGGGCGTGACCTCCTTCCAGGCGGCAGCGGCCCGGCTGGAGCAGACGCTGGTGGAAGGCGACGAGAGTTTGGTGGTGGCCACGGGCAACAGCGACATTGATCGGCTGGCAAAGCTGCTGGACGTGGCGGATGCCGCCGTGATCCTGAAACCGGCCAAGCGCTTCCCCGCGCTCAGGGCGGCCCTGGAAGACCGCGGACTGACGGACCGGGCCAGACTGATCGAGCGGTGCGGGCTGGAAGGAGAGGCCGTGTACGCGAACCTGGATCAGGTCCCGGAAAAGCTGTCCTATTTTTCCCTGCTGCTTGTCGCGCGCAAGGGCGCTTGAGATATCAGCACGAACTCAGGAAGATTCCGCCGGAAAGACGTAGACTTGGTCCATGAGAACATGGACGTGGACGTGCGCTCCCTCGGGCATGGGGAACAGGCAGGGAACTCGGGCGTGCAGATGGATGTCCTCTCTGGCGTTGCCAAAAGCGTTGCCAAAAGCGTTGCCAAGAGCATTGCCAAGAGCATTGTCGGGCGCTTCGGGGGGGACCGCCGGGGACTTGGAAGCATGCGGCGCAATGCGCAGGTGGACCAGGGTCGCACCGGGCAGGAGCCGGGTGGCCAGCACTTCCCCCGGCACGGTGGATATCGGCGGGGTCGCGTCTGCCCTGAATATCTGGACCGCTTCCGGTCGAAACATGATTTCAACTTCGGCCCCGTCCTGAAACCCGGCGGAGGCTATCCGTCCAAGCGGGGTGGCGACCTGTCCGCCCCGAACCATCCCCCTGATCACGTTCACATCGCTGAAAAAGGTCGTCACAAAGGCGTTCACCGGCTTGGAGTAGAGTTCCACCGGGCTTCCGGTCTGAACGATCCGGCCCTGGTGCATGAGCACGATCCGGTCACCCATGAACATGGCTTCCTCGGGGTCGTGGGTGACCATGACCGTGGCCACGCCGCTGGATTTGAGCACGTGCAGGGTCTGGTCGCGGATCTGGACCCGGAGCCGGGCGTCCAGGCTGGAAAACGGTTCGTCCAGGAGAATGATCCGCGGGCCGGGAGCCAGGGCCCTGGCCAAGGCCACGCGCTGTTGCTGGCCACCGGAGAGTTCGTGCGGGTAGACCGCGGCGAAATCCTGCATGTTGACCTGCTCCAGGGCCTGAAACGCCTTTTGTCGGCGGGCGTCCTTGGACGCGGCGGCAGTCAGCCCGAACAGGGTGTTTTCCAGGACCGTCAGGTGGGGAAAAAGGGCAAAGTCCTGGAACAGAAAGCCGGTGCCGCGCCGCTCCGGAAGCATCTGGCGGTGCTGGTCCGCGATGACGTGGTCGTCGATCAGAATCCGGCCGTGCTGGAGTTCCTCCAGTCCGGCGATCAGCCGCAGCAGAGTGGTCTTCCCACAGCCCGACGGTCCGAGCAGACAGACTACTTCGCCGGGTTGGACCTCAAGGTTGATGTTTCGCAGGACGATTTTGGGGCCGTATGCATGGCGAATGTCGTCGAGGATCAGGGACATGGAACGGGCCTTTGGCGGTTGTCGTGGGTTGGGAGGAAAAAAATGTTTCGCGGGTCGGTGGTTACGTCTGCCCCGGTCTGGATCTGGCGATCATCAAGCTGGCCAGGATCACGGGGATGATTCCGGCCAGAACAATGGCCAGGGAAGAGCTGGACGACTCCTTGAGCAGGCCGTCCGAGGCCAGCTCATAGGAGCGGATAGCCAGGGTGTTCAAGCCGAAGGGGCGCATCATCAAGGTGGCCGGCAGTTCCTTCATCACGTCCACGAAAACCAGGACCCCCGCCGTGAGCAGGCTGGCGCGCATGATCGGCCCGTGCACCCGGCGCAGGGTCTGACCGGCGGACAAACCCAGGGTTCTGGCCGCACCGTCCATGTTGGGCGTGACTTTTTGCAGGCTGGCTTCGACGGTATTGGTGGACACGGCCAGGAAGCGGACCACGTAGGCGAAGATCAGCGCGGTCCAGGTGCCGGTGAGCAGCAGACCCGTGGAGTAGCCGAAGAACGTGCGGGCCAGGTTGTCCACGGCGTTGTCCAGAAAGGCGAAGGGGATCATGATGCCCAGGGCGATGACCGCCCCGGGGATGGCGTAGCCCAGGGAAGCCGTCTGAACGGCGATCCCGGTGGCCTTGCCCGGAACCAGCCTGCGTCCGTAGGCCAGCAGGACCGCCGCGCACACCGCGGCCAGGGCGCTGATCCCGGCCAGGGAAAGGCTTGTTCCGGCCATGCGCAGATAGCGCGGATCGACGAAATCCCAAGTTTGCCATGTCCAGATAATCATCGCGCCCGCCGGCAGAATGAATCCGAAAAACACCGGCAGAAAGCAGACCGTGAAGGCCAGCCCGGCGGAAATGCCGGAAAGCTGGAACCGGGGCAGTTGCCGATAGTAGCCCGTGGTGTGGCTGACCCGTCCCCTTCTGGACCATCGCTCCAGAAGGATCAGCCCCAGAATGAAGAACATCAACACCGCGCCCAGTTGGGCGGCGATGGCCGGTTGTCCCAACCCCATCCATGTCCGGTAGATCCCCGTGACGAACGTGTCCACGGCGAAGAAATCCACCGTCCCGAAATCATTCAATGTCTCCATCAAGGCCAGGGCCAGGCCTCCGGCGACCGCGGGTCTGGCCAGGGGCAGGGCCACGCCGAAAAAGGTGCTCCAGGCTCCCCTGCCCAGGGTCCGGCTGGCGTCCAGGACGCAGACCGACTGTTCCAGGAACGCCGCCCGGGAGAGCATGTAGACGTAAGGATAGAAGACCAGGGTCATCATCACGATGGCCCCGGGCAGGGAACGAATCTGAGGGAACCAGTAGTCCGCCGCGGACCGCCAGCCGAAGGATTCCCGCAGCAGCGTCTGCACCGGGCCGCCGTACTCCAGCAGTCCGGTATAGGTGAAGGCGATGACGTAGGCCGGAATGGCCAGGGGGATGATCAGGCTCCATTCGAAAAATCGCCGCCAGGGGAAGCTGGTCATGCTTACCAGCCAGGCCGTGCTCACTCCAAGTAACAGGGTGCCCGCCCCCACGCCGAGCATCAGACTCAGGGAATTGCCCACGTAGCGGGGCAGGACCGTGGCGGCCAGGTGTCGCCACACCTCCAGGGAGGGAACGAACAGGTGGGCCATGATCACCAGGATCGGCGCGGCCACCAGGGCGGCAAGGCCCAGAACCATGAGCATCCAGATGCGCAAGCAGAGACTCCGGCTAATGGAATGAGCCTCGGCGCGGCGCGGGCCGTGCCAAGGCAGGAATTGGGTTCGGCAGTGGTCATGGTCGAGGGCGACAACATGTCGCCCTCGACCATGGGAGAAGATGTTACCTCAGAGGACGGTTCCGGGCAAATGGTGTCGAAGCGGAGAACTTATCGCCAACCGGCGCGGTCCATGACCCGCACGGCTTCGGCATTGTATTTTTCGATCAGTGACAGGTTCAGATCGTCGGCCTTGAACTCACCCATCCGGACCACCGGGCCGCTGGGTTGGACGCGAGGATTCACCGGGTACTCGTTGTTGTCCCGGGCGTAGACGTCCTGAGCCTGCTCGCTGGAGAGGAACTCCAGGAGTTTTACGGCTTCGTCGATGTTCCGGGCGCTTTGCGTCACAGCGCCGCCGCTGAGATTCATATGGGCGCCGCGATCATCCTGGTTGGGCCACATCACGCTCACCTTGGCGGTGACGTCCTGGTCCGCCGGATCGTCGGAAGCCAGAAGACGTCCGAAATAGTAGGTGTTGGCAATGCCCACGGCGCATTCGCCGGAGGCCACGGAACGAATCTGCGCGGTATCGTTGTCCTGGGGCCGACGGGCGAAGTTGTTCACGAATCCCCGCACCCACGTTTCAGTTTGCTCCACGCCGTGGTGGGCGATCATCGAAGCCACCAGGGACTGGTTGTAGATGTTGGAGGAACTGCGCACGCAGATCACGTTCCCCAGTGCTGGATCGGCCAAGGCTTCGTAGGTGGCGATCTTTTCGGGATTGATCCGCTCGGGATCGTAGTAGATGATCCGGGCACGTGAGGAGAGACCGTACCAATACCCCTCGTCGTCGCGGTACTGGGCTGGGATGTTCTCCTCCAGCACGGTGGAACGGGCCGCCTGCAGGACGCCGGCCTGCTTCGCGGCCACCAAGTTGCCGACGTCCACGGTGATCAGCACGTCCGCGGGGCTGTTTCGGCCTTCGCTACGCAGCCGTTCCAGGAGCGCGGGGCCCTGGCCGGTGAGCAGGTTGGCGGAGATTCCGGTCTGGGCTGAGAACTCATCCAGGAGCGGCTTGATCAAATGCTCCTGCCGGGCGGAATAGATGTTGACCTCCGCGGCATGCGCAGACGGGATTGTGGGAAAAATCAAGGACAGGACAAGCAAGGGCAGGGTGAGGAATATGGTT
Organism: Desulfonatronum zhilinae; assembly: GCF_900182865.1. Lineage (NCBI taxonomy): Bacteria > Pseudomonadati > Thermodesulfobacteriota > Desulfovibrionia > Desulfovibrionales > Desulfonatronaceae > Desulfonatronum > Desulfonatronum zhilinae. Next base: position 8,389 of record NZ_FXUJ01000028.1, read on the forward strand.
TTTGTTTCTTTCAGAAGCGACATGGTCAGTGAACCTCCGGTTTGATGTGAGAGTAAGGCAATCCTTTTTGTCGAGAAATATCGAGAAAGAAATTGATAGGCACTTTCATATTGGTTGTCAATGTTGCGTTGAGCAGTGGCGAAAAAATAATGGGATTTGTCGGACCATTTTTTGACTGGAAATCAGAATGTGCTGAGCAGATTGTAACTACTCAGCACAGAGTAATGCCGTTGCCGGGGGTCGGAATCGGGATCGGGATCGAAAACGCTGGGATGCGTTCTCAATTCTTCCTGTTCCGATTCCGACCCCGATACCGACTCCGATACCGATTGCCAGAGCAAGAGCGGACACAAAATGTGCTGAGTAGATGCAGCAGTTTCCCAACAAAAAAAGCGACTCGGTATAACCGAGTCGCTTTTTTGAAGTATGGAAGTTGTTTTTGGGTGCTATTCCAGCCACCGATTGGCGTAATATTGAAAAATTTCCGTGACCTTGCGGCCATGGACCGGCACGAAGGGGCCCAGGGCCGCGGCGGTCCGGGTGTCGGCCGCGCATTCGTAGGTCCATTCCGTGTATTCCAGTATCCCGATGTAGTTGCCGGGGCCGGTGCTCGCTTGCTTGACGGACCAGGCCACGGAGTCCCGATCCACCTGCATGTAGCGCCCGACGTATCCGGCCCCGTTGTTCACGAACTCGACATTTCCGATCCGGGAGTGGAAATTGCGGTCGATTTTATCGATCCAGTTTTGGGAAAACAGGGCGAATTGTTGTTCAATGTAAACCGTCTGCGAGGAGACGGGCAGGGCGTCGAATCCCGAGGCGGTCGCCGGAAGGGGGCCCGCCGAAAGCAGAACCGCCAGCAACAGAATCATGCGAAGATGTCGCATAGGTGTCTCGTGAAGGTTGAAGGTCCCCCTCCCCGGACGGGGAGGGGGAAACTGAACAGGAGAGATGCTATTCGAAGCGAATTTCCACGCGACGGTTCAGAGAGCGTCCTTCGCGGGTGTTGTTGTCGAAACGGGGTTGGGTCAAGCCGAAGCCCTGCGTCGTGATGCGGTCCGCGGGGATGCCTTCGTTGACCAGGAAGCTCCGGACCGAGGAGGCGCGACGCTCGGAAAGGCCCATGTTGTAGCTGGCCGGACCGATGTTGCAGGTATGACCATCGACCATGACCTGCTTGCCGGGACGGGACTTGATGATTTCAGCGGCTTCTTTGAGCAGGGGCGCGAATTCGGGCTTGATGTTGTACTTGTCGAAGTCGAAGTTGACGTTGCGGAAGACGATGACTTCTTCCACCGGAGCCGGAGCGGGTTCGGCCACCGGCGCGGCGGGGATAACTTCCACGTCGTAGAAGACCTTGCGCACGAAGTCCGCACGCTTGCCGTCGTCCGTCAGGTCCATGAGGTCCGCGGTGACCGAGCAGGGGTTGATGGCGGCGATCTGCTCCACCATGGCTTTTTCAGCCGCGGTCTGGGCGAAGCTGATCACGTGGAAGCAGATATTTTCGCCGTATTTGGCGTACATGTCCTGCACTACGGGCAGCGGCTTGGGGCCGATGTTGGACTCGCCGTCCGTGACCAGGATCACGGCGCGTCGGTCGGACAGGCCGCCGACAACGGAGTCAAGGGACTTCAGGCCCAGACCCATGGGGGTCAGGCGACCGAAGATGTCGTACTGGGTCTTTACGCTGTCGATGCCCTGGTTCATGCGACCCTTGTTGTACGGGGAGGGCCCGATGTATTCTTGGAAGGGAGCGTAGGTGTACAGCCCGGAGGTGAAGGCGATCTCAGGAATGTCGGCGTTGACGGCCTTGAGGACTTCCTTGGCCACTTCGATTTTTTCCTGCTTGTTCGGATCGTGGCGGGCGGCCAGGGAGCTTTGGGACTCGGAAGGGGCGCTCATGGCCATGGATCCGGAGTGGTCGATGAAAAAGAGAAAATTCTCCGCTCTGGGGACGATCCGTTCGGTTTGGGCCACGGCGGTCGTCGCCATGCCCAGGCAGAGGGCCAACAGGCCCAGGAGGGCCAACAGGGAAACCAGCGGCTTCAGAACATGTTTACGCATCATTTCATCTCCTTTTGCTTAAGTCTTAAAAGCGTGCAGGGCACGACGCCCGTGGTGTCACGGAAAAAAACCGAGAAGGAATACGGTTGGGTCTTTTAGAAAAGTCGCGAAAAAAAGGTCACCTCCTTCTCCAGACAGCGACTACTCGTTACGCCATAGGGTGAAGAATATCGCACCCCGAAAAAAAGCTCAAGAGGGGGTTGATGCGTCCGGTGAAGAATTATGCGGAGAGCTTGGGGGCGAGCTCGGCGAAGAGTCGTATTGGGAAAGCAACGGAGAAGCCGACGCTTCTTTGGGCAGGATGAAGTAGAAATTGTTGCCCATGGGGGTCGGTTCATAGCTCATCCTGCCGCCGTGCAGTTCCACGATCTGGCGGATGAAGAACAAGCCGTGGCCGGTCCCCGGTTCCTGAGCGGTGTTCCCGGCTCGGAACCCTTCCTCAAAGAGGTGATCCCGTTCCTCTCCGGTGATGTGCGGTCCGGTGGTGAAAACGTTCAGCTTGACTCCGTCCAGGCCGATGCCGAAAAAATTGGGCATGTCCTCCCATCCATAGGAGAGAAACTTGACCCACCGACCGCGGGCGTCGCGAACCGGGGCGGCGTACTTCACGGCATTGGAAAACAGGTTGGCGTAGACCTGGGTTATCAGGCCGACGTCCACGACCACCTCGATTTCCTTGTCCGGAACCCCGGCCCAGGCGATTTCGATGCCGCGATCCTCGAACTGGGTCATGAATCGGGCGATCTGCGGATCAATGATCTGGTTCTTGAAGTTGCAGACCCGTTTTTCCAGGACATATCGCCCCTGTTCAAAATGACTTCGGCGCAACAGGGTTTCCAGAAACAGACTGGTGTTGTCGTAGTGGCGCTGAATTTCCCCGAACTGATCCTGGAGCGCGTCCTGAACGTAGTCCATTCTGGCGATGAGTTGCTTCCACCGCGCGTCGTCGACGGACAGGCCGTCCGGGGGAGCTTGGCGCATGTCTCCGGCCAGCTCGCCGAGGGCGTTGATGGTGCTTTCCAGACGACGATAAAACAATTTGAAGTACATGTTGGGCACGATGACATTATGCCCGATGTCCTTGACCAGGCTGCGGATGAACAGGATGTGCTCCTGGTTCTTCTGGCTGATCATCCGATTGTGGAGTTGAAAGCCGACCCGGTTGGCGTATTTTTCCAGAAAGAGTCGGTCGTGGCCGGAAAGGGCGTCCACGGGGTAGATGTCCAGAATGCCGATCAGATGATTCTCGGAGTCGGCCGGAGGAAGGGATTGCAGGTCCTTGTTGCCTTTGATCGGGAGATAATAATGGCCCTCATGGATCGTGGGCGTGGAGAAAGAGGGAATATCCGACGCGGGGGTCGGTTTTTGGCCTCGCTCCGGGCAAATGACGATATGATCGACGCGGTGATCCTGGAACATGTACAGGGTGCAGTCCAGGTTGAAAAAAACTTTTGGGACCAGGGCGCAGACGGTCATCAGGTCCCGAAAGGAATCGAATTCCTGGGCCAGGTCGAAAAAAACGTTCAGGGCCGTGCTTTGCAGGGAGGAGAAGTTGTAGTCCGCGTAGTCGTCGATCTTTTCATGGATGCGTTTCTGGACGGACAGAGCCCTGGGGTATTCCAGGCAAAGCGAGGCGATATCCAAGGGGGTGGGGCTGTGCATATGCTGATCCGAAATAATCGTCTTCGCAATCCGCTTCGAGGTTTTTCGGGTTGAGTCGATCCAGGCCGCGACGGTCAGGGAGTGAAGCCGGGGGGCAGGGCGTCCTTGTCCGGCACGGCGTCGGGAAGAGGAGCGAAGGCGGTGTCCGGCGTTTCCAGGTCAAAAGGGGCGTATTCGGCTTGATCCGGCGAAACGACGTGCAACATCAACCCCATGTCTTGACCATGGACCTTGTAGGATCCAGCGCCGAGGCGCAACGCTTCCATGGGCTCAACGATAATGGCCGACGCGGCGCGAACCGGGCAATGGTATTCGCAGAACCCGCATCCCGAACATTTTCGTCCGTCCACAAAGGGCACGGGCTGAGAATGGGTCGCCACCCTTCGCAGATCAATGGCATCATACGGGCAAACTTCATCGCAAACAAGGCATTTTTTGTTCCATTCCCAGGCCAGACATTTGTGGCGCAGGATCGTCGCGGTTCCGACCTTGGCCCAGGTTTTTTCAGTGAGCGGGAGGTCGCGGATGGCCCCGGTGGGGCAGACCCGGCCGCAGGCCGTGCATTCCGGTTCGCAGGGGCCCCGGCGGGGGGTCAGGCGCGGGCTGAACAGGGCGACGGCTCCGGCCTGGAACCAGATCGGCTGGAGGGTGTTGGTGGGACAGGCCCGCATGCACAGCCCGCAACGGATGCAGCGGGCCAGGAAATCGCGTTCCGGCAGACTGCCCGGAGGGCGGAGCAGGGTTTCCGGAGTAATGTCGCCGGGCAGCATTTCGTCCCGGACCTCCAGCAGTCCGGTGTAGGTCAGGGTCGCGGTCCCGGCCCCGGCCAGTCCGGCCAGCAAGGTCTCGCGCCGTTGCGGGGAAAAGCTCGGCGTCTTTCCGCCGAATTCGCGGGATGGCTGGAACGTCACGGCCTGAACCGGACAGATCCGGACGCATTCCTGGCAGGCAATACATTCTTCATGGATGGTCCGGGATGGATTCGCCGGGATGGCGGCCATGGGACAGCGCCGCTGGCAGGCTCCGCAGTCGGTGCAGGTTTCGGAGACGGTTCTGCGGATCAACGGCCGTCGGCCCACAAGGGCCAGCAGGGCCCCGGAAGGACAGAGATACCGGCACCAGAAGCGGGGGCTCCAACGGGCCAGGCTGAAAACAGCCAGGAAGAACAGGAGAAGAAACCATTGGGTCGTGAACCTGGGCTGGTGGAGTTCGGCGTAGGCGGCCCAGGTCCAGTCCAGGTGCAGGGCCAGGGGACGCAGGACGTGGAGCGCGGCGTCGCCGAGCAGGGACGCCGCCGGGTGGACCAGAAGGGTGTAGAAGCGGGTGATCAGGGACAGAGGCGATGCGAGGAATATCGTGGACACGCCGAGGACGGCGGCGGCCAGGATGAAGAACAGGATCAGATATTTGACCCGGCGCAATCCGCTGGAAGGCTGGGACGGGGGCGGCAGGATCGGGGCGGAGGGATCGTCCTGAGCCGAGAGCTCTCCGGAAGAGCGGCCCCTCCCGGCGGAGCGCGGGATGCGGGCCAGGCGGTCGGTGAGGTCCAGGGTCGTGCCCATGGGGCAAAGGTAGCCGCAGAAAAAGCGGCCCAGCACCACGGTCAGGGCCAGGATCAGGACCGCCGGGGCCAAGGCGGCGATCCAGGCCCGGTCCGCCAGAACCGTGCCCGCCAGGACCAGGGGGTCCAGGCGGAGAAAGGCGTCCACCGGGGCCCAGTCCGGCACGGGGAAAAAGGCCAGGCCGAGCAGGATCAGGAAGGCGGCCAGGCTCAGGGTTTGGACGATGCGTTGAAACGGGATCATGCCGCGACTTCGTCGATGCGCAATCCGGACAGGTCCATGGTGCCCAAGCCGCGTTCATGGGCCAGCAGAATGTGTTGAACCTGGCGCGGTTCGAAGCGGCGGCCGTACCATTCAAAGAGGCTGACGGCCATGGCGTCCGCAGCCACCACGTCCCTGGATGCGATCACCGTGTTTTCCTGGAGCACCTTGCCGGGTCCGAAGGGGCCGTTGGTGGAGAGCACCCGGGTGGCGTCCACCACCGTGAGGTCGGGCATGAGCAGGGTGGTCAGGTCCACGATGGCCGTGTGCAGATCGAACCGGCGGTGCAGGACGCCCCGGTCCAGGATCAGGCCGAGCATGCCCTTCATGGCCAGGCTGACTCCGGTGGCGGAATGGGATTTGGCCACCGGCGCGGCGATGAGCACGTCGGCGGTGAGCACGTCCTCCATGACCTGGGTTTCCCGGAGCTGTTCGCCCTGGGGGATCGGGACTGAGCGGAAAAAACGGGCCGCGTTCAGGGTGTGCACGGAAACGTCGGGCAGGGCCGCGCAGGCTTCCTGGATGCCGGACTGGACCAGGCACATTTCCGCGTTTTGCAGGGGATGGTCCAGAACGCGCACCCGGGCGGCTCCGGCTTCCCGGCACATCAGGGCCAGTTCGCGGACCACGTCCGGATGGGTGTTGGTGGCTCGCTCCGGCGGTTGGGCGAAACTCATGTTCGGCTTGATCACCACCCGCTGGCCGGGGCGGACAAAGGCGGCCATCCCGCCCAGAGCCTCCACAGCGGCCCTGGTCGCCGGGCCGGGTTCGCCCCTGGCCACGGTCAGGTCCGGTGTTTCGTCAGCTCTTTGGGCCGCGGCCAGAGGCCGGGCGTGCAGCAGTCCGTGGCCGCCTGCGGCCAGGACCAAGGCCGCCGTGCCCTGGGCTTTCAAAAAATCCCGGCGGGAGACGCGGAGGGGGGGCTGGTGGGTAGGACCACAAACAGGACCCAAAACAATATCGGATACCGTATCGGAAAGACTCTCGGAATCGGCGAAACGGCGGGTTGACGGCATGGGGAACTCCTTGGATTGGGGTTCGGGAAGAGAAGCGGAACGCGCCTTTACAATGGCGGACGGGGTGGCGTAAAAAGGCGGTTTGCCGAACTCAGACCGGCAAAACCGGCGGCGAACATGGAAAACCATTCATTATTTCATTCTTTTTTTCAAGGCCGCGCCATGGGGTATCTGGACCGGCTGATCGACCTGGCGTTGGAAGAGGACGGACGGGACCTGACCTCCGAGGCGCTGTTTACCGAGAACGACCAGGCCAAGGCCCGGATCCGGGCCAAGCAGGACACCCTAATCGTCGGCCTGCCGATTATTCCCTTGATTTTAGCCCGGTTTCCCGGTGCGGTGCGCGTGAGTTTTCCGGAGGCCGAAGGAGCCCTGGTGTCTTCGGGCACATATGTCGCCCTTTTTCAGGGTCAAGCGCGGGCCTTGCTCAAGGCCGAGCGGGTGATCCTGAACTTTATCGGCCGGCTCTCCGGCATCGCCAACCTGACCCAGGCCTTTTGCGAACGGATTGCCGGGACGGGCGTACGGCTGCTGGACACCCGCAAGACCACCCCCGGTCTGCGCTATCCGGAGAAATACGCCGTGGCCGTGGCCGGGGGGGGCAACCATCGCCTGGACCTGAGCGAGATGCTGATGCTCAAGGACAACCATATCGACCGGGCCGGAGGGATTACGCCTGCCGTGCGACGCCTGCTGGCGGCCTACGACCCGTGTCCGCCCATTGAGGTGGAATGCCGGACCCTGGAAGAGGTCGCCGAAGCCGCGATCTTGCCCGTACGGCGGATCATGCTGGACAACATGCGTCCGGAAGAGATGGCCCGGGCCCTGGCCATGATCCCCCAAACCATGGAAACGGAAATCAGCGGCGGCGTTGCCCTGGACACCATCGCCGCCCTGGCCGCCCTCCATCCCACCTTCATTTCCGCCGGAGCCCTGACCCATTCCGCCGCCTGCGCGGATTTCAGCATGACCATTGATCTTACGCCCAACGCCTGATTTTATAATACGTGCAGCATGAAACAAATAGCTGGGGTGAACTTCAAGTCGAAATCGAGATCGAAATCGAGATCGAAATCGAAATCGCTATCGAAATCGCTGATGCAGTCATTCTCTTTGAAGCACTTGTTTTTCTCGATTTCGATTTCGATACCGATTTCGATTCTGACACCGGGGCCAAGTTGACCCGGTAATGTCATTCTTATGCAGCAACATATAGTAATTTTTGCCTTTGTTTAAGCAACAAGGATACCTTCATGACCACCGACATCTCCCAGCGTACCCAACGCATCACGGCCCTGCGTCGCGAACTCGGATCATCCCTGGCCATTCTCGGCCACCATTACCAGAGCGACGACGTGATCCAACACGTGGATTTTCAGGGGGACTCCCTGGAGCTGGCCCGCCGGATACCCGGGCTGGACGCCCGGTACATCGTGTTCTGCGGCGTTTCCTTCATGGCCGAAACCGCGGCCTTGCTGGCCAAGCCGGAACAGACCGTGTTGATTCCCGACCCCAAGGCCCATTGCTGCATGGCCGGGACCGCGCCGGATCGCAGGGTGGCCGCGGTTCTGGAGCGGATCACCGCGGCGGGCCGCAAGGTCGTTCCCCTGGCCTATGTGAACTCGTCCGTGGGAGTTAAAGCCCTGTGCGGGCGGTACGGCGGCAGCGTCTGCACCTCGGCCAACGCGGCGATCATGCTCGAATGGGCCTTGGAACAGGGTGACAGCGTTCTCTTCTTGCCGGACAAGAACCTGGGCATGAACACGGCGGATTTGCTGGGCATTTCCAAGCAGGACCAAGCCGTGCTGAACGTGCGCGAAGAGAGCGGTTGGAACGAGGATATTTTGGCCCGGAGGCTGCTGTTCTGGCCCGGGGTCTGCGCCATCCACTTCCGGCTCAAGCCCGAGGACGTGCGCCTAGTGTTGGAGGACGATCCCCGGCCCCTGATTTTCGTGCATCCGGAATGCGATCCGGCGGTGGTGGCCCTGGCGGACGTTTCGGCGTCCACTTCGGGCATTATCCGGGCCGTGCGCGAGGCCCCGGTCGGCGCGACCATCTACATCGGCACCGAGGACAACCTTGTTTTGCGCTTGGCCAGGCTGCATCCGGACAAGCATATCTCTCCGCTGGGGGCCGGGTATTGCAGCGCGATGCTCAAGATCACCGAGCCGAAGCTGCTGGACGCCCTGGAAAATTTGGACCGGCATGAACCAGTCCGGGTGGACCCGGAGGTGGCCCCTGACGCCCGCAAGGCCCTGGAAACCATGCTGGCCGTGATGGAGGGCGCGAAATGACCGACACCATCGAAACCACGGCCCTGGTCATCGGTTCCGGCATCGCGGGCTGCGTCGCGGCTCTGACCATGGCCGAGGCCGGTCTGGAGGTCACCCTGGTTTGCGCCGGGGATCAGCTTGACGAGGGGAACACGGCTCTGGCCCAGGGAGGGATCGTCTATCGCGGCCTGGACGATTCCGCCAAACTGATGGCCTCGGACATCTTCACCGCGGGATGGGAAATGAATTCACCCTCCGCGGTGCGTTTTTTGTGCCGCAAAGGGCCGGAGATCCTGCACAAGGTGTTCCTGGAAAAGCTGGCCGTGCCCTTTGCCCGGGAAGAACTCGGCGATTACCATCTGACCATGGAAGGCGGGCACAGTCGGGCCCGGGTGCTGTACAGCGCGGACTATACCGGACGGGTGATCATGGACAGCCTGATCGTGGCCGTGCGCAAGAGTCCGAATATCCGGGTGATGACCGGGATGACCGCGGTTGATCTCCTGACCACCCACCACCACAGCGGTGCGCTGGAAATCCGCTATCAGATCACCAATCAGTGCGCGGGGGCGTACATTCTGGAGAACTCCACCGGGATGATCCGCCGCTTTCTGGCCGACTACACGGTGCTGGCCACGGGCGGCATCGGACAGGTCTACCTGAACACCACCAATACCCCGGGCTCCCTGGGGTCGGGCTTTGCCATGGCCCACCGGGCCGGGGCCCGACTGATGAACCAGGAGTACATCCAGTTCCATCCCACGTCCCTGTTCCATCGCGGCCCGCGCAAGTTCCTGATCTCCGAGGCGGTACGCGGCGAGGGAGCGCGGTTGATCAACGTGCATGGCCGCGCCTTCATGGGCGACTACGACCCCAGGGCGGATCTGGCTCCCCGGGACATCGTGACCCGGGCCATTGTCGATGAAATGCTCAAGACCGGAGATGACTTCGTCTACCTGGACGCGGCCAAATATATCCATAAAGACCTTGCGGCCCGCTTTCCCACCATCCACCAGCGCTGCCGGGAATTGGGCGTGGACATGACCAGGGAGCCGATTCCCGTGGTTCCGGCGGCCCACTATTTCTGCGGCGGCATTCTGGTGGACCAGCGAGGCCGGACGACCATCGAACGCCTCTACGCCGGGGGCGAATGCGCCTGCACCGGGGTCCACGGGGCCAACCGGCTGGCCAGCACCTCCCTGCTGGAAGGGCTGGTCTGGGGCTGGGCCATCGGAAGGGATGTGGCCTCCCGAATGAAGCGCGGCACCATGCTGAACACCAAGCTGAAAGCGTCCATCGCGCCGTGGAAGGTCCTGGGCCAGCGTCAGAACGAGGACCCGGTCCTGGTGGCCCAGGACTGGGCGGCCATCAAGCACACCATGTGGAACTACGTCGGCATCAAGCGGACCACTCCGCGTCTGAAGCGGGCCTTCGACGACCTGCGCGACCTGAACAAGCGCCTGCACTCCTTTTATAAGGAAACGAAGCTTTCCAAACCGCTGGTGGATCTGTTTCACGGCTGCCAGACCGCGTACATCATCACCACCGCGGCCATGCGCAACACCGAGAGTAAAGGCTGCCACTTCCGGGTGGATGAGTGAAACGGCACACGTCTTCCTGGCGCGGTTATCGGGGCCGGTGTCGGCCCGGACAGGGAGAAGTAGGCTTTCAGGCCGTGGTGGAGCAAACGGATTTGTGGGTCGTGGCCCAGCGGGATCTGCGGCGGGAAGTGCTCCAGGCGGTGAACGCTTGTCGTGGGCTGCTTCAGGCGCACATCGCCCGGCAACCGGAATTCGCCGCCAGCCTGGAGCCGGTGCAGGTTCAGGCAGATGTTTCGGAAATCATCCAGGACATGGCCCGGGCCGGACGGATCTGCGGCGTGGGCCCCATGGCCGCGGTGGCCGGGGCCGTGGCCCAGTGGGTGGCCGCCTGGATCGTCGAACACTGCCCCGAGGCCGGTCCGACCTTGCTGGTGGAAAACGGCGGCGACCTCTACCTGCGGTCCGACCGGGAGCGGATTATCGGCCTGTTGGCCCTGCCCGAGGGCGAGTCCAGCCTGGGGTTGCGACTCGGCCCCGAGGATTTCCCCTGCGCGCTCTGTTCCTCCTCCGGGACCATCGGTCACTCCCTGAGCTTCGGCCAAGCCGACCTGGTAGCCGCCCGCTCCCGCGACGCCGCCCTGGCCGACGCAGCGGCCACGGCCCTGGCCAACCTGCTTTGCTCCCCCAAAGACATGCCCCTGGTCATGCAGCGGGCCGAAGCCTTTGCCGAACACGGTCTGGACGGCGTCTTCGCCCAATGTGGTGACCGGGTCGGGGTTTGGGGGCGGATGGATCTGGTCTGTCTGGAGGCGTGATGTTGACCGAAAGTCATCTTTTTGACTTTTCATGGTCTCATGATATCATGAAAACATGCTCTCACGCTTGAAGGGATGTTGAACATTTGATTGGTATTACAGTGGAGGTAGGCATGAGTGCCGTGAAGACCGTGGGGAAAAGTGGACAGATAACATTGGGGAAACAGTATGCCGGGAAACAGGTTTTGGTGGATGAAATTGAGTCCGGAGTCTGGATTCTGAAGATCGGCCATTTCATTCCGCAAAACGAGCAATGGCTCCATCAACCCGATGTCAAGGCGGAACTTGATCAGGCCGTGGCCTGGGCGGAAAGCAATCCCCCGCAAGGCAGCGATCTGGAAATGTTGGAAGATCGGATGTCATGAGACCGGATTATGACCGAGAAAAGGTCCAACTGGACCTGAACAATCCGGTTTTTCAGAAACAGCTGTTCAGCCTACCCAAGAATGATCAACTGGCGGTGTTGCGGACGCTACGTAGAGTATCCGAAATGACCTGGCAACAGGTCCATACAAGTCCAGGCCTGAAATGGGAGACCATCTGCTCTCGCTCTGGTCCGAATGGCACAAGGATGTATTCGTTCAGAATCAGCGGGAAGTTCCGTGGAGTGGCGTGTCGAGAACAGTCCTGGCTGAGAATTCTTTCGCTGCATCCAGATCATGACTCAGCTTACAAATAGCCGCTTCTCAATTCCCCTCCATCCTGATCATCACTCTCCCCGTATTCCGCCTCTCATCCTTTCGTTTTTTCCATCGGTTGGAACGTGATGGGAAATCCGCGTTTGTGTTGCTGCTATGGTTTCGGAAAATACCTCACGTTGTCCAACTCCTTGAAGTCCGCGTCCTGGGTCCAAATTACAGCCTCGTATTCATGCGCCGCGGCCAGAATAATCGAGTCCGCCATGGGAAGGGAGTGCCGCAGGCTCAAGGACGCAGCGGACATCGCGCGTTGTGGAGTCAACTCCACCACTTGTCCGCGCCGCATCGCGGATGCTGCCTGCAGAGCCGCGTCTTCGCCCGCCTCGCGAAGAATCACCTTGAACACCTCGTAGATCGAAATGGTGGGCACGACAAGCGAACTCTGGTCAGAGAGCGGAGGAATGTATTGAGAAGCGTTTTCGCCTCCAGCGAAATACTCCAGCCACCCGGATGAATCGACGATGTTCATACTCTGTCCTTCTCACGCTCAAAAGAGGTGTCGATTCCTTTGACAAAGCCCATGAGTTCGGAAATGTCCCGCTCAGGAACAAGCTGGGCTTGCGGGTTCCTTGCGCTTGAAGACGGGCATGTCGGGCTCTTCACAATCTCCAGCAAATCATGCTTCACGGCCCAGTGGACGTTAAAACGGATTATTTCCGGGCAAGGTGGGGTGAATTCGGAAGACAGCATGGTCATTTTGTGGATCAGGCGGTCCAGGGGGATGGGGTTGCGGGCGAGGATGAGGAGGGGTTTGAGCTGGTCCGGGGAAATCAGGTGTTCCAGGCCGGCGTAGATCACGGGAAAGTCGTGTCCGGCGGTGATGCGTTCTCCGGTTTGGGTGCGGATCAGCAGCGTTTGGGGCGTTGGGCTGTTGCTGGGGAAGTTCGCGAAGATTTTGGAGAAGGGGAGTTCCAGGGGGCGCGGGGTGTCGCGGGATGAGCGGGGATCTTCGGCACGGTGGGGCGAGGTGCGTTCCCGGAGGTGGTCCCAGAGCGTCAGGTACTGCTCGATCACCCGGGACCAGGAGAAGGAGGTCCGGACATGCTTTCGGGCCTGGGTTCCCAGGGTGGCGCGCAGTTTTGGGGCGTCCAGCAGTCGGCGCAGCGCGGCGGCGAGATCCGGTACGTGGACGGCGGTTTGCTGGGCCAGGAGGAACTGGACTTCGTAGTCCGGGATCAGGCCGGAGAGCATGTCGATGTGCGACGAGTCCGGCGGGCCCCAGGTGGGCAACAGCAGGCCGGTCTGTTCGTGTTGGATGATGTCCCGATAGCCGCTGTAGTCCGCGGCAATGGTCGGCAGCCCGGCCAAGCCGGCCTCCAGGAGGGTCAGACCGAAGGTCTCCTGGGGGTTGTCGGCCAGGGACAGGAAAATGTCCGCCGCGGCGTAGAGCCGGTGTTTGCGGGCCTCGTCCGGGCTGGGGACGAGGCGGCAGGGCAGGCCCACGTTGCGGGCCAGGGCCGTGAAGGCGCCGGGAAAGTCGTCCTTGGGCTCGACCCAGCCGGCCACCACCAGGAGCACATCTTGCCGGGTGTCCGAGCGTCCGGAGATTCGCTGCCAGGCCCGGAGCAGGGGCAAAAGGTCCATCTTGGAATGGGGAGTGATCCGGCCCAGGACGAGGAGCACCTGGGTCTCGGGCCCCGCGTCCAGCTCGGCCCGGCCCTCTTTGCGCAATGCGACCGGATCAGGGGTCACGGGTTCGTCCATGCCCAGGGGGATTACCGCGGTCTCGGGCTGGGGGAAGCGCTCTTGATCCAGACTGTAGCTCGCGCGGAGATGGTCGAAATAGGCCAGCACCGCGTTTTGTCCGGCCGTGGAAGTGGCCACGACGCAGTCCCTGGGAGTGCAGCCCGGGTGGAGGTGGTCCAGGAACCGGGCCGGGTAGCCGGGGTAGCTCAGGGAGTGGGTGACGCTGGTGATCGGGAATTGCCGTGCGGCGCAGGCGTTGCGCAGCCTGGCCAGAGCGGGGGGATGGTTTATGCAGTCCGAGAGGTGGAAGCAGTGATAGGCGGTGGATCGCAAGGCCGATGGCAGATCCTGGCGCAAAAAAAAGCGCAGCCGCTTATCCGCGGAGAACTGAGGGAACCGATGTTGGAATATCTGCTGAGTCGAGTGGATCTCCCTGGGGGTAGCCAGAAAAAAATGATATTCGGCAAAGGGATCCCGGTGCAGCAAGGCGGCCAGAAATTGCTCGTTGGCCACCTTGCGGCCCCAGACCGCGCCGGGTTCGAGAAAGGGGTCCAGCGTCGCCCAGATGCGTCGAGAGGGGTTCTCATTCAGTTCTGCGTTCAACATGACACAAACAGCCAAGGCATGCTCAGGGTTGAAATCGAAATCGCCTTCATCTTCATGATATAATTACTTTTCTGGTAACTACTCAGCACAAAGCAATGCTGTTGTCGGGGTCGGAGTCGGGGTCGGAATCGGGATCGAAAACGCTGGGATGCGTTCTTATTTTTTCCTGTTTCGATTCCGATTCCGATACCGACCCCGACCCCGATTGCCGGAACAAGAGCGGACGTAAAATGTGCTGAGTAGATACGCTTCAGGGTACTCCCGGGTCAGGATGCTCCCCCGGCCGCGCTAAGATCATTGGCGCGGATTTCGGCGCGTTTGATCTTGCCGCTGATGGTCTTGGGCAGTTCGTCCACGTAGTCGATGATCCGGGGGTACTTGTAGGGCGCGGTGAGGGACTTGACGTGGTTCTGAAGTTCCTTGGTCAGTTCCTCGGAGCCGGTGCAGCCCGGCGCCAGAACCACGGTGGCTTTGACCGTCTGCCCGCGATCCGGGTCCGGGATCCCGGTCACCGCGGCTTCCACCACCGCGGGGTGGGTGATCAAAACGCTTTCCACTTCAAAGGGGCCGATCCGGTAGCCCGAGCTTTTGATCAGGTCGTCCACCCGGCCCAGGAACCACAGGTAGCCTTCCTCGTCCATCCAGGCCTTGTCTCCAGTATGATAGAACCCGCCCTTGCGGGCCTGGGCCGTCTTGTCCGGTTCGTCCAGGTATCCGGCGAAGAGGCCCAGGGGACCTTTTGGGGGCTCAGCGCCATCCAGGCGGATGCAGATCTCGCCCTCCTCGCCCGGGGCGCAGGGCTGGTCGTCGTCGTTGAGCAGGACCACGTCCCAGCCTGGGCAGGGTTTGCCGATGGAGCCGGGTTTGGGGGTCATGAACGGAAAGGTGGCCACTTGCAGGGTGGTTTCGGTCTGGCCGTAGCCCTCGTAAATGGGCAGTCCGGTGGCTTCCTTCCAGGCGTGAAAGACCCCTTCGTTGAGCAGCTCTCCGGCAGTGGTGCAGTGGCGCAGGCTGGAGAGGTCCAGGCCCGAGAAGTCCTGGCGGATCAGGAAGCGGTAGACCGTGGGCGGCCCGCAGAACGAGGTCACCTTGTGCTCGGCCAGTAGTTCGAGCAGCCTAACCGGGTCGAACTTGCCCCGGAAATCGTGGACAAAGACCACGGCTTGGGCCATCCACTGGCCGTAGAATTTGCCCCAGACCGCCTTGCCCCAGCCGGTGTCGGCCAAGGTCAGGTGGATGTCCCCGGGGCGCAGATCGTGCCAGTGCACGCCGGTGACGTAATGCCCCAGGGGGTAGGTGTGCAGGTGCTCGACCATCTTCGGCGGTCCGGTGGTCCCGGAGGAAAAAAAGATCAGCAGGCTGTCCCGGCCTCCGGCGTTTTCAGCCGGATCCTCGGGCCGGGGAAAAACGTCGGATGCCCGGGCCATGATCGCGGCGTAGTCGGCCCAACCTGGCTTCAGGGCGCTCCCGCCGACCTGGATCAGGGTGCGCAGGCCGGGGCAGTCCGGCAGGGCGGCCTGAACCACGGACGCGACTCCGGCGTCCGTGATCACGGCCTTGATCCGGGCGAAATTGACCCGGTAGACGATGTCCTTGGTGGTCAGCAGGGCCGGGGAAGGCACGGCCACCGCGCCCAGCTTGTGCAGGGCCAGCATGGCCACCCAGAATTCCACCCGGCGATGCAGGATGAGCATCACCCGATCGCCTTTTTTCAGGCCGAGCTGTTGCAGGGCATTGGCCAGCTTGCTGGATTCGGTCCGGAAAAAGCCCAGGGAGAAGTCCCGGCGGTTCCCGGCGTCGTCCACATGGATCATGGCCGGACGGCCCGGCTCCCGTTCGGCGTGCACGTCCAGAAAGTCGAAGGCGAAATTGTAGTTCTCCGGTATCTCCAGCCGGAAGTTGGTCAGAAAGTCTTCGTGGGAATGGTAGGTCGGGTGCATGATTGTCCGCATTGGGTTGATGATTATTTTGACAAATAAACAGTGGCATCTACTCAGCACAATTGTGTCCGCTCCTGCTCCAGCAATCGGGGTCGGAATCGGAATCGGAATCGGAATCGGAACAGGAAGAATTACGAACGGTTCCCAGCGTTTTCGATCCCGATCCCGATACCGATACCGACTCCGGCAACGGCATTATTTTCCGCCGAGTAGTTACTGAAAACTAAATGATTACATCCAGAAAAGTGGCCTCGGATTGGTCCAGGCCCCGCAGGGCGTGAGGCGTTCGGGAGGTGAAGTAGAGGCTGTCTCCGGGTTCGAGGATCAGGATCTGGTCTCCCAGGCGCAGTTCCAGGCGGCCGGAGAGCATGTAGATGAATTCCTGTCCGGCATGTTCGGTGAAGGTCGGTTCCTGCTCGCTTTTCGGCGGCACGGTGACCAGAAACGGCTCCATCCGGCGGCCGGTGAAGCTGTAGGCCAGGCTTTTGTAGGCGTAGTCCTCGCGACGGTCCACGCTCATGCCCTTGCCCTTGCGGACCAGGGCGTGGTTGTGCAGGTGGGCCTCGCCGCCGGAGAGCAGCACGGTCAGGTCCACGCCGCAGTTTTTGGCGGTGTTGAAAAGATGGCTGACCGGGATTTCCACGGTTCCGGATTCGTACAGGGCCACCTTGTCCGGGGTGGATTCGATCCGGGCGGCCATTTCCTCGACGCTGAGGTCCAGGGCCTCGCGCAGACCGCGCAACCGCGGGGCGACCTGGGCGTAGGGCGGGGTTTCGGGGGAAATGTCAGGCATGATGAGGGTCCTGGGATGAAGGTTTCGTTACTTAAGTGGTAACTACTCAGCACAAAGCAATGCTGTTGTCGGGGTCGGAATCGGAATCGGAATCGGAATCGGGATCGAAAACGCTGGGAAGCGTTCAAATTTCCCTGTTCCGATTCCGATTCCGATAGCGACCCCGACTCCGATTGTCGGAGCAAGGGCGGATACAAAATGTGCTGAGTAGATACCTTAAGTGATGAAAAAGTGTTTGTCGACAGGCCGTTCAAAAAAACCAAGTGCAAGGAGCAAGAAAAGCGCAAGGTCGAAGCGTATGTGTTGATACGTGAGAGTTTGAACTTTTTACTGCGACGCGGCAATTGGGAGTTTTTCAGCGGACTGTCAGGGCGACGGCCATGTTGAGAGCGTTACGCAGGCTTTGGGCCGAGGCCTTGCCCTGGCCGACCAGGTCGTATCCGGTGCCGTGGTCCGGGCTGGTGCGGACGTAGGGCAGGCCGAGGGTGACTTGGACGCCGTCGTGAAAGTGCAGCAGCTTGAAGGCCGTCAGGCCCTGGTCGTGGTACATGGCCAAAACCGCGGAGAAGTCGCCTTGCGCGGCCCGGTGGAAAACCGTGTCCGCGGCCAGCGGGCCGACCACGTTCCAGCCTCTGGCCCTAGCCTGGCTCACGGCCGGGGCGATGATCCGTCCGTCCTCGTCGCCGATCCGTCCATCCTCCCCGGCATGCGGGTTCAGGCCGCAAACCGCGACGGGGCCAGGCAGACCCTGGGCGTGCATCGCGGCTCTGGTCAGCTCCAGCTTGCGCAGAATCCGCTCGACGGTGATCAAGCCGGGGACCGCACGCAGCGGGGGGTGGGTGGTGACCAGGCTGACTCGCATCCGAGGCCCCGCAAAGTGCATGCAGACGTCGTCCGGGGTCAACCCGGCCTTGGCGGCCAGAAACTCGGTGTGCCCGGCGAAATTGAATCCTGCCCGCTGGAGCGTGGCCTTGTTCAGCGGGCAGGTGGTCAAGGCCTGGACATGGCCGGATTGCAGCAGGGAACAGGCGGTTTCCAATGCCAGTCCCGCTGCCTGGCCGCCTGCTGTTGTGGCCGCTCCCGGCTGCATCTGGAAGGAGTCGAGGTCTGGAGGCGTATAGAGATGGACGCTTGACGGCTGAACCTTTACCTGTTCCGATAATCGGTCCAAATTGGACAGCCGATGCCAGAACACAGAACTCCCTGACGCCTGCTGGTGGTGCGCCAAGGCCTGTTCCGGGCCGATGATCAGCACGGAGGTCCCGGCGAGCGACTCGGGGAGGCCGTGTTGGAAAACGCGACAGACCAGTTCCGGGCCCAGCCCGTTGGGGTCGCCCAGGGTCAGGCCCAGGGTTTGGCCCAGGGTCAGGCCCAGGGTTTGGCCCAGGGTTTGGCCCAAGCCTCGGCCCTGAACGGAAGAGGGGGGCACGGCTTACCCGTTATTCTGCTTCGGAGCCAGGGTAAGGCAATCCTCGCGAAAGATGCAGCCGTCCTGGTCGCAATAGCCGGCTTCGGCCCGGGCGAAGCAGTCGAAGTTGCCTTCGTCCAGTTGGATCATTCGGACGGCTTGAATTTTCGTGGTGCCGACGCCAAGTTTTAACCCGCGTGATTTGGCCATGGCTCGAATTTCCGTCATTTTCATGGGAGAACCTCGTTTGTGAGGGGTGAAGGGCGGACGTCCAAAACGGCGGTCAGGCCGGGGACAGGTCCGCCCCGATGTCCGTGTAGGCTTGGATATACTGCTGCGCCGCGCTGGACCAGGAATAGTCCTTGCGCATGGCCCTGACCCGCATGGCCTTCCACTCCGCCGGGCGTTCCCAGACGTCCAGGGCCAGCTCAATGCTTTGCAGAAAGGTCCGGGCGTCGGGCGGGGTGAAGATGAATCCCGTGGATTCGGGATCGGGGTAGCCGGTGATGGTGTCCAGGAGTCCGCCCAGGGCCGAGGCCACGGGCAGGCTGCCGTAACGCAGGCTGTACATCTGGGTCAGGCCGCAGGGTTCGTAGCGCGAAGGCATCAGGAAGAGATCCACCCCGGCCTGGATGCGGTGGGCCAGGTCTTCGGTGTAGCCGATGCGGGCCACGAGCCGTCCCGGGTAGGTTTCCATCATGTCCTGGATCTGGGCTTCAAACTGGAGATTGCCTTCGCCCAGGACCACCACGCAGACGTCCTTGCGCATCAGTTCAGGCAGAATTTCCAGGAGCATGTCGATGCCCTTTTGCTCCCGGAGGCGGCCGACGAACCCGAGCAGGGGGCGGGACAGCAGCTCGGGGTCCAGGCAGAGTTCGTGAAACAGGCTCTCCTTGCAGCGCAGTTTGCCCCGCAATGTCTCCGGCGAATAGGTGCTGGGCAGGTAGCGATCCTGCCTGGGATCCCAGACGGCGTAGTCCGCGCCGTTGAGAATTCCCCGCAAGTCCGCGGCCCGGTGGTTGAGAATGCCTTCCAGGCCGCAGCCGAATTCCGGGGTCAGGATTTCCTTGGCATAGGTCGGGCTGACCGTGGTGACCAGGTCCGCGTAGGAGATGCCGGACTTGAGCAGATTGAAGTCTCCGAAGAATTCCGCCCCGGAGCTGTTCCAGGCCGCCGAGGGCAGCCCGGATTCCAGGAACAGGCGGTAGGCGAACCGGCCCTGAAAGGCCAGATTGTGGATGGTCACCACGGACTTGGTCTTTTTCCAGAAGGTGTCCACCTTGCGCAAAAAATGCAGATAGGCCGGAACCAGGGCCGCGTGCCAGTCGTGGGCATGGATGATTTCTGGGGGGTTGGACAACCGTCTGGCCCATTCCATGGTCGCCCGGCAGAAAAAGATGAATCGCTCGCAGTTGTCGAAATAATCGCCCTTGTGGGTGCAGTACAGAAAGCGGCGATCAAAGTATTCGCCCCGGGAGATGAAGTAGACGGGCAGACCGTGATAATCGGCCAGGAAAATGTCCGCCGTGGTGTCCGGCCAGGGGTAGCCCACCGGGCAGTCTTCGTAGATCAGGCGTAAGGGAAATTCGCTGCTGGCCAGGCGCCCGTAGAACGGAGTGATCACCCCCACGCTTACCCCGAGCCGGGACAAGGCCAGGGGCAGGGCGCCCATGACGTCCGCGAGCCCCCCGGTTTTGGAAAACGGGTACATTTCTGAGGCCACGAACAGGATCTGAGGATGGCTGTCCATGCTGATTCCTTTAGGTTTTGCGTCGATGGAGCGAACTACGAGACGGACACCGGAGGGTTCAGGGCCTCGTGACGGCGACGAAGTTCTTGGAGGATGCTTCCGTGGTCAAAGGCCAGTTGGTCGGGCAGGGCGGTCAGGGGAAAGACGCGCACGGCCCCGGCGTCGTCTCCGGCCCGGAGTTGGTCCGGATTCTTGGCCTGGGCCGTGAAGATCGTGCTGATGGTGTGCTGGCGCGGGTCGCGGTCCGGGGCGGAATAGACGCCGAAAAGTCCGGTCAGCTCCACTTCCAGCCCGGTTTCCTCCAGGGCCTCGCGCACAGCGGCCTGTTCCGCGGACTCGCCGTAATCGATGAACCCGCCGGGAATGGCCCAGCCCGGAGGAGGGTTGCGACGTTCAATGAGGACGATTCCCCGGTCGGGAATGGTGATCAGAATGTCCACGGTGGGTACTGGGTTGGTATAGATGGTCAGCGGTTTGGCGCAGTGGGGGCAGGGTTTTTGGAGTCCTGGCATGGTTGGGGATGCTTTCAATGGAGGCGTGAAAGCCGGGGAAGAGGATGAGGATGAGGCGGTTGACTGAAAAACTGTTCCTGAACAGGATGATGGCATACTAGTCGGAGCCTTGGCAAAGGGCAACAGGTAGGCTTGCATTGGGCAGGGAAATACGAAATCGAAATCGTGATCGAAATCGATATCGAAAATACTGTTCATTTCCAAGTAATTAAATCGTTTTCTTGGTCATGACGTTTGATTTCGATTTCGATCACGACTTCGATATCGATTCAGAGAGCGGGTGAGGATAAAGATCAAATCTGCTCCGTGAAATTGGGCGAAAGCGCGGACTGCTCAACGCGGGCTTCGATTTCAAAGAGGTCCACGCCCTCTTCCTCACGTTCCTTTACAGCAGCCCGACGAACCGTGATGAATTGTCCGGTGGGTTGACGGACCCGGTCTTGGCCGGTGAACAGGCTGAAGGCCACGCTTCCTGATCCGCAGGCTGTTTCCGGGACAAAGGAGTCCACGGTCGCGACGTAAACGTACGGCGTGATGGCATTGCCGGAGAAATGGATCGCGCCGAAGGCCGGGAGGTCGAAGCGGTTGCACAGATCGGCCAGTTCGCGTTTGGTTCGGGCGTGGCCCGTGGGGCTGCTCGAGGCATGTCCGTCCGGTTTTGGGGTGAGAATGAAGCCGATGCCTTCCAGGAGGACGATGTTTTCGGACATGGACCAGCGCAGGGGGATGGTCGCACGGGTGGCGTGGGGCATGTTGACGAAGTCCGCCGGACGATCCAGGCCGCTGACTCGGACGGTTCCTTTCGGCCCCAGGGTGGAGGCGAAAGCCAGGGTGGCATTGATGCAGAATTCCCCGCCCATCATCTCCAGGCGCGGCGGACGGGCCTGTTCGTCCACGAAGCCGACCTGCTCCACGTCGCAAAGCAGGTCCGCGGCCAGGGAGGCCCGAAGGGAGGTCGGGCAGTCCTGAACCAAAGCGGTGGCGTTGCCGCCGGCGATGAGGAATTTGCGAGTCGTCATGGAGAACGGGCGCGTCAGGTTCGAGGCGCGGACGACGGCTTGCGGCGGCGGGAACGCTTGCGCGGTGGGCGGGAACGCTTGATCTCGACGTTTTCTCCCGCTGTTTCGGTTGCCGGTCCGTCCGGTATCGCCGTCGTCTTCTCGTTCGGTTTTTCGGCGCTTGCCTTCACCTGACGGCGTCTTGTCCTTTCGGGCTTTTTATCGGCGGTCTTTTTATTGATTTTGAAGTCCGGACGTTGCGCTTCGATTTCCATGCGCAGGGCGTTCCAGGGTTCGAGGCGCTCCGGATCCTCGCCGGCCACGCGCAGACCGATTTCATACAATGCCAGGGTCTCGGGGAAGGTCTCCTGGGCCACGAAGCCGCGCTTGGAGAAGCGCTTGCGTTTGTCCGGGACGAAGCGGGACTGGTTGGCCATGACCTGGATCATCCGCATGGTCATCAACTTGGGCATGCTGATCCGGATGCAGATGGGCGTGAGCAGTTCGGTCAGCCGGAGGTGGAGCGCAAGCCGTTCTTGCTCCTCGTCCCGGGCCGCTTGTTCACTGAGGAGTCGGCTCATGGGGGCGAAAAACAGGGTCGCGAAAATCAGGACCGGATTCAGGCCGCCCCTGTCTCTGATCCGGTCGTCCAGGCGGCCCAGCCAGGACCACAGGACGGATTCCCGGTTTTGTGCGCGGTCCTGGTCCAGATACTGCGCGATTTCCGGGAGTAGATCCCCGAGCAGGCCGGTTTTGTAGAGCAGGCGAACGGCTTGTTCCCCGGAGCCGTAGGCAAAGAGTTTGATCAGTTCTTCGAAAACCCGGGGCGGGGCGGCCTTGAGGATTTCCTGGTGATGGCGGAGAATGGCGTTGAAGGTGGCGGGTTCGATCCGGAAGCCCAGGCGGGAGGCGAAACGCACGGCCCGGATCATGCGCACCGGGTCCTCCCGGAAACGAATGTTCGGATCTCCGATGCAGCGGATCAATCGGTCGCGGATGTCGCTCAATCCCCCGACATGGTCGATGACGGAGAATCGCTTCACCTCGTAGAACAGGGCGTTGATGGTGAAGTCCCGGCGCAGGGCGTCCTCTTCCGGAGAGCCGTAGCAATTGTCCCGAAAGACGTACAAATCCCCGTTCCCGTCGGCATCCGGCTCGGGGCAGCGCCGAAAGGTGGAGGTTTCGATGATCTGGTCGCCGAAATGGATATGCGCCAGCCGGAACCGGCGGCCGATGATGAAACAGTTTCGGAAGGCCTTCTTGATCTGATTGGGCGTGGCGTTGGTGCCCACGTCGAAGTCCTTGGGCTCGCGCCCGAGGATCAGGTCGCGCACGCCGCCGCCCACCAGGTAGGCCGTGAATCCCTTGCGCCCGAGTTGGTACATGACCCTCAGGGCGTCGGGATGGATGTTTTTGCGGGAGATGGGGTGTTCGTCGCGGGGAATGATTTGTGGGGGCATGCGGGTGAGGAAAACGTAAAACGTATTGCTATATTCGGTTGCAGGGAGTGTCGGCCAAAAATTCTTCCATCAGGTCGTCCAGGGTGGTTCCGTATTCGTGCAAGGCAAAGGCGGCGCCGCAGGACCCGCAGCGCAGGGCGACGGCCCGTCAGCCGCGCCGGGCGTGCAAGCGATCGCCGCACTTCCGGCAACGGAGTCGGGTCCTGATGTCTTGGATGGGCGGGAGCATGATAATCCTTGCGTGGCGGGACAGGTTGTGGTCACGGACGCGAACATACAGCGAGACTGCGGAAAGTCAATTCCAATCCCGTGGCTTCACGGCTTACGCGGTTTTCTTTTGTAAACGATCCGGGTAAGAATCTTCAGCCGTCAACCATCAACAACAAGGATACGGAGACGATATGCACGGACGTTTGTTGGTTTGCATCCTGGCCGCGATGTTCTGGTTTTGGAGCGCGGGAATCGTGTCGGCCCAGCCGCCCGGGCAGCAGGGAGGCCCCCCGCCGGCCGTGGTGGTCGCGGCGCCGGTCGCGTCCGGGGAAATGGTCGAGGAACGGGAGTTCGTGGGCACGGTCTATTTTCAGGAAACCTCCCTGGTGGCCTCGGAAGTCAGCGGACGGGTGCTTGAGGTCCATTTCGAACAGGGGGACCGGGTTCGCCGCAGCGACAAGCTGGTGACCATGGACGGGGTACTCAAGTCCAAGGACCTCTTGTCCCGTAGAGCCCAGCGGGAAGAAGTCCTGGCCGAACTGTCCCGCGTCTCGCGGGAACTGGATCGGATGCAACGGCTGTATGAGCAAAACACCGTCGCTGAACAGGAGTATGAAAAGGTCAAGTTTCTCGCCAGCGCATTGGAGCGACGAGCCGAGTCCCTGGCAGCGGACATTTCCCGGATACAGGAGGAGCTGCGCATGCTGGTCATCCTGGCCCCGTTTGACGGAGTGGTCCTGGCCCGGATGAGCAATCTCGGGGAATGGCTGTCGTCGGGCTCTCCCGTGGCGGAACTGGCGCGTTACGATGTGGTGGACATCCTGGTCAATGTGCCCGTGGACGTGGCTCTCGGGCTGGAGCTGGGCCAGGTCGTGCGGGGAAGCGCCGCGGGCCGGGAGTTGGAGGGGCGGGTTCAGGCCGTGGTGCCCCGGGGCGACGTGGGCTCGCGGACGTTTCCGGTCAAGGTTCGGCTGCCCAACGAGCACGGCCTTCTGGAAGGCATGGAGGTGCGGATGTACCTGCCCACCGGCCGGCGTCACGAGGGATTGACGGTCCCCCGGGACGCTGTTGTTCCCAGCCCCATGGGCCAGGTGATTTTTCTGGTCCGGGAGGGGCAGGCCAAAATGGTCCCGGTGACCGTGCTCGGCTTTGCCCGGGACACGGCCGGGATAGAAGCCCAGGACGTCGCCCCCGGTGACCAGGTGGTGGTCAAAGGCCAGGAGCGCCTGCGAGACGGACAGCCGGTGCGGGTTGTGGAGTGAAGGGTGAGGAGTGAATGATGAAATGTGAACCTCGCAATTGCCCCCTGAACCGTGAACCTCATCAACCGCTGAACCCTGAACCCCTGAACCCCTGAACCCCTGAACCCCTGAACCCCTGAACCCCCATGAATCCCATTAGCTTCGCCATCCGCAATCCGGTCACCATCCTGGTGGGCGTGATTTTCGTCGTGATTTTTGGTCTGATTTCCCTGCTCGGCATGCCCTACCAACTCACGCCCACGGTGATCGAGCCGGAGATTTCCGTGCAGACCGTGTGGAGCGGGGCCACGCCGTATGAGATCGAGCGGGATATTATCGAGGAGCAGGAAAACGTCCTCAAGGGCATCCCCGGCCTGGTGGAGATGGAAAGCGAGAGCTTCAGCTCTTTCGGGCGGATCAATCTGCGCTTCTCCCTGGGCACCAACGTGGACGACGCCCTGCTGCGGGTCTCCAACAAGCTCAACGAGGTCCGCTCCTATCCCCAGGGCGCGGACCGGCCCGTGATCACGGCCACGGGCGCGGCTTCCTCGCCGATCATCTTCACCTCGTTGCGGACCTTGCCGGACAACCCCAAGGACATCGACACCTATCGGACATTTTTTGAAAACGAGGTCCGCCAGGACCTGGAGCGGGTCGAGGGGGTGGCGGACCTGTTCGTTTTCGGCGGCACGGAGCGGGAAATGCACGTGGTGGTCCTGCCGGAACGGCTGGCCGCCTACGGCATGACCCTGAACGAGGTCATCCGGGCTTTGCAGGCCGAGAACGTCAACGTGGCCGCAGGGAGCATCGACGTGGGCCGACGGGACTACCGTATTCGGACTGTGGCCGAGTTCCAGAGTCCGGAGGAGATCGAGGCGCTTCCGGTCCGTTCCTCCGGGCAGGAGCGGGTGTTCTTGCGGGATGTGGGGCATGCGGAGTTCGGGTACGAAAAGGCGTCCGCGGCCATGCTGCATCGGGGTGAAAAGGGCATCACCGTGGGCATTCAGGCCGAGCCCGGGACCAACGTCCTGGAACTGACCGACGCGGTGGAGGCGGTGGTCCGGCACCTGAATCAAACCGTCCTGGAACCCCAGGGGCTGGTCCTGCTCTGGCTGTCCGATCAGCGCGACTATATCCAGGGAGCCATCTCCCTGGTTCAGCAGAACATCCTGATCGGCGGCCTGCTGGCCATGATCGTGCTGTTCATCTTTCTGCGCCGGATTTCCACCACCGGCATCGCCGCCGGGGCCATTCCCATCAGCATTATCGGCACGTTCATTTTCATGAGCGCCTTCGGCCGGAACCTGAACGTGGTCAGTCTGGCCGGGATTTCCTTTGCCGTGGGCATGTTGGTGGACAGCACCATCGTGGTCCTGGAAAACATCGACCGCCACCTGAAGATGCGCAAACCCACCTGTCAGGCGGCCCTGGACGGCACCCGGGAGGTCTGGGGCGCGATCCTGGCTTCGGCGTTGACCACGGTGGCCGTGTTTCTGCCGGTGGTCTTCATTCAGGAGGAGGCCGGTCAGCTTTTCAAGGATATCGCCATTGCCGTGACCTGCGCCATCAGCTTGAGTCTGGTGGTTTCGGTGATGGTCATCCCGTCCATCACCTGCCAACTTTTTCGGGTGGTCAGTTCGGTCAAGCCCCGGGACCTGGGTCCATTACCCAGGCTGGGCGGCTTTTTGGTCAACATGATCATGTTCTTCGTGCGCCAGGCCGTACGCAACTGGTTCACCCGGATTCTGACCGTCAGCGGCTTGACCGCCGCGGCGGTGCTTATCGCCTGGCTGTTTTTTCCGAAGATGGACTATCTGCCCGAGGGCAACCGTAATCTGGTTCTGAACATCCTGATCCCGCCCCCCGGTCTGTCCTATCCGGAGCGGGTCGCCATCGGCGAACAGATCCACGAGCGTCTGGAGCCCCATTACGACCAGGACGTGGACGGATTTCCCGGTATCCTCCATCTGTTCTACGTGGGTGCGGAGTCGTTCATGTTTTTCGGGGCCGTGAGCACCCATGAGCAGCGGGCCGGTGAATTGATTCCGCTGTTTCGCAACGTGATCGGGTCCATCCCCGGAATGCTCGGGGTCAGTTTGCAGGCCGGGATATTTCAGACCCGGCTGGGCCGGGGGCGAACCATCGACATCGATATCGTCGGCCCGAACCTGGAGGAACTGGTGGCCGTGGGCGGGACCATGTTCGGGATGCTGCGCGGGATCTACCCGGGGGCGCAGGTCCGGCCGATTCCCTCCCTGGAACTGACCTATCCGGAGATCCGCTTCATTCCGGATCGGGACCGGCTCCGAGCCGCCGGGCTGAGCGCGACGGATTTGGGACTGGCCCTGGACGTGCTGACCCACGGCCGCAAGATCGGCGATTTCAAGGAGGAGGGGCAGAAAACCATCGACCTGGTCCTGCGTTCATCCGTCCAGGCCATGGAAACCCCCGAGGTGCTGCATCACGCCCTGGTGGCCACGCCCCAGGGTATTTCGTTGCCGGTCTCTTCCCTGGCCGCCATGGAACGGACCACCGGAATCACCCAGATCCGGCACTTGGAACGCCAGCGGACCGTGACGTTGCAGCTCACGCCTCCGGAAGACGTGACCCTGCAGGAGGCCATGGAAACCGTTCAAAATCAGGTCGTTCCGGCTCTGGAGGCCCAGGGGCTGCTGGGCAACTCACGGGTGGAGATGAGCGGGGTGGCGGACAAGCTGACCGAGACCCGGCTGGCCCTCCAATGGAACTTCATCCTGGCCGTGATCATCATCTATCTGCTGATGTCCGCCCTGTTCGGCAACTTCGTCTATCCGCTGATCATCCTGTTCACCGTGCCCCTGGCCACAGCCGGCGGGTTCGTGGGGCTGAAGCTGGTCAACGTGCTCATCGCCCCCCAGCCCCTGGATATCCTGACCATGCTGGGCTTTGTGATTCTGGTGGGCGTGGTGGTGAACAACGCCATTTTGCTGGTCAATCAGTCGCTGATCAACGTCCGTCAGCACGGCATGGAGCACCTGGAAGGCGTATTGGAGGCCACCAGGGTCCGCCTGCGGCCGATCTACATGAGCACCACCACCAGCATCTTCGGCATGCTGCCCCTGGTGGTGGCCCCTGGTCCGGGGTCCGAGCTGTATCGCGGCCTGGGCAGCGTGGTCCTGGGCGGGCTGGCCCTGTCCACGGTGTTCACGATCTTCGTGATTCCGTCCCTGCTGGCCTTCTTCATCCGCATGGAAACCCCCGGCTCGGCAATGGGCGCGGACGACCCCCTGGGCGGGGCGGAGCGTTGCGAGTTGCCGGAGTCTGAAAAGGCATCCGTCGGGTGACATGAAACCATGAGCAGGTGAACCGCCCGCTTCGCTTAGGACACGAAGGGCGCCAAGAAGAAAGATTTTTGGCTCCTGCTGGAAAAATTCAGGAGCCAAAAGGCTTCGCGCCTGCCGGCGATCTCTCCGGGTTGTCAAAGCCTTTTTGGAAGCAGCTCTTCTCTGCTTTCAAAAAAGTTTTCCTTGGCGTCCTTTGCGCCTTGAGCACAGCGAGCGGTTCAATTTGTTAAGCAAGCTCGGTATGGTTGACTGGTTTGCAATGGATAAGCCGATAAAGGAGCGAACAATGAAAAGCTATCGCAAGGAACTGTGGTTTGACGTTGCCGGTCGCCGGGCGTTCATCAACATCACGCCCCAGGTGGAGCAGTGTCTGCGGGAAAGCGGCATCCAGGAAGGATTGCTGCTGTGCAACGCCATGCACATCACGGCCAGCGTGTTCATCAACGACGACGAATCCGGACTGCATCAGGACTATGACGACTGGCTGGAACGCCTGGCCCCCCACGCCCCGGTCAGCCAGTACCGCCACAACCGCACCGGCGAGGACAACGGCGACGCCCACCTCAAACGCCAGATCATGGGGCGGGAAGTGGTGGTGGCCGTGACCAAGGGCCGTCTGGACTTCGGTACCTGGGAGCGGATCTTCTACGGGGAATTCGACGGCAATCGCCGCAAACGGGTGCTGGTGAAAATTATTGGGGAGTGAGGCCGGGCCGACTCAAGCGCCGCTCTGCAGCACGACCCGCACAGCGCACGGACCTTTCTTGTTGACGCTCTCCTGAAAGGAAACCCTGTCGCCCACGGTCAGTCGGTTGATGTCCATGTCCACCAGATCGCCGTAGTGAAAGAAAAGGTCTTCCTCGCCCATGTCCGGGCGGATGAATCCGTATCCGCCCTGGATGGAGACCACGGTTCCGGATTGGTCCTCGCCGGGTTTCGCCTTGGCCGCGTCCACGGGTCGGTATTTCTCCTTGACGAACAAATCCCGCACGATCTGGTCGTCGTGGCGCCCGGGGTCGTCGATGACTTCGTTGATCAGGATCGGATAGGTGGCATTATCCAGCAGGGCCTGGGAGGTCTTGGTAACCCGGTGGTTTCCGTACTGATCCACGTATTCGAAGTCGCACCCCAGGACCATGACCCGCGCGCCGATGGTGTTCAGCTTTCTGGTCAGGGGCAGGTAGTCCCCGTCCGAGGCGATGAGCACGATGACGTCGTACTTCTTGAAAATGGCCAACTCAAAGGCCTCCAACGCCAGCCAGACGTCGATGCCCTTTTCCCCCTCCGGAGACATGGGCAGATAATGCGTGATCACCCCTTCCTTCATCAGGATGTCGTCGAATATCCGCTCCTTGAGCAGCAAGTCGCGGGCCTGGGCGTCGTAGGCCGTCAGCCGACCCCGGAAATAATGCATGTCCACGATCTTGCAGTTCTTGACCGGCCGTTCCTCGCGGGCCGCGACTTCGTGGATGATGAACTGGTGGATTCCGTTGATGCTGATCCGGGATTTGCGGGAGTGGTCGTAGAGGTAATAGTTGCTGACGTGAAAGAAGAAATTGCCGTCGTAAAAGATGCCGACCTTGGTCAGATTCGTGTTGGTGATCATTCAGGTTCCTGATGGTTAGGTTGTTCGGATCTCTCCCGTTCAGCCAATCCCGGCGCCCTCCAGCCGCGGGCGGATGACCAGCCGGGCGGAGTTTGCGGCCCATGGCCGGAAGTCAGGATAATCCATGCGCTCAAGCCTGCCAGGATACGGCAGCGGACAGGGGGGAGCAAGGGGAGGGGCAGCAGTTGGATTGTTTTGACCTGGATGCTCAAGCTCACGATCAGGGCATCCGGACAAACGTATTCTTTGCCAGTTTTTGATCAAAGCTGTAGGTCGCCTCGCACCCAGCGTCGCGATGGCCGAACGTGATGACGTAGTCCGCGAAATCAGCGCTTCCCCTGCGAAAATGAGCCAGGGCGGACCTCACGACCTGTTCGTTTTCGACCTTCAGCTCGCTGGCGGCAAGGATCGCGTCAAGAACCTCCACCACCAAACGCTTGTCGTATCCATATGCCCCACGCAGCACCCATACCAGCTCGCACAGTACGACAACCGACACCAGCCCCGGCTCGTCCTTGGTGCAGCGACCTTCAATCAGTTGATTGGCCCGTGCGGACTGGTCGGGATCGTCCTGGGTCAAATACCGGACCAAAATATTGGTGTCCAGGCCGATCATGAACTTCCCGCCCCTTCCAGAATGGCCTTGTCCATGGCCTCAAGGGATACCGGTCGCTCGGGCCTGGGGAGCATGCCTCTTAAGCGGCGCACGGAACCGTGCCTGGCCACCAGCCGCACTCCCTGTTCTTCATCAAAAATGAATTCCAGGCGATCACCGGCCGAGAGGCTGAGCTTTTCCCGCAAGGCCTTGGGCAGCGTGAGTTGCCCTTTGCTCGTCAACGTTGCTTGCATGGCATTCTCCATTGTTGCTTTCCTTACCAGGAAGTAAGGAACTGGTCTTGTCTCGTCAAGTGAGAGAGTCACGCCCCCAACTGCTTGCCGCATCAACCATTATTTCTCGTCTTCCCCCCTTGACATTCTATTTTCCAGAGACGTATTGATGAAAATAACTGAATGACAAAGTCCGCTCAGGGCAAACCATCCGAAAGGATGGGACGCAAAGCCGACGGCCTACGTTTTGCCCGCCATGACCACTAAGCGGGCGGGATAGGGCGGCAGGGTTGCCGGACAAAAATGGGTAGACGCCGGATAATTTTTCTGGCCAAGCCCGACTGGGTTGAGCAAATGCGGAGCAGAAACCTCAGGTTTCAGGTCTCATCCCCCAGCCCTCAAGAAATGCCCGCGCCAAAACAGGACAGTCATTCAGTGCTGGTGATCCGTTGTGGCGTCGTTCAGGCAACCGTTGGAACGAAAATCGGGCAAACATCCACCCTAAAATCCGAAGGAGAACATCATGGAAATGCCAAGAAAAGGTGAGAAAGGCTTTACGTTGATCGAATTGTTGATCGTCGTGGCGATCATCGGGATTCTGGCGGCGATTGCGATTCCGCAGTTTGGGAAGTATAAGGCGAATGCGGCAAGATCAGCCGCAACTGCTTCAATCAAGCAATGTGTGTCGGAGGTTGCAGCAGCTTATGCTGCTGGAGCGTTATCACATGAGCTCACTAACCTTAATATTGCTCACGCTACTGACATTTGGGCAAGACCTTGCGTTGTTTCGGATAATACATTTAATGTCACGTTCGATTCAGTTAATGGAGCTATTGAGCCCGCAAATAGAACATTTTCCGTTAGTAATGTTAGTATGTTTTGCGAGCTGACATCGCCTGGTATTGTTAAATGTTGTGCAGCTGCTGTTAATGGCGCTTGCCCAGATTAATTTTTTAAATATTCGATAATATATTTTTGTTTAATTATTGAAGTAGCAAGCCCTACCAAATTTTAAGGTAGGGCTTTTTTTTGTTGGCTATTAATATTTTTTATTTTATATATTTTTATATATATTTTATTATGTATTTGATTAATTAGCTTTTGGTGTAATTTTGTTTAGTATAAATCAGTCAAATTTAAATCAGTCAAATTTTCAAGGCATAATAGAATCTATTGTGCTTGGAGTATCATTATCAGTTGTTACATTGGTTAGCCTGTATATTGTTTATGTTCATGATTTTTTTCCTAGTGATGATGCATTACGTCATGTTGCCATAGTAATTTCAGGAAAGAATTGGCAAGACCTACTTATTGTAAAAAATCAATTCAGCATGGACAGTCATCCTGGGTGGCATTTCATCCTGGAGTTATTTTCTAATTTGGTTGGGCACGACAGTGAATCGTTGTTGATTATCTCTGTTTGCCTTCTCTTTATCCTCTTCGCCGGCACACCTATTCTCCTCCTCAAGCGCCCCGAAGCCTGGGTCATCACCCTGCTGATCTTCGCTGTTTTTTCCTGGGGGCCGGTCTTTCGCCTATTCTACGGTAGGCCTTATATTTTTAGCATGTTCCTGGTCCTGATTTTCTGTTTTCTCTGGAAACAGATCAAGGAAAATGACAAACCCTACCTTGAGGTAGCCGTCTTCACAGTTGTCACGGCTTTGGCCACATGGATACACGGAGCATGGTATCTTTTCGCTCTCCCTTTGTTTGCTCTGTTTTTGGCACGGGAATGGCGGGTGCTTGGGCTGATGTCGGCGGCCACTTTTGTCGGTGTTCTGCTTGGGGCCTTGTTCACGGGCAAGCCCTTTATATTCCTGTACCAGATGGTCTATCACGCCGTGAAAGCCATGAGCGCGGCGGATATGCAGCAACAGCTTGTCACGGAATTCTGGTCCTTCACAGGCGAGCCGAATGCGGCGATTATTGTGGCTGCGTTGTTGCTTTGGCGCGGTGTACGGGGGCAGTGGTCCAGGGAATGCGTTGACAACCCGGTCTTCTACCTTGCTTTGCTGGGCTGGAGTTTGGGATTTGTGGCTTCTCGATTTTGGACGGACTGGGGCTGGCCAGCTCTTGCCTTTTGGGTCGCCTTGGAACTCCAGCTTGTGATCAAAACCTATTGGGAAGAGTTTGATTGGCGGAGAGTGGTCTTGGCGTTGGCTGTGAGCCTTGTTTTCTTTATGGCAGTGGCCAATGATCGAGGGGGGAGATGGACCTCTAGAGCCAAACAAGAATGGCCAGTATTGGCAGAGGTTGAGCATAGGCCATGGCTTCCCGATCCAGGAGGTATTGTCTATTCTACGCAGATGGGCGTTTTCTACTGGCTCTTTTTCCATAATCCCCATGCGGAGTGGAGATATATTCTTGGCTTCGAACCTGTCTGGATGCCGGAGGAAGATCTGGAAATTTATCGAAATATCCAGCTTGGGCAGGGCCGGACTTTGGCCCCCTGGCTGGAGCGGATGACAGCAAAGGATCGCTTCATTGCCGCAGGTGGCAGACCGAATGTGGAGGGATTGGAATGGAAGGAGGTCACGCCTGGGGTGTGGAGCGGGAAGTTTGATTTTAGTGCGTTTGAGGAAGAGAAGTGAATTTTATCTGGCAAGGACGTTGTGGATCGTTTGCGGGCTGGGTGTTCTCAAGCACTTTTTTGGGAACAGACGGATCGTACACACGGAATATTCAACGTCGTTCAGCACACCCCAGTACGGATAGGCGGGTATGACAGGCGGATCTTTTCGGAAAAAGCTGCTCTTGGTTGGAGGCGGTTACGCTGACATCCCTTTGGAATAGGACATGGATAGTAAAACCACTACCCGGTCTCAATACCCCAAATGGCACCCTCTGGTACGTTCACCTTCAGAGACTATAATGGCGATTGAATGAAAAAAATTGCCATCCTCCAGTCCAACTACATCCCCTGGAAGGGCTATTTTGACCTGATCGCCGCTGTGGACGAGTTTATCATCTATGACGATATGCAGTATACTCGCCGGGATTGGCGCAATCGGAACAAAATTAAGACCCCGCAGGGTATAGTGTGGCTGACCGTTCCGGTAAAAGTCAAAGGCCGATATCAACAAACCATTCGGGGAACAGAGATCGACGGAGCCCACTGGGCTGCCCAGCACTGGAAGGCTCTGAGCCTACACTATGCCCGCGCACCGCATTTCCAAATCGTAGCCGAAACATTCAAGCCCTTGTATCTGGGCCGTACCTACAGTTTACTCTCAATTTTGAACCGCACTTTTATCCAGGCTGTTTGCGGATTTTTAGGCATCACTACAAGGATCTCCAATTCATGGGACTACACGCTTAAGGACGGCAGGACAGAACGTCTGGTTGACCTTTGCGTCCAAGCAGGCGGGACCGAATACATTTCCGGCCCCTCGGCCAAGGAGTATATCCAGGATCAGGTTTTCATGGATCATGGAATTGTCCTGACTTGGTTTGACTACGCCGGATATCCTGAATATCCCCAGCTTTGGAACGGCTTCACTCATGAAGTGAGCATCCTGGACCTGCTTTTCAATTGTGGCACTGAGGCTTCACACTACATGAAGAAGGTCCGACCATGAAACTCTCCATCGTCGCCACCCTCTACAAATCCGCCCCCTACATCGGGGAATTCGTCCGCCGCTCCACCGCTGCGGCCCGCGAGCTGGTGGGGGATGATTACGAGATCGTCCTGGTCAATGACGGCTCCCCTGATAATAGCCTGGATATTGCTGTCAACCTGACCAAAACCGACCCGCACCTCGTGGTTGTGGACCTCTCCCGCAACTTCGGCCACCACAAGGCCATGATGACTGGGCTGGCCCATGCCCAGGGGGAGCGGGTCTTCTTGATTGACAGCGACCTGGAGGAAGAGCCGGAATGGTTGCTACCGTTTGCGCGGCAGATGGAGGAGGAAAAGTGTGATGTGGTGTATGGGGTGCAGGGGGAACGGAAGGGCTGTTTATGGGAACGTGTTTTCGGGCAAATCGCCTACAAGCTGTACAACCTGCTTTTATCCATTGATCATCCACGCAATATAGTGACGGCGCGGCTGATGAAGCGCGATTATGTTCAATCATTATTGCAGCATGAAGAGCGTGAAATTTGCATCAGTGGGTTATGGTACTTGACCGGGTACGATCAACGAGAGCACGTTGTTAAAAAGCACGCATCCAGTACGACAACATATTCATATTTATTGAAGATTGGAACATTTGTAAATTCAGTTACTTCTTTCAGCATTACTCCGCTGAAAGCGATATTTTTTTCTGGATTGTTTATAATCTTTATTGCATTATTATACATAATCTATATTTTGCTACAATGGACTTTTTTCCAAAAACCTTTAGCTGGATGGCCATCGGTCATTGCTTCTATCTGGCTCCTGGGTGGAATCACCATTTTTTTTATCGGCGTCATCGGAATATACTTGGCAAAAATGTTCTCTGAAATCAAAAGACGCCCTTTTACGATCGTAAAAAAAATTTATAGGTTTTAATAAGTTGTGAAGCAAAGCATTCATAAGGAGTACTCCAAGTACTATTTGGATAAGAACCCCTCCAAGGTATATCCAACGGAGTTTGTTGTCAGGATATTTCTTGCAAATTATCCATGCTTGTCATTCAATAGACCAAAACCAAACGATAAAGTCCTTGACATAGGCTTTGGTGATGGCAGAAATACAGTTTTTTTGTGTGACCTAGGGCTTGACGTCCACGGAGTTGAGATTTCCGATGACATTGTTCAACATGCCAATAATAGATTGACGACATTGGGTCACAGAGCGTCACTTTGTGTAGGCAGAAACACCAATATTCCGTACCCTGAAAATTCTTTTGATTATATTTTGGCATGTCATTCATGTTATTATTGCGATGGTGATGAGTTATTCATTGATAACTTGAAGGAATACGCGAGAGTTCTCAAAGTGAATGGATACCTCGTTGCCAGTGTGCCGGACAACAAATCGTATATCTTTCAAGGTGCCAGCAAGTTGCAAGATGGATCGTATAAAATTCAACACGACCCTTACGGAAACAGAGTTGGCTATCGTTTGCAGGCATTTGAGAGCGTGGAAGATATCAGGACGACTTTCTCGCCACTTTTTTCAAACTTTTCATTCGGTCATGCCAAGAATGACTATTTTGGGATTGATGAACGGGTTTTTTGGGTGGTTTGTCAGAAAACAGCAAATTGAGAATCTAACAGAAAGAAAAGGTTCTTCGACGTTTAATGTGGAATTGACTGACCACAATCTGTTTAGGTAGCCCTCTCCGCAGGAGGGCTTGCCATGTTTGCTGAAGAAATTTTT
>NZ_FXUJ01000029.1:0-38265 GCF_900182865.1 Desulfonatronum zhilinae
AAGACGCGGGAAGCCATGTCAAAGAGCAAATTACTGTCAAATTACTTTCTCAGGACACCTTTTTATCGCCTTTTCAGCTCAACTGCTCCGGTTCGTCCCCTTCAGCACACCTACCAGGGGCATCGCTGGGGGCTGGCCGCATAATTGCCGCTGACTTTTTGCAGGGACATCAAGCCTGTCCGGTGAAACCGTGAGCGTTTGTCCCCGCAAGACCGTTTTTCGCCTAGCAAGAACGATTACAATATTTTTTAGCCACCCGCTTCGCTAGACCTTGCAGGACGACCAAGGCAGACGGAAGAATATTTCAGCCCATTGACAAGAAGTAATTGGCTGAAATAACTGCCTACGCCTGCGGCGTTTTTCGCCAGCCAAGTCGGCTTTTGAAAAGTCAACCCTTGTCTCCCTTTACCGTCTGTGGCCAAATAAATCTGGACAGAAGGATAACTCCTAATACACCCGGTGAAACCGACTGACGGAATGGTTAGGGGCCTTGTCACTGGAAAGAGCATAGACCGTGAAAAACGATTACTGCATCGTCGGGGCCGGATTGAGCGGCATGGTCATGGCCGAACGTCTGACCGTGGCTGGCAAGTCCGTGGTCATAGTTGAAAAGCGAGGCCATCTCGGCGGCAACTGCCATGACGAACCGGATGCCAACGGTGTTTTGCATCACGTTTACGGTCCGCATTACTTCCGTACCAATCTGCCCCATGTCCGGGACTACCTTTCCCGATTCACGGACTGGCTGCCCGCGGAGTACCGCATCAAGGCCTATGCCAAAGGCAGGCTGTGGAGCTTTCCGGTCAACCTGGTCACTTTTGAACAACTCCTGGGCCGGCCCAGCACATCCGAGGAGTTTGGCCAGTGGTTGGAAGAGCGACGCGTCAAGATCGATACTCCGTCCAATTCCGAAGAAGTGGTGCTGTCCCAGGTGGGACGCGAATTCTACGAGCTGTTCTTCGAAGGGTACACGCTCAAGCAGTGGAAACGTCACTCCAGGGAATTGTCCCCCTCGGTCTGCGGCCGCATTCCCATGCGTTTGAACCGGGACGAGCGCTATTTTTCGGATGCTTTCCAGGCCATGCCCAGGCAAGGGTATGCGGCCATGTTCAACCGCATGCTCGAGTCCTGCGGCAAGCGGGCGACGCTTTTGCTGAATACGGATTTTACCGCCGTCAGGAATGAACTTTCCTTTGACCGGTTGATCTATACCGGCCCTGTGGACGCGTATTTTGGCCATCGTTTTGGTCCTCTGCCCTGGCGTTCCCTGCATTTTGAACCGCGCAGTCTGCGAAGCGAGGAACTGGCGGACCGCCGGGAGCAAGCGGGCAAGCCCGGCTTCTGGCAAAGCGCCGTGCAGGTGAATTATCCCAATGAACACGAGTACACGCGCACCGTGGAAATCAAACATGTGACGGGCCAGCAAACGCCGCACACCAACGTCGTCTACGAATACCCGCGGGATTTCGAGCCGGGAGCCGAACCTTACTATCCCATTCCCAGCGAGGACAGCGCGAAGTTGTATGCCAAGTACGCCGAGTTGGCGGCCAAGGAGCGAAACGTCCTTTTTCTGGGCAGACTGGCGACCTATACATACTTGAACATGGACCAGGTGGTGGATGCGGCTTTGAGAGAGGCAGAGAGGGGGGTGACGGGTGCTGGGCAGGGACTTTTGGGGGAGTTGGTTCCGCACAGAAAACAACAACGAGGCTATCGTGAACGATGAATCGAAAGGACAACGAATGCACCTTGAAGCCGTGAACGCACCCCGTGTGCATGTTTTGCTCTACACCCACAATCGGGTCTCGGAGATTGGAAATACCATTGCCGCCTTGCGAGCCACGAAATATGCGAACTATAAAGTCTATCTGCTGAACAACGGCAGCACGGACGGCACCAAGGAGTATTTCGACTCTCTGCCTCCGGACATCTTTCCGGAATTGGAGATCGTACACCTGCCGATCAACATCGGCTCGCCCGGCGCCCGGAACTGGCTTTTGGCTTTGCCCGGCCAGGATGATTGCGAGTTTTTGGCGTTTTTTGACGACGACGTGCGCGTTCGCCCAGACTGGCTGATAAAGATGCTTGAGGCAATGATCGATTACCCCAGGGCCGGGGTGGTGGGAGCCAAGGTTTTGAACCACTCCCTGCCTAAGGTGGTCCAGCACTCAGGGGCCTTGCTGACCCAAGCCAAGGACTGGATCAATCACGTAGCCCTGTGGTCCAACGAGCCGGATCAGGGTCAGTTCGACGCCTTGTCCGAACGCGACTACCTGATGGGCTGCGTCATGCTTTATCGCATGGATTCCATTCGGGACGTGGGTAGCTTCGACATCCAGTTCTCCCCGACCCAGTTCGAGGACGTGGACCATCACCTGCGCCTGCGCCTCAAGGGCTGGAAAGTACTGCTCCACGGCGGCGTGGAGGCGTGGCATCAACGCATCAGCGGAGGGAAGCAAAGTCCCGGGCATACAGCCAATCGCTACAAGCTGCAGATGAAGTATTCCGAATATCAGGCCCAACAAATCATAGACCAAGGAGCGGCTTTGGATTTTCTGGAAAAGCATCCTTGGGCCAGGCAGAGGTGAAGATGCTTGGATGGCGCTCAACTTGCATGGCTTCTCCTGATTTTACCATCTTTCAATCCAGGAGGGATCATGAAAGCCGTCATTTTGGCCGCCGGCGTGGGAAGTCGCCTGGGGCGTCCATTCCCCAAGTGCATGAGTTTGCTTCCGGACGGCGAGCAGATTCTTGGGCGGCAGATTCGTCTTTTTCAGGAAGTCGGCATCCGGGAGATCATTGTGGTGGTCGGGTTCAAGAAAAGCCTGATCATGGAAGAATTTCCCGACATTTTCTACAAGTACAATCCTTTCTTCTACATTACCAATACCTCGAAGAGTCTGCTCCGTGCGCTGGAGCACCTGGACGACGACGTGATCTGGGCCAATGGCGATGTGGTTTTTGATCGCGAAGTAGTTGAGGCCGTCGTGGATCACCCTGGAAACGTCGTAGCCGTGGATCGCAAGCGCTGTGGAGCGGAAGAGGTCAAGTACCGGGCCGACGGGCAAGGTAACCTTTTGGAGATTTCCAAGCAGGTGGACCGGGCGCATGGAGAGGCCGTGGGGGTGAACAGGGTTTCGCGGGAGAATTTGCCCGCCTTGGTTCGCTCCCTGACGGCGTGTCAAGATGATGACTATTTTGAAAAAGGCATCGAAGATTGCCTCGCTCAAGGGGTGTTTTTTCGGGTTCTGGATATTTCCGCCTACCGGTGTATCGAGGTGGATTTTGACGAAGATTTGCGGGAGGCGCGCCAACTGTTCGGCGCGGATCCCGTGTGTCCGGTCCAGCCACTGAACGCGGAGACTCTCCGGGATGAGCGCCGGGGTTCCCGTTCAGGGTTGGAGTTGATGCGGCAGGAGTTTTCCCTGACCGCATCGGTGGCCTGACAGGACGAATTGGGTGGGACAGGCATCCTGCCTGCACGAACAGGCAAGATGCCTGTCCCACCATTTTGACATGCCTTTTGCCCACTCTTGCGGAGCACAAAGCGCGGGAGGGGGAAAAACGGTAAATTGAGACCAGCCAACTCCCTTATGGAGGGCCGATGGCATTCCCGACCACGGCGGGTGCTGCCGAAGTCGACCTGCTTTTTTACGCCGAGCGGAGTCTGCATCTGTCTTTTCTGGAACCGGATCCTTCCGATCTGGAGTGCAAGGGGCGGAATGCCGTGCTGGAGGCGGATAGTATGCGAACCCTCCGGGAAAATGTTATCAAGGCGTTGGACCAGCCCGAGACCCTGGAGGAGGAACGCCTGCAGTACATCGAAGAACTGGATTATGGTCGTGACGGCAAGTCCGTGCAACGAGCCGCCGAGGTTATTCGAGAATTGCTGGTCCGGCCTCGGAACGTCAAGTCTCGGCCCACATATTCGGTGCTGCTGGAGTTGGATCAGGTCGCGGACTCTTCTGCGGAGCGGGACGCCGTCTCGGAAATTTACGCCAAGTCCGAAGACTTGCCCATGGAGCTTTTGCCGGTGAAGGTTCCCGCCGAAGCTGCAAGTCCGGGCGGCTTCGAGGTTGGCCGCGGAACGTCCTCGCTCGGAGTGCGGCGGCGACTTGCGCGGGCTTGCGCCGCGGCCGAGGGGGACTGGGTGGTCCTGGTACAGCCGGGATGGGGCTTGCCGCGGCAGTGGCTGAAATGGATGGAATACCATTTTCACTGGCACCGTCAGGTGAGGGATGGTCAAGGCTCTGGCGGACCCAAA
Source organism: Desulfonatronum zhilinae (assembly GCF_900182865.1). Taxonomy (NCBI): domain Bacteria; kingdom Pseudomonadati; phylum Thermodesulfobacteriota; class Desulfovibrionia; order Desulfovibrionales; family Desulfonatronaceae; genus Desulfonatronum; species Desulfonatronum zhilinae. The sequence goes on from NZ_FXUJ01000029.1 coordinate 4,265, forward strand.
GCAGGTGCGCCGGGTTTACGACCTGCTGTTTCCCGGTCGCCCGTTTATTTTCGACAATGAAGAACTGGCCTGGAACTTCCGAAACTTCGGCATCGGCAGCGCCGCGTTCAACGACCGGATCCCCTCTCCCTGCGTGATGCTGCCGAAAGCCGTTGCGCAAGCTCTTGTTCGTCGATATTCCGAGGGTGCGAGTTTTTCCGGCTTCATCCGGAATGCGGATGAAGTTTTGATCAGTTCTGGGTATATGAGCGTGACGTCTTTGGAAATGTATTTTTATCCTAAGTAATAATTTAACGTTTATTTTTTTACCTTATGAACTATTTTAGTGTTTGTTGTATAGCTAAAAACGAGCATCCGTTTATCCATGAATGGATTGATCATCATCTTTTGATTGGCGCGGAGAAGATTATTATTTTTGATAATGAAAGTGCTCCTCCATTAAATTTATTTCTTAAAGAATATGTCGATAAAGGATTTGTTGATATTTATAATATTGATGGTCAAGAAAAGCAAATTCCTGCTTATCATAATTGTTTAAAATTGTATGCTGATAAATCAAAATGGATTGCTTTCATTGATGTTGATGAATTTCTAATACTAAAAAAAATGGGTGATATTCGATTTTTTTTATTAGATTATGAAGAATATGGTGGTCTTGGTGTTCATTGGGTTGATTTTGGTTCATCAGGTTATGTTAAAAGACCGGAATTATATCAAATGAAAAGTTATATTCACAGATTTCCACTTGATTACCAAAAAAATTTACATATTAAATCTATAATTCAACCTCAAAAAGTTTCACATCCTTTCAACCCACATAAGTTTATATATAAGGATCCTTGGTATTGTGTTGATGAAAATTATTTTCCAATATCTGAATCTCAGGGGCCTTTTACAGCTAATAATATCCAATTAAACCATTATTATTTTAGGTCACAACAAGATTATTGTCAAAAGTTGGATCGAGGTAGGGCGGATAGAGTGGATGAGGAAGGAAAAAGAAAGCATAGTGCTTTTTTTTACCAATTAGAACATGCAAATGTTTTTGACTGCGGTGCTGTCCATTATGCTGAAAGAATTGGTAGATATAAAAAATCTGGCAATTTGCTCTCAGATTTATCAAATCGTTCACAAGAAAAGAAAAAATTGAACAATATTCTTGATTCCATATTTCACTTTATATCTCAAGGAAGTTTTGATCGTGCAGAATCTTTGCTGAAAATAGCCAAAGTGCTTTGCGCTGAACAAGTAGATATTGATTATGCAAAATATAGAATTGCAAAAAAGAAAAAAAATGACAAAGAGGCTAAAGCTTACCTTTTGAAATTATTTAGAAATTTTGTTGATATTAATATTTGCTTTGAATATGTAAACAATCTGATTTTATCCAATGAATATGTATTAGCTCACAAGATGATTCTTTATATGCGATGGCGTTTTTCGAATGAAATTAATAATGATGAGAGAATATCAAGTTTTCTCAATGTTTTGTCCCATAAAATTGAACGGTTCGTAGGTTGATTGTTTTGAGGATGGTGGGTGTGAGTCTAAACATCAATGAGAAATGTCGGATACTCTTTTTTGTGGAACGCAATCTCCACCTCCCATTTCTTGAGCCGATTCACGACTACTTTCAGCAACACCTTCCGGATTTTGCACTTGCTTTCTCCTCTCCGGAGTACTCCGAATCCACCCAAGGTTCGGTAGGCCGCGGCCTGGATGCCCGAACCGTGGAGCGGCTTTCCGCCAAGGCGCGATATGTCGTTGACATCCGGGGCTATGCACCGGACGTCACCGTGGTCGCTGATATCGGGGCCGCTTACATTCTGCGTGATTGCGGGCGGATCGTGAACGTAGGGCACGGGATGATCAGCAAGGGCTGCTTTTATACCCGCCAGCCGATCGTGAGGCGGGAAAACATTGCTGACCTGATCTGTGTTCCCGGTGAGTGGCATCAGGAAATTCTGGCTGAGAACGTCTTTTCAGCCATCGTGCCCACGGGCTTTATCAAGGCCGATGGTCTTTTCGGGCCCAAGGCCTTCACCAGGGAGCAGTTCTGTCGCGATTGGGAGATTCCTCGGGACGCGAGAATTCTGCTGTTCGCGCCGACCTACAACGAAGAGCTTTCCGCCATCCCGTTTGTCCAAGGGCGCATTGCCGGGCTTGCCCGAACGGAAGCGGGTAGCGAGACACATCTGGTGGTCAAACTGCACGGCATGACGGATCGGCGATGGGTTGATCTGTACGCCGCCGTTGCCGAGGCCAACCCGCGGGTTCATGTCCTCCCAATCACCTCTGACTTGACCAGGGCCATGGTCGCGGCGGACGTGATGATCAGTGACGTGTCCTCGGCCTTTGTGGAGTTCATGCTTCTGGACCGGCCCATCGTCCTGTTCGACAATCCCCGAAAGTCGCAGTTTCAGCACTTCGACCCTTTGGATCTGGAGTACCAGGTCCGTGACGCCTGCACCGTGGTTTCCTCCTGGGATGAGATGCGTGACGCCGTGGACCGTGAACTGCGGGAGCCGGCCCGGCTTTCCGCGTTGCGACAACGCTATGTCGATCGGATGTGCCTTGGGCGGGATGGGCGCGCCGTGGAGCGGGCCGCCCTGGCCATTGCCGGGCTTCCGCGGATGCGGCATCCCATTCCATTTACGGTTGTGGTTTTGTGGCGCGGCGGCACGGCGGAAGAGATCGCGGAAGCGTCGCGCACGGCACGACGCGACAATCCAGGAATCGACCTGGAACTGATTTTTGTGGGACGGCGCCCTGCCGGAGCAAACCTGGAGTCGGATGGCCGGTGGATAGACTGCGCCTGGCCGACGGGCCGATTCCTTGATCAGGCCGTGACCGGGGCCCGGCATGACCATGTGGCCTTCTGGGACCCCCGGCTCGTGGCTCCAATGAGCTGGTTGCGGCAACTCGCCAATTATTATCACTGGGAGCCCAAGACCGGGGTGGTTCAAGCCATTGGCCCCGGCATGGAGCAGCGGGTTCTGCTGGAACATATGCTGCCCGGCGGCGAACGGAAAAGCAACGCGGACGTGGCCTTCATTTTCCACCGCTTTTTACAAGGCGGCGGCATGAGCGTGGGCGGACTGGATACGGCCTGCTTTCTGATCCGCAAGGACGTCTACGCGGCAAGCGGCGGTTTTCCCCCTGATCTGGGCTGGGAGCAGGCCATGGAGCGTTTGGGCCAGGCTGTGCGTCGCGTCGGACTGCCGTTGCGGCGTGCCGTGGAGACCTACGTTTATCCTTTGCACAAGAACATCGAGGAATTCGAGGGAAACGCCGGGCCCGGATCGGCGCTTAAAAAAACGATGGTGAAAACCGCCGCTATTCCCGATGTCAGCATCGTCATTCCCGTTTGCAACAATAAAGAGCTGACTCGGAATTGCATCCGGTCGATCCTGGAAAATACGCCGAACATTGCATTTGAGATCATTGCCGTGGACAACGGATCAACGGACGGAACCGCGGAAATGTTGATCAGCCTGGAACGGGAAGGACCGCTGCGGTGTGTTGCCAACCAGGAGAATCTGGGGTTTGCCAAGGCTTGTAATCAAGGAGCGAAGGCGGCCAAAGGGCGTTATTTGGTTTTCTTGAACAATGATACACGGGTCCAGGGGCGCTGGCTGGATGCGCTGCGATCCTGCGCGGTCCGGGATAATCGAATCGGCGCCGTGGGAGCCAAGCTGCTGTTCGATGACGGCCTGATTCAGCACGCTGGGGTGGTCTTTGATCAGAAGCTCAAGCCCGTACATATCTACAAATTTTTTCATCCCCATCACCCGGCGGTTCAGAAGACGCGCGAGTTTCAGGCCGTGAGCGCGGCCTGCATGCTGGTCGGCAAGGACGTTTTCGACCAGCTCGGCGGTTTTGATGAGCAGTATCTCAATGGCTATGAGGATGTGGATTTTTGTCTGCGCCTGCGCCGGGACGGATATAAGGTCGTCTATTGCCCCAAAAGCGTGGTCACGCATCTGGAAAGCCTTACGCCGGGCCGGTTCGAGGCCATGGATCGCAACAAGGAACTGCTGCTTTCCCGCTGGGGTGATGCCCTGATCGCGGACGAATTGGAGACGTATCGCCAGGACGGCATCGTGTATGAGCTGATCGAAGAGCACGACCATGGCCATGTCTGCGTGATGCACGACAGTTCTCCCAATACATATTGGCAACGTGCCAAAAAGCTTGCCGAACAAGGGGCCGTGGACAAGGCCGTGGCGGCGTATCAGGAGGCATATCGCTTCTTCGCTTTTGACCCACGCAAGTACGTTGTGCTGGAAGAATTGGCCGAACTGTCCGAGCGCCATGGCATGCTGGATGAGGCGGAACACTACTGGCGCGGGCTGGTGGAGGCCGTCGGGGAGCCGAGGCATGCCCGGCGGTTGGAGCGGCTGTTGGCTTTGCGGGAATGTCCGCCCCGTGACTGAGGTGCGGTTGATCAGGGGGCGGAGGAGTCTATCGGTCGCACTGGTGTTTGGTTTGAGGCGGACAGCCAGTCGGCGTAGAGCTTTTCCACGGCTTTATCCCGGTCCTCGTGGGCTTGGGCCATGATGGACCGGGCTCTTGTCGTTAGTGGGCCGGGTTCCTGGAGTTTTGCGAGGATATTGCGTCGTTTTTCCAAAGCCTGTTCCGCCAGGATGCCGTTTTTTGCCTGTCGCGCCGCATGGAGCAAACGAGCCATTCCTTCCAAGGTGGGTTCGAAGTGGACCTGGAGAAAGCGAATCATGCAGGCCTCGTCCCAGGCCGCGGCTCTTTCTAAGGCTTCGGCAAGCAAGGCGTATCCTGGAGTCCATAAAGGCTCCTGCTGCAAGAGATCCCAGGTCGCTTGCGGACTGGGGCTTGCGCCTGCCTCCGCGTTGAGCCGGACAAGTCGGCTTTGGGGAAGCGCCACATAAAAGGCCAGCCAGGGCGTGAGGCGTGGTTCGTACCCGTCATTTGTCGCGAGTTCGTGAATATCCGGTCTGATCGATGCACCGCAACGGTTCAGAAGCAAACTGGAGTTGTCCGCGTCCTTGTCGAAACGCCCCTGGGTTTGGCTGGTCAAATGGTAAACGACGCTATCCGGAATACAGGATATGCGGCGTTTTTTTTTGCGAATTTGGATGCAGAGGTCCAGGTCTTCACAACCATTGCGGTAATCCTTGAAAAAACCGTCGCATTCTCGAAACAGTTCGCGTGGCATGAAAAAGGCCGCGCCGCTGATGGCCTGCAACCGGCGAGGTTTGCGAACCAAAAGGTGGGAGGATGGAAAGTGTTCGTAAAGATGTTCCGCCTGGAAACCAGGTAAAAACGCCACGCCCAGGTGCTGAATCCGATCTGATCCCGGATAGAGCAGCAACGGCCCGGCCGCTCCCAGGCGTTGGTCGGAGCGAAAGGCTTGGAGCAGGGGAGCGAACCAATTTGGGGTGAGGATGGTGTCGTTGTTCAGGAAAAAGAGAAATTCGCCTTTGGCCTGGTCAGCGCCGATGTTGCAGGCCCGGCCGAAACCCAGGTTTTCGGGCAGAGGAAGATAGTGGAAGCGTTCGGGGAAGAGACTTGTTCCAAGTGTTTTGCAGTGCGTAGTGGTGTCGTCCGTGGAGTTGTTGTCCACGACGATGACTTCAAAGAAACGACCGGGGGTGTGTTCCCGAAGACTGCGCAGGCATTGCTCGGTCAAGGGCCATTGGTTGAAAACCGGAATGATGATGGACAGGTGGGGGGAGGTCATGCGCTGTTGCTCGACGGTATGTTGGTGGGTTGTCTTGTGCTTGCTTGGTAGTAGCGCATTCGAAGATCATGACCTTCAGGCAAGGCTTCGCTGAGGTGCAGAAACAACGGCCGAAGGATGTCACAATGGATGGCCGTGGATGCCCGTAGGCGATTGGCGATCAGGGCGGGCCAGTCGTGTTCGCGCAGCCGGTTGGTGAAGGTGGCCGCGCGGTGGGAGGCCCGGTGGTCGGCGTTGACCTTGGCCTGGCCGTTGCGGGCCAGGCGGGCGCGGAGCGCGTCGTCGGCCAGGAGGCGACGAAGCTGGTGGAGCAGGTCCGCGACGTCGTTTCCGTCCGGCGATTGGTCGTAAAGCCAGAGGTTCTCGCCGTGGCAAAACAGATCGTCCTGGCCGTGGCCGATGCGCGGGGTGAGCAGGGTGCTGCCGCAGGCCAGGGCCTCCACGACCCGGAAGTTCAGGTCGTTCAGGTCGCAGAAGTTGAGGACGACTTTGGCCTGGGGGAACAGTTCCCGGAATTTGCCCTGGCGGACTTCCAGGCCCGGAAGTTCCTGCCTGAGGGCTTGCAGGGCCGCGTGGCGTCTGGGCGTCAAGGTGGCGTCGACCTTGCCCACGAACAGGGCGTCCCAGATTTGATTCTTGGGCGCGGGTTGGAGAGTGTCCGGGACAAACGGCGGTGTCCACAGTGTCCGGTTCGCGTCCAAAAACCTTCCGGTAAAGCGGGGCAGATGGTCCCGCAGGCTGACAAGGCAAAGATCAAAGGCCTGGGCGTACAACGGATGCCAGGAGTGGATGTGCGAGTCCACGCTGTAGAGCACGGTCAGGCTGGGGCAGGTATGCGGGTCCAGCAGGGGCGGGGGGCCGCTGTAGTCGGCGATCACCAGCACGTCGGGCGGGCTTGGCAGATCCGCGAACAGCTCACGCCAGGAGACCGCTGCGGGCTGGTATTGCCGCTTGATCGTCGTGACCCAGCCAGCGTCGGAAAGGGCGCCGGAGAAGAAAGCCGCACCGAACCAGAGCAGGGTGGGAGGGCTGGAGTCTCTGACGTTGTTGGTCATATGTGATTTGGAACAGAAAGAAATGTGTAACCTTGGAAACGGAATGGAGGTTTCACGAGAAAGTCCCAACAGGGCCGGGAAAGAAGTAATGTTGTTTTTGGCATCTATTATAGCTTGTCATAACTGCTGAAGCTTGATTTAATTGATTCGTGCTCGCTTAGTATTATTTGAAGAGTTTTTTGTTCAATTGTGTTTAGTACATTTTTTGAAAAGAAAGAAATGAATTCCATGCAATATACTTCAAGTGGGTAATGTGAAAGATTGTATTTTTTTTGATATTCTTCAATTTTTGACATTTCTAGAGTGTCATGATTGATGAAGTATTGAATTTTTGGATATTCTGAAATTATATTTGTAAATGTTGAAAGAAAAACAGCGCAATTTGATTTTTTTTCAGAATTTTTGCTTATTATTTTCAGTGTGTCAATTGTTGCATATACGAATAAAAGAATATCAAGGTATGCAAATTCATTTATGTAATGCTCATTATTTATTCTCAATTTAAATGTCGCCAAGAGAAAACTAAGGGTGTCTCTAAACGGTGAATCCTCATTCAGCTGCTCGCGGAAGCTTTTCCATTGACCTTTCCATATTCTGTTTACAGCTGTGTATCTATTGTAACGTCGAAGTTCAAATGCTTGAACATGCTTGTTTGAGAAAAGCTTGTAGCCTCTTTGATAAATTTCTTGAGAGAACCATATGTCTTCTGCCAGTACACCTTTGAAATTGCTGAATCCTCCAGAACTATTCCAGACATCTTTCCGAAAGAGCCATGCTCCTCCGTTGTTCAATTTTTTTGGATATTCAGTTGCTGGATATCTTATGTAAAATTTTATGTATCTATCAACAATAGTTTTGTTGAAGAAATAGGTTATTCCAGAAGTGACGATGCCGATATCTTGACGAGCAGCAAATTGTATATTTTTGTATAACCATTCTGAATTTAAACGTATATCGCAATCTAAAGAAAGAACGAATTTTCCTGTGACAGCTGAAATACCAGCCTGTTTTGCCTCTGCAAATCCATGATTGCTTGAAAGCCTGATGACGGTTGCTTTATCAGTCCAATAGCTACGAATGGAACCATCGTCAACGACTATGATTTGAGAAGGTTGCAGAGTCCATGAATCTATGCTTTCAAGCAAATCGTCAACTAGACAGTGGTCGTTGTAGGTATATGTCACCAATGTGACATCTGGTGAAAAAATTTTTGATTTCAACAAATATACCATCAAAATACAAATATTGATCACACAGGTGTATTTGCAGAGTAATTATAGGCTAAAATGCTAAATCTGTTGAGCCGCAAGGCCGCGAAAAAGATAAGTCAGAAGGCATTTGTGGCCTTCTCGGGATCATCCTTTTTTTGTCTTAAGCGCCGCCCGCAAACGATCCCGCTCCGCGGTGGCCCGGAGCAGTTCCAGGTCGATCTCTTCCCTGCGGGGAGGTGGGGCCTGCTCCAGTTCATGGCGCAGGCGTTCCACCTTCCGTTCCAGGGCATAGAGTTCTTGTGCCAGGGCGCGTACGGACATTTCGGGGAAAAATCGGTCAAATGGTCGTCAAGCCGGGGAGCGCCGTTCCGGCACGTACTCGTGGGGAATCAGGTCTTCGTTCCACTCCCGGGAGACGTACAGGCCGCAGTAGCAGCTGCCGTACTCCTTGACGTCCGGTTCCCGGTAGACGCAAGGACAGATGATGTCCTTGTCCTGGTTTCGGTCTCCGGAAGCCAGGCGGCAGGGGCAGACCATGTAGCCGTGGCGGTCCTTGTTGGTCAGCAGGGATGCCATCAGCTCCAAGACCATTTCCTTGTCCTTGTTGAAGAAATAGCCCTTGGGCTCCTGGATCTTGCGCAGGGTTTCGTAAAGCCGGGCGGAATTTTGGTCGGCACTCATGATGCGGACGGCTCCTTGGCCTGAGCTGGATCGATGCCCAGGGCTTTTTCGATTTCTTCCTTTTTGAAGCCGACGATCACCGAGTCGCCGATAAGGATGGTCGGGAAGCTCTGGGCCGGATTGTACTGTTTCATTTCAGTCAGGGCGTCGGTGCGTTCCTGGCCGGTCATCCAGTCCAGATGCACCGGGGTGTATTCCGCGCCGCATTGGTCCAGAAATTCCTTGGCCCGCTTGCAGTGAATGCAGGTGCTCAGGGCGTAGACGCGTATGGGGGCAGGCATGTGGGGCTCCTTGTTTGGGGTTGTGGGAAAATCGTGTTGGGCAAGTCCCGGCGTTATTCGGATGAAGCGGGTTGATTGACGACGTTGGTGGGCCGACCTGACAGAAAGGCCTTGATGTTTTCCACCGTTGCGTCCAGGAGCCGCTTGCGGGAACTCAGGCTGGCCCAGGCCATGTGCGGGGTGATGAGGCAGTTCTTGGCGGAGAGCAGCGGGTTGTCAGGACGGATGGGCTCTTCGGAGACCACGTCCACCGCGGCCCCGCCCAAGGATTCGTTGTTCAGGGCTTCGGCCAAGTCGGTCTCGTTGACCAGAGCACCTCGGGCCGTATTGATGAAAAAGGCCGTTTTTTTCATCCGGGCCAGCAAGGTCTTGTCGACGAAGCCGACATTGTCAGGCTTCAGGGGGCAATGCAGGCTGATTACGTCCGCTTCCGCGAACACGTCTTCCAAGGCCTTCCAGGCAAAGGGCTTGTAAGAAGGCGTTTCCCTGATCCGAGGGGTGTAGACCAGGATGTCCATGCCCAGGGCGTGGGCCAGTTCGGCCACCAGGCGTCCGGTGCGGCCAAAGCCGACGATGCCCATTTTCAGCCCGGAGAGTTCGATCTGCGGGGTCTTCCAAAAGCAGAAGTCCCCGGCCTTGGCCCATGCCCCGGCCCGGACCTCCCGGTCGTGCAGGGCAACCCGGTGGCAGTGTTCCAGGATCAGGGCCAGGACGAACTGGGCCACGGACTTGGCGGCGTAGCTGGGCACGTTGGAAACGGGAACGCCGCGCGCCGATGCGGCGTCCAGGTCCACCACATCGTAGCCCGTGGCCATCACGGCGATGAACCGCAATGAGTCCAGCTTGGCCAGAGTATCCGCCCGCAGTGGGGTCTTGTTGGTCAAGAGAATGTCCGCGGACAGGGCCCTGGGCAGGATGTCCCCGGCGGCGGTCCGGTCATGGACCGTCACCGTGCCCAAGGCCTCCAGGTGCGTCCAGGGATTGTCGCCGGGATTGATGGTCTTGCCGTCCAGCACGACGATGTTCATAAGCGATCTCCGGAAAGGGTCTTCAGGACGTATTGGGTGAAGCGAATAGGGAAATTGGAGTTCCGCTGGTGTTCGGCGTCCCGTGATGGCTACCACTGATGAATGATGAATATCAAGCATCAATGATGAAACCAGATCAACCCTTTCATATGAATAGGAAAATGTTGTTGAAAAATGGCATCCCCGGGAGCCGTCTTCAATACCTGGGGGTTGTGCCCGGTATGCGGGAGCGGTAAGAGAGCGTCGCACTTGGCGCGATTGCCATGGATGCAAGGAACAACATTTTGTGAAGGAGATCAATTCGTCATGAATCTATGTATTGTCGGCACGGGATACGTCGGGTTGGTCACGGCGGCGTGTTTCGCGGAAATGGGCAACAACGTGGTTTGCGTGGACGTGAATCCGGAAATCGTGAAGAACCTGACCCAGGGCAAAATCCATATCTTCGAGCCGGGGTTGGAAGAGATCGTGCAGCGGAACACGGAGCAGGGCCGATTGCGGTTCACCACGGACTTGACCGATGGTCTGGATTCGGCCTTGTTCGTGATGATTTGCGTGGGGACCCCTTCCCGCCCCGACGGAAGCTGCGATCTGCGCTTCGTTCATCAGGTGGCCCGGGACGTGGGCAGACAGATGCGGGAGTACAAGGTCGTGGTGAACAAATCCACGGTCCCGGTGGGTACGGCCGATCAGGTGCGGGCGCTGATCCTGGAAGAACAGCAGGCTCGCGGGGTGAGCATCGAGTTCGACGTGGTCTCCAATCCGGAATTTCTCAAGGAAGGCGACGCGGTCAACGATTTCATGAAGCCGGACCGGGTGGTGGTGGGCACGGACAACGTCCGGGTAGCCGAGCTGCTCAAGGCCCTGTACGCGCCTTTTGCCCGCAGTCGGGAAAAGCTGATCATCATGGGCGTACGCAGTTCGGAGATGACCAAATATGCCGCCAACTGCATGCTGGCCACCAAGATTTCGTTCATTAACGAAATCGCCAATATCTGCGACCGGGTCGGCGCGGACGTCAATGATGTGCGCATGGGCATCGGTTCGGATTCACGCATTGGTCGGCATTTCATCTACCCCGGTTTGGGGTACGGCGGATCCTGCTTTCCCAAGGATGTCCGCGCCCTGATCGACACGGCCGTGAGCAGCGGCTACGAACCCGGGGTGCTCAAGGCAGTGGACGGCTTGAACATGCGCCAGAAGCGGAGCCTGGTGGACAAGATTTCCGCTTACTTCGCCCAGCAAGGCGGGGTGCGGGACAAGACCCTGGCCCTATGGGGCGTGGCCTTCAAGCCGAACACGGACGACATCCGGGAGGCTCCGGCCCTGGAGCTGATCGCGGAATTGACCTCGGCCGGGATGCGGGTCCGGGCCTTTGACCCGGCGGCGGGGGAAAAGGCTCGCGAGGTCCTGGCGGATAATCCGTTGGTATCCTTTCATGCCAGCCAGTACGAAGTGCTGGACGGCGCGGACGTGCTGGCCGTGGCCACGGAGTGGAACCAGTTCCGCAATCCGGATTTTCAGCGGATACGTCAGACCCTGACCGAGCCGATTATTTTTGACGGCCGCAATCTGTATGATCCGGAATTTCTGAAGCGCTTCGATCTGGAGTACGTCTGCATCGGCCGAGGGCATTCGGCGGGCAAGGCCGCGGCGTAGAACTCTGCTGAGGGGAGCAACGCACGCATCGTAGGGGCACGGCGCGCCGTGCCCCTACGATGCGTGTTTTTATATGATGCGTGTACCGGGAAAGGAACACCCGGAAAGGGTCAGTATGGCAGGGTCAGAAGGGGCAGGGCGTTTCGATGCGCGGTTGAGTGGCGAAGGGTTGGCCTCGCTGGCAGAAACGCAGTTGCAGTTCCTGCAGGATGAGCCGTTCGTAGTTTTCCGCCGGTAGTGCCGGGTAGATGTCGTGTTCGTGAAAGAATCCTTCCATGAATTGGCTCTCTTCCCAAAAATCCAAAAGATCCTCATCGCCGAGCATCTTGACGTGTTCGTCCAAGGATACCGATACGGCGGAGTGTTCGTGGTAATAAGCCATGCTGCTGGATGACCTCCGGTGGGGTTTTGCCGGGCGCGCGGCGACGCTCCCGAATCGCGACAGGGCGCAGTTGTAATGAACTGGGAGATTTTTGCAACCGGATGTGGGGAAAGGTCAGGGCAGGTTTGCTCCCGTTTCCAACGCGCTATCATATCGAAATCGAATCGAAATCGTTTTTCATATCAAATATTCGTTATTACTATGTCCTGAGTCAAGTTTTTAATCGATTTCGATCACGATTTCGATTTCGATCACGATTTCGATTTCGATTTCGATATCGATATCGATTGTGATGCCGATCCAATCGGGATACATTTGTGATAATCGTGAAGTAGGTTACCCTGCATAGAGGGTCGGATTGGATGGTGAGGTGGGGATGGTAATGATGAGGCGAGGTGACGGTTCGTGTATTTGACCAAAGACGTTCAGGAGTTTCTGCGCGGACGCAAGGACGCGCTGTCCATTCATAAAAGCGGTCCGGCGACCCAGGCCTACCTGGCCGAAGCCTTGTTGGCCAAAGGGCGGAACGTGGTGCTGGTGGTCCCGGAGGCCAAACAGGTTCCGGAAATGGAGGCTCTGGTCCGGCTGTTTTCCCGGGACGAGCATGACTTGTTCTGGAAGCGGCGCTGGTTCTCCTTGCCCGCCTATCCGCCCGAGGACCCGTTGCATGCGGACCCGAACGCCTGGAGCCGACGGTGGTTGACCCTGTTCGCGCTGCACGGCGCTGTGCGGCCCTTTGGCCTGGTGCTGAGCGTGGAAAATTTTCTGCCCAAGTGGCCGCCTCGGGAGGAGGTGGAGAACGCGTTTTTGCACCTGAGCGTGGGCGAGGAAATTTCCCCGGACCTGATCCTGGAGCAGCTGATTTCCTGGGGCTACCGGCGGTCGTCCATGGTTGGCGCCGTTGGCGAGACGGCCCGGCGCGGCGACATCCTGGACGTGTTCCCTCCGGGCTTCGAGATCCCGTTGCGGATGGAGTTTTTCGGTGAGCACCTGGAAAGCATGCGTCTGTTCGAACCCTTGCGTCAGCGCTCCATGGCGGACGTCCCGGACGCGATCATTCTGCCGGTGGCTCCGGCCCTGCTGAGCCCGGAGTCCATGTCCCGGGCCCAGGCCTGCTGGCAGCGTTTCGATGCCACCGGTGAGGTCTCGGACCGCGGCCACGGGGCCTTGCTGCGGGCTTTGGAGCGCGGGGACGGGCGGATGGCGCCGGGGGTGTACTACGAGCGGTTCTCGACTCTGAACCAATGGATACCCGAGAACACCACGTTTCTGCTTTCCGGGTCGTCCCAACTGCGGCCGCGGTTGGAGGAAGGCGAGTGGGCCTGGCAGGCTTTTCTTGAAGAGGCCGCACGGGAGAACGACTGCGAGGCCGAGGTTCGTTGGCTGCGGACCAACGTGATTCAGCCCGCGTCCTCGGCCAGACTGGCGTGGCACAACCAGCGCCAGATGGTTTTCGAGGATCTGCTCATCGGCGTGGATCGCCAAGGCGTCGACCTGCCGGAAAAGACTTTCGGCTCGTTCCAGGAACTGTTCTGGCGTCCCGAGGCCCGGCAACGCCCCTGGAGCACGCTGGTGCAGGCCCTGCGCACGTGGCGGGATGAGCGGCCCCAGGTGTTGATCTCCTTTCATTCGGATCATTCCCGGAAGCGGTTCGGCAAACGGCTGGCCGAAGAAGGTATTTCCTTTGATGAATCCTTCGATCCCCAAGGCCAGGGGGTGGCCCTGGTTCGCTCCTCCCTGCGCAAGGGGCTGGACCTGGAATGGAACGGCCTGCTGCTTTTGGCCGAGGATGTGCTCCAGCCCGACGAAAAAAAAGGCCCGGCCCGCCAAGCCCACAAAAAAGGCTTTTCCGGGCTGAATTCCTTTGACGAGTTGTCTTCCGGGGATTTGCTGGTGCACCGGGATTACGGCCTGGGCCGTTTTGACGGGTTGCACCGGGTCCGGATCGGGGACGCGGCCAACGATTATCTGCTGATCGAGTACGCCGGAGAGGACAAGCTGTATCTGCCCGTGGACCGCTTGAATCTGGTTCAGCGTTACAAAGGCCCCGAGAGTGCGTCACCGAGTCTGGATCGGCTGGGCGGGGCGCAGTGGGCCAAGACCAAGGAGCGGGCGCGCAAGGCCATCGAGCAGATCGCCCAGGATCTGGTGGAAATCTATGCCTATCGGCGGATTGCCAAGGGCTACGCCTACAGTCCGATGAACGAGATGTATCGGGATTTCGAGGCCTCCTTTGGGTACGAGGAGACTCCGGACCAGTCCCGGGCCATCGACGACGTGCTGGCGGACATGGATCTGCCCCAGCCCATGGACCGCTTGGTTTGCGGAGACGTGGGCTTCGGCAAGACCGAGGTGGCCATGCGCTCAGCCTTCCGGGCGGTAATGGACGGCAAGCAGGTGGCCCTGCTCTGCCCGACCACGATCCTGGCCGAGCAGCACTACCAGAATTTCCGGATGCGCATGGAACATTTTCCGGTCCAGGTGGCCATGCTCAGTCGGTTCGTGCCCAGGGTCCGCCAGAAGCAGATTCTCGAGGCCGCGGCACGGGGCCGGGTGGACATCCTGATCGGCACCCACCGGCTGATCTCCGACGACGTGCATCTGCCCAACCTGGGCCTGCTGATCCTGGACGAGGAACAGCGTTTCGGGGTCAAGCACAAGGAAAAACTCAAGAAACTGCGCAAGAACGTGGACGTGCTGACCCTCACGGCCACGCCTATTCCCCGAACCCTCCAACTTTCTCTTTCCGGAATCCGTTCTCTGAGCGTGATCGAGACCCCGCCCGTGGATCGCAAGCCGGTGCAGACCTTTCTTCTGGAACGCGACCCGGGAATGCTTCGCCAGGCGTTGGCCCAGGAACTGGAACGCGGCGGACAGGTGTTCTGGGTGCATAACCGGGTCCAGGGGCTGGAGCAGGTGGTGGAATACGTGCGCTCCCTGGCCCCGGAGGCTCGGATCGGCATGGCCCATGGTCAGATGAGCCCGACCATGCTGGAGGAGGCCATGCACAAGTTCTGGCACGGCGAGTTGGACATCCTGGTTTGCACCGCAATCATCGAATCCGGCCTGGACTTTCCCCGGGCCAACACCCTGATCGTGGACCAAGCCCAGATGTTCGGGCTGGGACAGCTCTATCAACTACGGGGTCGGGTGGGCCGCAGCGAACGGCAGGCCTTTGCCTATTTTGTGGTGAACAACCTGAACGGCCTGCCGGAATCCACCCGCAAGCGGTTGCAAGTCATCCTGGACATGGATTATCTGGGCGCGGGTTTTTTCGTGGCCATGGAGGATCTGCGGCTGCGCGGGGCCGGGAACATCCTGGGCGAGACCCAGTCCGGGACCATTTCCAAGGTCGGGCTGGAGTTGTTTCTGGAAATGCTGGAGAACGAAGTCCGGCGACTCAAGGGCGAAGCCCCCCGGGAGGATGCCCAGACCGAAATGAACGTCCTTTACCCGGCGCATATTCCGGAAGACTACATCCCCGAGGCCCGGGACCGACTGCATTTCTACAAGGCCTTGTCCTCGGCGGCCACGGATGAGGCGGCTCTGGAGATCGAGGGGGAAATCAAGGATCGATTTGGAAATTTTCCCGAGGAACTGCGGACTTTTGAGGAAGTCGTCCGGCTGAAACGGCTGCTGTCCTCCCTGAAAGCGGTCAAGGCCGATCTGCTGCCGGGCAAAGTGGTCGTGGTCTGGCCGGATGGGACCAACGGGAGAAAGGACGGGGTCGGCGACTCAGGTGGGGCGGACGCCGTCCTGGACGCCATCGTCCCCTGGGTCCTTCAACACCAGGACCAGGCACGGCTGCTCCCCCCAAACCGGGTGGAGTTGCGCTTTGCGGACAAGGCGGCTAACTATAGACATTTGCAACAAGCCACGGCCCTGCTTTCCGAGCTGAAGCCGTCACGTCCCGCTTCCTCATGATCTCCATGCGTCAATATTCCTTGTGGCCCAGCGCTTTCCAAACCAAAGGACCGGCTGTTTTTCCGGCTGCCGCCCTGACTGTTTGTTTGGGCCTGGTCTTGCTGTTCACCTTGGTGTCGGGATGCTCCGCGCCATTCGATGAACAGGGCGTCGTGGCTCGGATTAACGGAGAGCCCGTGCTGCTTTCCGAAGTTGAGGCCGTGCATGATCTGAAGTATCTGGCGGGCATGACGCACCAGGTGGACTCCTTGCACCGCCTGCAAGAAGAGTACGGCACGGTGCTGACCGAAATCCTGGTCCAGCGCTTGGTGGCCGGGTATCTGGTTGATCAGGGGCTGGCCGTGACCGACGAGGACGTGGCGGCGGCGGAGATGGTGGTCCGGGCCGATTATCCGGAAGGGGCTTTCGAGCAGATGCTGATCGAGGAGTATATCCATCTGGATCGATGGCGGGAGCAGCTTCGGGCCGGGCTGAATCAGGAAAAACTGGTCCAGAAGGTGCTGCGGCCTTCCATATCCATTGATTATCTGGAAGTGGACGCCTATTATCGGGAACATATCGCCGACTTTTTTCTTCAACCTCGGGTGCGGTTTCTGCTGATCCAAGGTCAGGAACGGGATTTGGTGAAGAAGGTGCTGGACCTCTCCGCCACCGAGCCTGATCCCGACGTGCTGGGGAAGCGTTTCGACAGGGTGGACGTGCATGCCTATGCCTTGCGGGAGGACAACATCCCCGGAGACTGGCAGGCCCTGTTGTCCGGCTTGGAGCCCAGAGAGGCGACGAATATTTTGTCGCGCAACCCGGAAGGATATCAAGTTTTGGTCTTGTTGGAGCGCACCGAGGGCAGAATCGTCGATCCGGCCCAGGCCTATCCACTGGTGGAGCGGATTCTGCTTGAGAGCAAGCTTCGGGATGCCTTTGACGCTTGGCTCGCGGAAGCATTGCGATCCGCCAGCATTCAGGTCAACCATCAACTACTGGCACGGGAATGACTCTTTTTTGCAATTATTCAGCTCATCCGTCCGAGAGCGGACTGGATTCCCGCGTTCGCGGGAATGACGTTTTACCCTGTCGCCTCCGAATCAGTCATGCCCGCGAAGGCGGGAATCCAGGGTCGGAATGAGGCTTTTTTCAGGGTGTGCTGAATAGTTCCTTTTTTTGAATTGAAGTCTCTGATTGGAGAAACGGAATGCGATATTTTTGGCGGCTTGTGATCCTGGGTGCTGTCTTCTTTTTGTCGGCAACCGCCGGGCCTGCTTCGGCCCGAGACGTGGTGGATCGGATCGTCGCCGTGGTCAACGGTGACGTCATAACCTTGTTTGAACTGAATCAGCGTTATCGGCCTTTTGTGGAGCAGTTCCAGGGCCAGGACCTGGGCGAGGCGGAGAAACGCATGCTTCTGGACGCTAAGCGCCAACTCTTGGATCGAATGATCGACGAGGTTCTGTTGCGCCAGGAGGCTCAACGCCTGGAAATCGCCGTGACGGACCTGGAGGTCCAGACCCAGGCGCGGCAATTGCGCGAGCGGGCGGGGTTGAGCGAGCTTCAGTTTCAGGAGCAGTTGACGCTTCAAGGGTTGAACCGGGAGCAGTACGAGCGCCGGTTGCGGGATGAAATGCTTCGACATCGGTTGCTGGGCTTCATGGTCCGCCGCAAGGTCGTGGTCACTTCGGATGAGGTTCGGGCCTTTTACGAGGCCAACAAAGAAGAATTCGCTCAGCAACGTCGGGTTCGTCTCGGTCTGATCCTGTTCGACGCCCAGACTCTGGCCGAGGAGATCCTGGCCCGGATTCAGGCTGGAGAGCTGTCCTTCGGCGAGGCCGCGGGACGATATTCCAGAGGCCCCGGAGCGGAGCAAGGCGGAGACATGGGAATGTTCGCCTGGGGAGATTTGTCACCGAACTGGCGTGGGGCCGTGGAACCATTGCGTGTTGGGGACGTTTCCTCGGTTGTTCTGATCCAGGACCGCCCGGCCGTAATCAAGTTGCTGGGAGAGGAAGCCGGCGAATTGAAGACCCTGGCCGACGTGGAGGAGCAAATCCGCGAGATGTTGATGGAACCGCTCCTGGATGAGCGATATGATATCTATATGGAAAATTTGCGGAACAGGGCCTTGATCGATGTTCGGCTCTAACTGTTCATCATAATGCGGTTTTTTCCGGCGCGGCCGCGCTCATGCTTCGGTGGATCACGGTGAAGGCCAGGCACTGAAAACGGATACGCTGTTTTGGAGAACACTATGGATCTGAAGGAATTCGGGCGACTGCTGCAAGAAGAGCGCCTCCGGCAGGGCTTGGAAATCGCGGACGTGATGGACAAGACCAAGATCAGTCGGATGAACTTGATGGCCATTGAAGAGGGGAACGAACAGGCCCTGCCGCATCCGGTCTATGCCAAGGGATTCGTCAAGAATTACGCGCGGTTTTTGGGGATGGACGCGGATAAAATGGGCAACACCCTGGCCCAGATTTATGTTTCCAAAGACGAGTCGGATTATGATGATCTGGTTTTGGCCGATGCCGAGAAACTGCCGGCCGTGCGGGAGGGCTGGCCGCGGTTTGTCGGTATTGTCGTTGGAGTACTGTTGCTCCTGGCGCTCATCGGGTCCGGGGTCTGGTTTTTCAAGGATGATATTCGCGGATTATTTTCCAGCGACGCCCCTGAAGACGTTTCATCCGTGAGCACCGGTCGTCCCGGATCGGAGCCGTTCCTTGGCCCCGCGCCTCACGGGGAACCCTTTGCGAGAGAAGGCGATCTTGGAATTGGAACCGAACCTGGGTCCCTGGCGTTTCCTTCCTTGGCCGAGGAACCAATTAGCGAGACCCCGGAAGACGCCGGGTTGCCGGAGTTGGAGTCCCAGACGATAGAAGACGCGATTCCGGATCGTCCCGTCCCTGAAACCGGGCCTCGAACTCCGTCCGTCGCGGAGCCACCCCAGGAAACTCCCCAAGAAACTCCCTCGGCGACTCCCCCGGGAACGACTCCGGAATCCCCTCCAACGCCTGATCCGGCTCCCGCAAGCACACCTGAATCCACGGGTGAAACGCCTCAAACCGGGGCCTTGCCCCAAGAGCGACGTCCAGAGGAGGCTCGGGTTGCTCAAGAACCTGCGCTTGCTCCGGCGGGAGTCGAGAAGACATTGGAAATTCGGGCCACGGAAAATTGTTGGCTCTCCGCTCAAGCCGACGGCGCTCGCCCTCGGGAAGCATTTTTACGGCCCGGGGAACGATTCGTTATTACGTTTGAAAACACCCTGGAAGTCCGTTTGGGCAATGCCGGTGGAGTGGTTCTGTATATGGACGGGAACCCGTGGCCCTTCTCGGCTCGCTCCGGTGAAGTCATGTCCCTGCGTTTTCCCTGACAAGCGTCCCACGTGGTTTCGTCGTAAGGGCGCGTCGTGTACCGGGAGTGGACCGGCGAAGGCCTGATTTTCAAAGTCGGCCGGTTTCGCGAGATCGACTGCTGGGTTCGTTTTTTTTCTCCGAATCTGGGCATGGTCACGGCCATGGCCTTCGGTGGAGCCAAGAGTCGACGCCGCTTTTGCGGCTGTCTGGACGCCTTGAACAGCGTGCTGTTCAAGGTGCGCTTTTTTCCTGCCAAGGATCGCCATGTGCTGGAGGAAGCGACCCTGCTGCGCGGATTTTCCCGGTTGCGTCACGATGCGAGCCGGGTCGGGCTGGCGGCGAATTGCCTGCAATTCGTCCAGGCCTTGCGGATCAGTTCCGAGGAAGCCTCGACGATTCATGGGCTGCTGTTGGAAACCTTGGACGTCCTGAATCAGGCCGAGGACGTTCCTCCGGTGTTCGCGCAGCTTTTTCGGGCCAAGATATGCTTCACCCAGGGGTATGCTCCGGAGCTGAGCACGTGCTCGGTTTGCGGACGTGCGATGGCTGAGCCGCAATGCGGAGAGCGGCCTGTCGAGCCACAAAACGTAAAGAGGCTTGATCGCCCCCGGATGACCTTGGCCATGGAGACAGGCGGGATATATTGCGCCCACTGTCCCCCGGCGGGCGGGCACCAACTCCGGATCGGACCGGAAACCCGTTCCGTCCTGAACAGCCTGTCTTCCAGCGGGCCCCGACAATGGGCGGCCCTGTCCATGTCCCCGAGTGCGCGAGGCGAGCTGTTCCAGATGGTGGACGGGTACGTGCGACGTCATCTCGGCCTGCGCTGGCGCAACGGTCGGTTCGTCACGGAGTGAAGGCCGTAGTAGATTGTTTTTTCGAAACTCTTTCAAATCAGGAACCGTAATGTATTTTCAAGACATTATTTTCGCCTTGCAAACCTATTGGGGGCAACGGGGGTGCGTGGTGCAGCAGCCCTACGACATTGAAGTGGGGGCGGGGACGTTTAACCCGGCCACCTTCTTGCGGGTCATCGGGCCGGAACCCTGGAACGTGGCCTACGTGGAGCCTTCCCGCAGGCCCACGGACGGCCGGTACGGCGAGAATCCAAACCGTTTGCAGCACTATTACCAGTTCCAGGTAATCATGAAGCCGTCGCCCAACCGCATTCAGGAAATGTACCTGGAAAGTTTGGCCGTCCTGGGCATCCGGGCCGATGAGCACGATATCCGGTTCGTGGAGGACGACTGGGAGTCTCCCACGCTGGGGGCCTGGGGGCTGGGCTGGGAAGTCTGGCTCAATGGGATGGAGGTGACCCAGTTCACCTATTTTCAGCAGGTCGGGGGCATCGATCTGAAGCCGATCAGCGTGGAAATCACCTACGGCCTGGAGCGGTTGGCCATGTATCTCCAGGAAAAGGAGTCGGTCTACGACCTGCAATGGAACCAGGCCGTCACCTACGGCCAGGTGCATCATCAAGGCGAGGTGGAGCACTCCCGGTACAATTTTGAGGCCGCGGACGCGGATATGTTGGCCCGCCTTTTCGAGATGTACGAGGCGGAAAGCACCCGTTTGGGCGAGGCCGGCCTGCCCTGGCCGGCTTATGATTATTGCTTGAAGTGTTCACACACTTTCAACTTACTGGATGCGCGAGGAGCCATATCCATCACGGAACGGACAGGGTATATCGCCCGGGTGCGCAAGCTGGCCTCCCGGGTGGCCAGGCTGTACGCGGCCCAGCGTGAAGAACTGGGCCTGCCCATGCTCACTCCCGCGGGCCAGCCCGGTTCACGGCCAGAGGTTCAGCCCGATACATCCGGAGGTGCGTCATGAGCAGCGCGCCGTTTATTCTGGAACTGGGGACCGAGGAAATGCCGGCCGGCTTTCTTGCGCCTCTGGAACGGCAATTGGCCGCGGACCTGACCCAAGCTCTGGAAACGGCCCGGATTCAGGCCGCCCCGGTGCGGACCGCCTCGACGCCCAGGCGGTTGACCGTGTTCTGCCCGAGCATGGACCAGCGCCAGCAGGTGATGGAGGAACTGTTTATCGGCCCCCCCTGGAAGGCCGCCTTTGGTCCGGACGGCCAGCCTCTGAAGCCGGCCTTGGGGTTTGCTTCGGGACACGGGGTGGAGCCCTCTCAGCTGTTCGCCCACGAAACCCCCAAAGGGGCCTACGCCGCGGTACGCAAGCAGGTGGGCGGCGGTCGCGGCACGGACATTCTGCCCGGGCTGTTGGCCGACATCATCGCCGGTCTGACCTTTCCCAAAAAAATGCGCTGGGCCGACGGGGACACGGCTTTCGGGCGCCCGTTGCGCTGGATACTCTGCCTGTTGGGAGCGGACGTGGTGGATGTCCGGTACGCCGGCGTCGTTGCGGACCGCATGACCTACGGGCACCGGGTCATGGGGCGAGGTCCGTGGAACGTCCGGGAAGCCGGGGAGTTTTTTTCGATTTTGGCGGATCAGGGACAAGTCGTCCTGGAGAGCGCCGTCCGACGGAAGACCGTCATTGCGCAAGGCGACGACTTGGCCGCCGGACGCGGGGCGCGGATCGTCTGGAAGGATCGATTGTTGGATGAAGTGACCCAGCTCGTGGAGCATCCAGTGCCCGTGCTGGCCGGCTTTGACCCCTCCTACCTGGAACTGCCTCGAGAAGTCTTGCTGACCAGCATGGAACAGCACCAGAAGAGTTTCGGCGTGGAGGACGCGTCCGGTAACCTGCTGCCTAATTTTCTGACCGTAATCAACCTGCGGCCCAAGGACGAACGGTTGGTGCGCAAGGGCTGGGAGCGGGTGCTACGGGCTCGGCTCGAAGACGCCCGGTTCTTTTTTCGTGCCGACTGTCGGGCTTCCTCCGCGACATGGCTGAACATGTTGGAGAACGTCGTCTTTTTGGCGCCGTTGGGAAGCATGGGGGACAAGTGCCGACGATTGGAGCGTTTGACCGGGGTTCTGGCCAAGACATTTCTGCCCGAGAGCCGGGAGCAGGCCGCTCGAGCCGGGCTTTTGGCCAAAATGGATCTGGTATCGGAGATGGTCAAGGAGTTCGCTGAATTACAAGGGACCATGGGCGGAATCTACGCCCGTCGGCAGGGTGAAGCGGACCTTGTGGCCCAGGCCGTGGCCGAGCAGTATCTGCCCGCCGGCCCGGACAGCCCGGTTCCTACCTCCCGCCTGGGTGCGTTGCTGGCCATGGCGGACAAGGCCGACACCCTCACGGGATGCTTCGGCCTGGACATGACCCCCACCGGGGCCAACGATCCTTACGCCCTGCGCCGGGCCGCCCTGGGGATTTGTCGGATCATCATGGAACACGGTCTGCGCCTGGACCTGGAGCAGCTGCTGGCGGACGCCCAGGAAACCTATGGCCCGATTGCCTGGAAAGTCGCACCCGGAGAGAGCCGGGCTAAGCTGATGGA
The DNA here is from genome assembly GCF_900182865.1 of Desulfonatronum zhilinae. Taxonomy (NCBI): domain Bacteria; kingdom Pseudomonadati; phylum Thermodesulfobacteriota; class Desulfovibrionia; order Desulfovibrionales; family Desulfonatronaceae; genus Desulfonatronum; species Desulfonatronum zhilinae. The sequence continues at coordinate 26,964 of NZ_FXUJ01000029.1, forward strand.
TTTTTTCGGCCAACGCCTGAAAGCCTATTTCCAGGGTCAGGGCTATCCCACCCGGATCGTGGACGCCGCTGTTGGGGCCGGGTTCGCGGATGTCTGGGCTCTGCGGGCCAAGGTCGAGGCGTTGCTGCGCTTCAGCAAGGAGCCGGAATTCACGGCCTCGGTGCAGACCTTCAAGCGGGCCGCGAACATCATCCGGAAGCAAGTCGCAGAAAATGCCGACGGCTCGAGTCTCAGCGGCGCTTGCGACAAAGCCTTGCTCGTCGAGCCTCAGGAAAAGGCTCTTGCCGAGGCCTGGCAAGCCATCATCCCCCGCTGGGAGGAGATGGCGGCCCAGGATCGGTACGCGGACATGCTGGCCTTGCTCCTGGAGATCAAGCCCTTCGTGGACGACCTGTTCGACAATGTCATGGTCATGTGTCCGGAGACGGAGTTACGGATCAACCGCCTGAACCTGCTCAAGTCTCTCGTGGACCGGTTTGACGTGCTTGCCGACTTTCCGGCCTTACAGGTTTAGCGGCTGAAACTGCTGCCCTGTGAACCAGGGATTTGTTCTCATCGAAATCGCTATCGAAATCGGTATCGAAATCGGTATCGAAATCGGAATGGAAATGCTGTGCATCACCTCGTGATTTTGTCATCTTCTTGGACATGAAGTTCGATTTCGATCACGATTTCGATTTCGATACCGATTCAGTGATAGCGAATGAGGATGGAGAGCAAATCCGCCCTGACCCGTGAACGAAATTCCTTGACAACTCGGCGCTCTTTTGCGTAGGAATTTCTTTTTTGCCAAGCGAGACGACCCGAAAGGCACAACGTGCCGCCCATATTCAATTTTATCGATTCTATTCTTTGAGGAGGAAAGACATTGGCTAATCATGCATCGGCACTCAAGCGGCACCGGCAGAGCCTGAAGGCTCAGGCCCGCAATAAGGCGACCAAGACCCGGATCAAGAATGCCATGAAGGCGGTTCGTCAGGCCGTGGAGCAGAAGGATTTGGAACAAGCTCAGGCCCAATTGGCCCAGGCCACCACCGTTTTGGACAAGGCCGCCGGAAAAAAAGTTATTCACTGGGGTTGCGCGGCCCGAAAGGTGTCCCGCCTGACCCTGGCGGTCAATACGTTGAAAGACTGATCACTCTTTTGTTTTTTCGTCATGAAGCCCGTCGCGCGATTGCCGTGACGGGCTTTTTTCGTTTGGCGTTCCCTCGCCGGAGGTCCGGGTCGGCGGTTTGCAAAGACGGTATGAACGGGTAAGGGATGGTGGCTGTGCCTGATGCAGGATGGGTTATTGGGCAGGCAGGATGCCCGCTATAGCATTGGCTGCCTGGAGTTTATGAGCAATAGCAGTTGGATTTTCAGCGCGAAGCGCACACCTCTGACGGATTGGAGAATTCATGATGGAGAAGCGGATATTGGTCACCGGGGCGAACGGTTTCGTGGGGCGGACGCTGTGTTCTGCTTTGCGAGACCAGGGCCATGCGGTCCGCGCCGCCGTGCGCACTCGGAGCGTTTTGGACGACGTCCCGCCTTTGGCGGCGGAAGGCGTGGGCGACGAGGACATCGTCGAGGTGGGCGATATTGACGGGGAAACGGACTGGTCCGAAGCCCTGGACGGGGTCCGGGTCGTGGTGCATCTGGCTGGGCGGGCGCACAGGATTCAGGACAAGGCCAAGGCTCTGAGCGCCTATCGGGTGGTGAACCTGGACGGCACGGAGAATCTGGCTCGCCAGGCCGCGAAAAGCGGCGTGGGGAGGGTGGTCTTCGCCAGCTCGGTCAAGGTCAACGGGGAGCAGACCCATGGCCGCCCCTTTACCGAAGACGATCCGCCCGGGCCCGAGGACCCGTACGGGATCACCAAATGGGAGGCCGAGCAGGTTCTGGCCGAGGCGTCCGCCGCCAGTGGCCTGGAAGTGACGATTCTCCGTCCGCCCCTGGTGCACGGCCCCGGGGTCAAGGGCAACCTGTTGCGCCTGATGGACGGCATCCGCCAAGGTCGGACCTTGCCCCTGGGCGCGGTTCGGAACACGCGAAGCATGCTCGGGTTGGAGAACCTCTGCTCCGCGCTGAGTCTGTGCGTCTCTCATGCGACGACCGGAACCTATCTCCTGGCGGACACGGAAACGATTTCGTCTCGTGATTTGGTCCGAACTCTGGCCGAGGGCATGGGCCGCAAGGCCAAGCTGTTCTCCGTGCCCGTGGCCTGGATGGAGGTGGCGGCCAAGGTCGCCGGGCGACAGTCCGAATTTCGGCGGCTGACCGGTTCCCTTGAGGTGGACGCGGGAAAAATCCGGCGCGAACTGGGCTGGACCCCGGCCAAAAGCCTGGAAGACGGCCTGCTGGATATGGCCCGTTGGTATATGGCCGCGAAGGCGGCTTGACGCAATGTTGACGCAAAGTTGACTTTGAGATGAACCTTGGTCCCGGCCTGTCTTTCCTCGCGCCCTTATTCGCGGCGCTCTTCTCCAGCGCGGTCCTGACCGCCTACCTGGCGTCCGGCAGAGCTCGGTTGCGCATCCTGGACCATCCCAACGAGCGTTCCCTGCACCATACCCCCGTCCCCCGGACCGGGGGGCTGGCCATCCTGGCCGGTCTGGCCGTCGGCATGGTCGTTGCCTTGGTGATGGACGTGCTTGTTCCGGGCGCGCGAGGGCAAGACGCGCTGATCCGCGAAGCGTTTCCGGAGCTGCTCTGGCCGTTGGGCGGGGCGATCCTGGTGGCCTTGATTTCCTTTGCCGACGACCAAAAAGGCGTCGGAGTGGTCCCCCGGTTTGCCGTGCATGTCGCGGCCACGGGCGTCGTCCTGGTCGGCGGCTTGGCCTTGCGTGGTCTGGATCTGGGGGCTTGGGGCTGGATCTGGCCGGGACTTGCAGGCGTACTTTTTTCCGGCCTCTTCATGGTCTGGATGACCAATCTCTACAATTTCATGGACGGCATGGACGGCTTTGCCGGGGGCATGGGGCTGATCGGGTTCGGCTTTCTGGGGGGGGTCGGCTGGCTGGCCGGAGAGTCCGGTTATGCTTTGGTCTGTTGGAGCACGGCCCTGGCCTGCCTGGGCTTCCTTGCCTTCAACTTCCCTCCGGCCAGGATCTTCATGGGCGACACCGGGGCTTCCACCCTGGGGTTCTGGGCCGGGGCGTTGATCCTTTGGGCCGAGGCCCGAGGGATGTTTCCATTCTGGGCCGGGGTACTGGTTTTTTCACCATTCATCGTGGACGCCACCGTGACCTTGCTGCGACGTCTGCTGGCCGGAGAAAGAATCTGGCAGGCCCATCGCAGCCATTATTATCAGCGCCTGGTCCAGTTGGGTTGGGGGCACCGTAAAACCGTGCTGGTCGAATACGCCGTGATGCTGGCCGCCGGATCATCAGGCTTGATCCTGATTCAGCTTGGGAAACCAGTGTGGGTTGTGCCCGGCCTGCTGCTCTGGGCGTTGATCTATCTTATCCTGGCGTTGCTGGTGGGGCGGATGGAAAGGCGGCTGTCGCAAACCGGCCGGGTGGAAATCGTTTGACGCGGATGCAAACGCTCGGATATCTACGTTATGAAGAACTGGCCAAGCCCTTTCACTTACCTTGTAGGAGCGATCTCTGCTTGAAAAGGAATATTTTATGACGAACCATGACTTCACCCTGGAAATGTCCGTTCGCGACTATGAATGCGACATGCAGGGGATTGTGAACAACGCGGTCTATCAGAACTATCTTGAGCATGTCCGCCATGAATGCATGAAGTCCGTGGGCATCGACTTCAAGCAATATACCATGATGGGCATTTATTTCGTCGTGGTCCGGGCGGAAATCGACTACAAGAGTGCCCTGACCAGCGGAGATTCCTTTGTCGTCGGCCTGAGTCTGGTCAAGGAGTCCCGGCTCCGAATGGTCTTTTACCAGGATATTCACCGCCTGCCGGATCAAAAGCTCGTGCTCAAGGCGAAGATCACCGCCACGGCCCTGAACCAGCAGGGCAGGCCGGAAATTCCCAAGGAAGTGGAAGACGTTATCAGGGCGCGTTTTGTGGAGAAGGAAGGCCGCGCAATAAAGATGGCTGAATGAATCGGTGAGCCGTAAAGCGGCCGTCATGGACAACAGGTTCTGACCATCCCACACTAATGAAGGTCACCCATGTTTCGTGAGAAAGGATCGTCCTTCCCCAATATTCTGATCTGCTGGCTTGGCCGGACGGACCTGCTGGCCTGCGGAGGGCAGGGGGGGGGGCGGGGCTCGGGCCGGTGGCCCAGGCCCTTGAATGGGAACGCTTCGACCGCTTGATCCTGCTGAACAACTACCCCGTGAGTCAGGTCGAAGCGTATCAAAGCTGGCTTGGCGCAGGCCGTCCCGAGCTGATTCTGGACATGCGGCAAGTCCGCCTGAGCGGGCCGACCTGCTACAGTGAGATTTACCAGGCCGCCCTGTCCGTGCTCCAGGACGTGACCGGCAAGTCCCCGGACTTTCGCCTGACTCTGCACCTCAGTCCCGGCACCCCGGCCATGGCCGCGGTCTGGATCATTCTTGCCAAGACCCGTTTTCCGGCCCGACTGATCGAGTCGTCGCGAGATCACGGCGTCCGCGTCGTGGACTTTCCCTTTGATCTTTCCGCGGAATTCCTGCCGGATGCATCGCGGGCCGACGCGCTCCGGGAACGGGACGCCCGCCTGGAACGGCTCAGCGCATCCCTTCCTCCCCTTGCTCCGGCCTTTGCCGACATCATTCACCGCTGCGAGTCCATGCGCCGTGTCCTGCTCAAGGCCCGCAAGGCCGCTGTGCGCACCGTGCCCGTGCTCATCGAGGGCGAGTCCGGCACGGGCAAGGAACTGCTGGCCCGGGCCATGCATCAGGTCGGACCCCGGCAAGGTGGCCCGTTCGTCGCGGTCAACTGCGGGGCCATTCCCACGGAGCTCGTGGAAGCGGAGCTGTTCGGCCACGTCAAGGGCGCCTTCACCGGCGCGGCCCGGGCCAGGACCGGCTACTTCGAGGCCGCGAACCAGGGCACGCTGTTTCTGGACGAGATCGGCGAGCTGCCTCTTTCGGCCCAGGTCAAAGTCTTGCGCGTGCTTCAGGAAAACGAGGTGGTCCGGGTGGGCGACACCAGGCCCATCCCCCTGGATATCCGGATCATGGCCGCCACCAACCGCGACCTGCTGGCCGAGGTCCGGGCCGACCGGTTCCGGGCCGATCTCTTCTACCGCCTGGCCGTGGCCGTGCTCAAGCTCCCGGCCCTGCGCCACCGGCCCGGCGATTTGAGCCTGCTCATGGACCGCCTGCTGGAACAGGTCAACGCCGAAAGCTCGGAAGAGCCCGGCTACCAGCCCAGAAGCCTCTCCCCGTCGGCCCGCAATCTGCTCCTGGCCCATTCCTGGCCGGGCAATGTCCGGGAACTGATGAACACCCTGCGCCGGGCCGCCATCTGGTCCGATGAGCCAACCATCCAGGCCGAGGACATCCAGGAAGCCCTGCTCCCGGACGTCCAATTCCATTCAGACAAGGACGTCCTGAACCGCCCCCTGGACAAATCCTTTGACCTACAACGACTCATGGCCCAAGTGGCCCGCCACTACCTGGACCGGGCCCTGGAAGAGGCCGGCGACAATCTGACCAAGGCCGCTCAAATTTTGGGATTGGGGAGTTATCAGACCCTGAAGAACTGGATGAAAAAGTATGAGGTGGAGTGAGGTTGTTTCGCTTCAATACAGCAACCCGAACATCCACAGGGGGATGACGTCGCCCAGGCCGCTTTCGATGTCGTCGCGGACGACATAAGCGTTCCGCTCCCCGGCGATCTGGCGACGGCTCTTGGATTTGCCGCCGACTTCAAAAAGATACGTCTCGTTCACGATAAAATCTCCCTGTTTGGCCACCCGCACCCGATGTCCGGCGTTTTGGACCTGGTTCACGAAAAATGTCTCGCGAATCGTTCCCAGAATATCCTCCTGAGCCAGTCGCTGCCCCGCCGCCCGCAACAGGTTTGTATCAGCGAAGAACAGCTTGGCCGGCTTGATGGTGATGGAGGAACCGGCCCCCTGGGGCAAGACCCTGATGATCATTCCAGCCGCTTCAAGATAGTGCAAAAAGGTGTAGATGCTGTTGCGGGAGGTCTCGAACCGTCTGGCCATGTTCGCGATATTGATTTCGTACGGCGGCGACGCCGCGATTTCGTGCAGGATTTTTTTCAGGATCGGGATGTTGCCGTGGCGGATTTCCGCGGTATTGGGGATGTCCTCGTAGAGAACCTTTTCGATGACCTGGTGCAGGCGCGTCAGGTAGTCTGCTTCCCCTTCCAGGAAAAATGGATATGCGCCGTGGTGCAGATAGTCCTGAAACCGGGCGAGGACGGGCCGAACGGTGCTGCCCATGCTTCCGACCAGTCGGTCATGATCCGACAGGAGCGTCTCCAACTCCAGGGCATCCAGCCGCTGCCCATGCTTGAGCAGAATGAACTCCCGGAACGACAATGTCGGCAGGGAATAGTACAGGGCGCGTCGGGACAGGTCCGCTTTGGACAATTGCAGATGAAGGGCCGAGCTTCCGGAAAACCAGATTCGGGCTCGTGGAAAAGCGTCATACAGACTTTTGATTTCCACCGGCCAGTTGGCCCGTTTGTGAATTTCGTCGACGGCCAGAATCGTCCCGCCCAGCTTGAAGAAAGTGTCCGCGATATCGTACAGCCCCAGGCCTTCCACCCGTACATGATCCGCGGAGAGATACAGGGTTTTCTCACCCAGGGACTGTTCCCGGGCCAGGGCCTGCAGCAGCAAGGTGGTCTTGCCGACACCGCGGCCGCCAACCAGGCCGATCAGTCTGGCCCGCCAATTGATCCTTTCAGCCAGAAACCGCTGGTGCTCCATTGGCGTGGCTGCCAGAAGTTCGAAGTGTATCCCCGCAAAATCAGTTAAATCCAGCATGTGTTCCCTTCATTGAACAGAATTACACAAAAAGTGTTCAGTAGAGATGACACTTTTTGTTAGTCGCGTCAAGGGGTGAGCAATGACAAGGGGAAGCATTACGTGTTTTTTGGAAGAGTCTCGCCCTTTCAGGCCGCCCCTTCAGGGCTTCAATACATATTTCCATGAATCCCAGGGTGTTGCCCTGGTATTGCCATATTTCGCCCTTTCAGGGCTTGTCTGAAGCCCCAACGGGGGCGGCATACGATAGCCCAGGGCAACGCCCTGGGACGGCGATGGGTAAACACGAACAGCCCTGTAAGGGCGACCCAAATGGCAATTCAAAAAGTCGCAATGGTCCCATGACAAGGTGTTGCCGCGTTGAAGATACCGGGATAACTATCCTTCAACTCCTCAAAAAAATTGCCTTTGAAGCGATTCTCCGGCACAATCGCTTCATTTCCTGAAGCGATAAATTGGTGGATTATGCCTCAATACATCTGGCAGCTCCCGGCCTGGCCTCTCTTGCGGTGGAACCTCGACCGGCTTCTTGCCCCTCTTGCCGCATGCCGCGAGGCGCAAGGGGCTTTGCGGGCTAGGCTGGAAATCGCCGGTCTTGTGAACAGCCCGGCGTCCGAGGCCGCGGCCCTGGAAGAAGACGCCGTGCAGACTTCGGCCATTGAAGGCGAAACACTGGACCGGGAACAGGTTCGGTCCTCCGTGGCCCGCCATCTCGGGCTGGATCAGGTCGGCTTGCGCCCGGCGGACCGGGCCACCGACGGTCTGGTCCAGATTCTTCTGGACGCCACGCGCAATCACCATCTGCCGCTGACCGCCCAACGTATCCAAGGCTGGCATGCCGCGCTCTTTCCCACGGGACATTCCGGCCTGCTCCCCATCAGGACCGGCGCCTGGCGCAACAAGCCCCTGGATGTGGTTTCCGGCCCGATCCACCGCCCCCGCATTCACTTCTCCGCACCGCCCCCGGAGGCCCTGGACGCGGAGATGACAGCTTTTCTGGCCTGGTGGTCCGAGAGCCAACCAACCATGGACGGCCTGATCCGTGCCGGACTGGCCCACCTGCGCTTTGTGACCATCCACCCCTTTGACGACGGCAATGGACGCCTGGCCCGCACCCTGACCGACATGGCTCTGGCCCAGGACGAAAACCGCCCGCATCGCAACTACAGCCTCTCTGCCCAGATCATGGCCCAACGCAAAGCCTACTATGACACGCTGGAGTCCACCCAAAAAGGCGACGGCGACGTCACCGACTGGCTGGCCTGGTTTCTGCGCCAAATACAGGACGCGCTGATTGCCGCCGGACTGACCGTGAACAGGGTCTTGCAAAAAGCCGAGTTCTGGCGTCAACATGCCCAGACGCCCTTGAACGAACGTCAGCGCAAGGTCGTCAATCGGTTCCTGGAGGCAGGGCGAACCAAAGATGGGGGCGGCTTCGAAGGCGGGCTGACCAACCGAAAATACACGGCCATGACCAGAACTTCCCGAGCCACCGCGTTCCGGGAACTGGCCGACCTTGTGGAAAAACAAATCCTGCGCTCCCTGCCCGGTAAGGGGCGCGGAGCGGCTTACGAATTGATATGGCCGTGAAACCTGGCTCAATCCAAAACATAAAAATATTTCTTCAAACGTAATGAATTTTCTTGTTCTCGCTCCGCACACCACGGGCCAAACTGCTTTCCTCTCTGACCCAGGAGATCAGAACATCCTGTTTTCTTATATTTTTCTGCCCAATTCTTGCACTGACATTCACGCAAACCACCACTGGCACAAAGGTTGCTTTAACCACCTCAATCACCGCAACCCCATCAACACCACCCTCCAGGAGCCATCCCCATGATCAAAGAATACACCATCTCCAACTTCAAAGCCTTCTCCACCCCCGCCACCCTGCCCATCAAACCCATCACCCTGATCTATGGCGCGAACTCGGCGGGGAAGAGTTCGATTTTTCAATCGTTGTTGATGTTGAAGCAGACGAAAGAAAAGTATGGCGGTGATGAGGACGCTTTTATTCTTAACGGAACCTATACGGAATTGTCATCTTTTAATAAAATTATGCACAATAATGATATGGATAAAGAAATAACTATCCGTTTTTGTTTCCATGCTGATTCGATGGAAGACTATTATTTATCCTTTAAAATGCCAAGAAAAACAAAAATGATAAAAGATATAATTCAAAATGATTACGGGTACATCGGTGTAGAAAATGTTTTTAAGGTAAATAAAGAAAGTCATTTTGTATTGAAAGAGTCTTCTCTTATTATTGGAGAAAACAACGCTCCAATAATCCAATATATAATTAATGATTATAGTAAAAGCGTTGAAATTAAGGTAAATAAAGATCATCCTTTCTGGGATAATTATTGGAATTTGTTTGGTGAAACTTGTACTTTAAATATAATTAATTCTATTAATAGCATGTTATTGTTGAATAAAGATATATTATCAAATCTTGATCAAGATTCCGAAGATAATAATGATAATACTAATGAAAAACATAACTTAGAGTGCAGAATTGCAATAGATAAAGACGAAGATGGAAAATATTCAAATATTGTTGAATTCAAAGAAAACATTGATAAGAATATAAGAATAGATCAATCGCAAATGATTGATCTATTTGAAAAATATTTTCTACTTCCAGAAGATACATCTCATCCAAAACTAATTTATGAAACACTTCCGTTTTATTACGGTGAATACTACATAATAAATTATTGTACAAAAGACGGCATTTCTGAAGATAATGAAGTCTATACAGAGGATATTTTTGAAGGGCTTAATTTTAATAATGATAAATACTACTATTCAGAAAATTTATCAATTTTTTTGATGATTTCTAATCATTTGGTTGAAAAATTTGTTAAAGAAATGCAATATATCGGTCCATTTAGAAAATTTACAAATGAATTCGAAACATGCAATGATGATCAAATGGAAATTTCTGTTGATGAAGATAAAACAGTAATTGAAAAATATTTATTTAAAAAAGACAATGTCTTGCACAAGGTTAATAAGAAGCTAGAAAAATTAAATATTGATTATAACATATCATTTAAACAATTATCATGGGATAGTGATAATAACATTCGTAAATATTCAATTATTGTGAGTAAAAACCATAGCGGATTACAGACATTAATGAAAGATGTTGGATTTGGAATTAGTCAAGTCATTCCAATTGTCGTGCAATGCATCATTTCTAGCGCAGAACCAATAATTATTGAACAACCCGAACTCCATCTCCACCCCGCACTCCAATCCGAACTTGGCGACCTGTTCATCGACTCCGCCATGCAGAAGAAAAACACCTTGCTGATCGAAACCCACAGCGAGCACATCCTGCTTCGCATCATGCGCCGGATTCGGGAAACCACCAATGGCACATTGCCCGAGGGCGTGACCCCCATTCGGGCCGAGGATGTCAGTGTGGTGTATGTGGAGAGCGTGGAGACGGATGGGGATCGGCACAGCATTATCCGTGAGATGCCCTTGAACGACCAGGGCGAGTTGGTCAAGGCGTGGCCGGGCGGTTTTTTTGAGGAAGGCTTGCGGGAGGTGTTCTGATGGCTTTGCTGGAAGAGTATGCTTTGACGCATTGCGTTTTTGATTCAGCCACTTACGCTGACCCCGAAATCGGGCGCGTTCACCTGGAGCGGCTCAAAGAAACGTTGCTGGCCGAGGGAGTTGTCCGCGACCTGCGGGATGGGGAGTGGTCCAGGGTCTTTCATGCTGGGAACCGGTCCTGGCACTTGATGGGCAAGGAACTGCTCAAGAAGTTGAAGACCCAAAACCGGCTGGTACCGTATCCGGCTGTCTCCCAAGATGCGCCGTTTTCAGACGTGGAGTGGTGCAACGAGGCCATTGCCAGCTACCAGAACAAGCCGCTGACCGGCATTGTTACCTCCTTCGAGCTGGCTAAAACCTTTCACGGAAATCCCTTGATAGCCTCGGTCGATCGCCTTCCCAGTTCTCCGTGGTGGAAGGATCGAAGCATATCCACCACCTTACGCCGGACCAAAGAGGAATACCTTCGCCTCCTGGAGCCATTATTCCGTTGCGCTAAATCCATCATGTTCATCGACGGCCACCTGGATCCTACCAAAGAACGCTATCACGACTTTATCCGTCTGCTCGGCCCTTTGACCCGCCTCAAACGGAAGCCTTTGATTGAGATTCATCGCGGCTGCTATTCGGGGTCCGGCCCAGACAGAGTACTTCTCAGGGAACAGGAACTGCAGGACATATTCCGCATCAACTGCGCCAAACTGATCAAGCCTTTGGATTTCCGGCTCTTCCGCAGAATTTATGGGTTTGGCTTTGCGATGATTTTTCTATTTGAGCACATAGTCGAGGGCTGGCGTGGCGCTTGCGAGCGAGACCCCAAAAGTCTCG
>NZ_FXUJ01000030.1:0-28975 GCF_900182865.1 Desulfonatronum zhilinae
CTGGCTGATTTAATGCTGAGATAGGTTAAATTTTCAGCTTGCGCATGCTGGCAGCCGAAGATGGTCGAATGAAAATGCTCATAAACTGTCAATGGTAAGGTCTAACTGAACTAAGTTACGGATTCAGGCTACACTGCAAAAAAATCGAGACCTCTTCTGTGTCGCTGCAAATAGATCAAACTCTCACGTATGAATAAATACGCTTCGACCTTGATTTTTTTTTGCTCCTTGCTCTTGGTTTTTTTGAACGGACTGCAGGATAAGGGTGTTTCAACATTCAGATAAAAAAACCGCCGCATCGAACAATGTCAATGCGACGGCTGATCAGAATCACGCCCAAAAAGGCGCGGGGATGGCGATGAGTCGGTTCAACCTAGGCCACCTCGACCACTTCCAGGTCAAAGGTCAGATTCTCTCCGGCCAGGGGATGGTTGGCGTCCAGGGTCATGGTGGTGTCCGTGAGTTCGGAGATGGTGACCACGGCGGTCTGCCCCTCCTGGTTGACCTGCAACTGCTGCCCCACTTCGGGCTGGATGGTGTCCGGGAGCTGGGAGCGTTCCACGGAGAACAGCAGGTCGTCCTGGCGCGGACCGTAGGCGTCTTCCGCGGCAATGGTCACGGTCTTTTTGTCGCCCGCCTGCATTCCGGTCACCGCGGCCTCGAAGCCGGGGATCAACTGACCCTGGCCCAGGGTGAATTCCAGCGGTTCGCGATCCGCGGAGCTGTCGAAAACCTGCCCGCTGTCCAGGCGACCCGTGTAGTGCACCTTGACCTGGTTGCCGGTTTGCGCCTGTGTCATAATGCCTCCTCGGTTAGATAGTGGTAAAAAGTCGTTTATCGGTGTAACTACTCAGTACATTTTGTGTCCGATCTTGCTCCGAATCGGTGTCGGGGTCGGTATCGGAGTCGGAATCGAAACAGGAAGAATTTAGAACGCATCCCAGCGTTTTCGATCCCGATCCCGATTCCGATTCCGACCCCGGCAACAGAATTACTCCGTGCTGAGTAGTTACTTATCGGTTTGAATAGAATCTACCTGTCAATCGGCGCACCCCACACACAGCACGGCCTCGGGCATGGCCAGCAGTCTGGCCGGGGCGATGGGGTCGCCGCAGTCGGCGCAAAGGCCGAAGTCCTCGTCGTTGATCCTGGACAGGGCTCGTTCCAGCCGCGCCAGGCGGCTCTTGGCCTTGCCCAGGGCGTTGACCGCGATGCTTTGGTTGGCCAGGGAGTCCATCCGGGAAAGCCGCCCCACGGCCTGCTGATCCAGTTCCACGGTTTGCGCCCGTTCCTCCAGATCACCCAACTGGGCCTTCAAGTCGGCGATTTCCCGCAGCATCCGGGCTTCCAGGGCTTTCCTGCCTGCTTGATCCATGGGACCGGCTACCTGTGCTCCTTGATGGTTTGCAGCACGATGTCGTCGTACGTCTCCAAGAGCCGTTCCAACCGCCAAGGGTTGGACACGAGATAAACCATGTCCCCGTCGATATCCGTGGCGATGTCCCGGCCGTTGTCCGCGATGAACTTCTTGGCGTCCCTGCCTCCAGCGATCCAGCGCGCCCCGGTGATGTCGATGGGCTCGTATCCGGCGTCCACGTTGTATTCATCCTTGAGCCGGGCCATGGTCACCTCGAACTGCAACGGCCCCACCGCGCCCAGCAGGTAGTCGTTGGCGCGCAAGGGCCGGAAAACCTGGACCGCGCCCTCCTCGCAGAGCTGCAAGAGCCCTTTTTCCAGCTGCTTGGCCCGCATCGGGTCCTTGAGCCGGACCCGGCGGAAATGTTCCGGGGCGAAGCTGGGAATGCCGGTGAATTTCAACGGCTCCTTGATGGAAAAGGTGTCCCCGATCTTGATGGTCCCGTGGTTGTGGACCCCGATGATGTCCCCGGGCCAGGCCTCTTCCACGCCGGTACGGTCGTGGGCCATGAAGATCGTGGCATTGGCGATCTGGACGTCCTTGCCGATCCGGTGGTGCCGCACCCGCATGCCTTTCTCGAAATGGCCGGAAATGATCCGCAAAAAGGCGATCCGGTCCCGATGGGCCGGGTCCATGTTCGCCTGGATCTTGAAGACCACGCCGGAAAAATCCGGCTCCAGCGGGGAGACGAGCCGCGTTCCCGCCTTGCCGTCTGCCCCGGTTTCCGCCTCCCTGGGCTGTGGCGGGGGGGCCAGGGTCACGAAGGTGTCCAAGAGTTCCTGAACCCCGAAGTTGTTGATGGCGCTGCCGAAGAACACCGGCGTCTGCCTGGCGGCCAGATAGCGTTCATGATCAAAAGGGTGTCCGGCTCCGGCCAGCAGTTCCGCGTCCCCCCGCAGATCCTGGGCGTCCCGGCCCAGCAGGTCGTCCAGTTGAGGATCGTCCAGACCCTTGACGTGCACCACGTCCTTAGGCCGGGTGGACTTCTGGCCGTCGGGCACGAAAAAGCGCAGTTCGTCCGCGCGCAGGTCGTACACGCCCTTGAACCCCTTGCCCATGCCCACGGGCCAGGTCAACGGCGCGCACTCAATGCCCAGGTTGGTTTCGATGTCGTCCAGGAGTTCAATCGGCTCCAGGCCGTCCCGGTCCAGCTTGTTGATAAAGGTCATGATCGGCGTGTTGCGCATCCGGCAGACCTCCATCAGCTTTTTGGTCTGCACCTCCACGCCCTTGGCGCTGTCGATGACCATCAGCACGGAATCCACCGCCGTGAGCACGCGGTAGGTGTCCTCGGAAAAGTCCTGGTGGCCGGGGGTGTCCAGCAGATTGATCTCATGGCCGTTGTAGTCGAACTTCATCACCGACGAGGTCACGGAAATGCCCCGCTCCCGCTCCACGGCCATCCAGTCCGAGGTGGCCCCCCGGGAGTTCTTTTTGGCCTTGACCGCCCCGGCCAAATGAATGGCCCCGCCGAACAGGAGCAGTTTTTCCGTGAGCGTGGTTTTCCCGGCATCCGGGTGACTGATGATGGCGAACGTGCGTCGCCGGGCGACTTCTTTCTGGAGTTTATTCATAGGGCGGTGATTGGAAGGACGGGAAAAAAACAAAAGAACCCCGCCACACATCGGCGAACGTTCGCCGGCGGCAGGGATGAAACAAAGGCAACGGGAATGAATTCAGGGAGTCACAAGAAGATCCATGGCTGGTGAAGAGGGCGTAGAGTGCGTTATTTTTCGAGCGTGGTCAAGTTGATTGGACGTCGGCCGTTTCCGGATACCTTGACCCCGCAATCCCCCATAACTACGTTATCGAAAACAAGGAGGCCGACACCATGGAAACACAATGCTCACCCCTTTCGGCCCGTGAAGCCATGAGAAGCTATCGCGCCCGGATGAAGGAGCGCGGAATGCGGTCGATCCAGATCTGGATTCCCGATACCCGGTCCCAGGAGGTTGCCGACGAAATGCGGCGTCAATCCCTTCTGGTCAGCCAAAGTCCGGAGGAATCCGACGTACTGGAATTCTTGGAAAACGTCTCGGCCTGGGATGCTCCCGATGAGTCGTGACCACCCACTTGATGTCCGCCGGGGGGATTTGGTCATCGTCGCGATGACCGGAGATTATGGAAAAATCCGCCCAGCCCTGGTCGTCCAGCACGACCACGCCAATATCGGCCACGCCAGCATAGTCGTTTGTCCGTTTTCCTCCAGCATCCAAGACGCCCCGTTGTTCCGCATCACGCTCAAACCCTCCGAAACCAACGGGTTGAGCGTCACATCCCAGATTATGGTGGATAAAATCTCCGCCATCAAACGGGAACGCATCCGCCGGGTCATCGGACATGCCTCTGATGAAACCATGCTCCAGGTCAACAGAGCCCTGGCTCTTTGGCTCGGCCTGTAAAAAACTTTTCGCCCGCCCCTAAAGTATTCCGAAATCCAACCGATAAGGCTGGTTGCAGTGCCGACCTTCAACCGCCACGGCTTATTTTCCCAAAGCCTCAAGCATCTCTCCGAAGCCTCTGATGGACATCGCCGCATCGCACCCCTCTTCCGCTCCCTCCTGGAGTAATTCGCTTTCCCTGGGCGATTTCGCGAGCCACGACCATTCCCAGCACGGCGAAGACGGGTCCTGCCCGTTTTGCAATTCCTCGCGGCAGCAGCACTCCGGGACCGGTCAAAACCTGAACGAGCAGGCTTCCGGAGCGGCCGGCGTCGCGGCCGGACTCGCAAGTGGGTTTGCCGGAGCCGCTCAGCCTTCAAGTTCTCTTGCGCCGAGAGACGTGGTCAGCCTCAGCCACCGCACGGATCAGGACAGCCAGAGACTCAAAGGCGACCAGGGCCAGGCTCCTGCCCTGGGCCTAGATCTGGGCTACGGACCGGACGCCCGTCCGGTATCGGCCGGCGTCTTCGAAGAGCAGCGCCACAGAGAGCCGTTCACCAGGAAAGAAGGCCAAGGCGACGCAGCCCCGGACCAGGACGATGATCCCAAGGAAGCGCACGCCGCGGACCGGAACGGCAGCGACATGCAGGACGAAATCAACGCGGTGCGCGACGAGTCCGAGCTGTCGTCGGAGGATCGTCAGGTTCTGGAGCAGCTTCGCCAGCGTGACGCCGAGGTCCGGGCCCATGAACAGGCCCATGTGGCCGCCGGAGGACAACATGTCACCGCCGGGGCCAGCTACACTTACGAAACCGGCCCGGACGGACGGCAATACGCCGTGGGCGGGGAAGTGAGCATCGACACGTCTCCGGTGCCCGGAAACCCGGAACAGACCGAACAGAAAGCCCAGACCATCCGCCGGGCCGCCCTGGCCCCGGCCAGCCCCTCCCCTCAGGACGTGAAGGTGGCGACCAGTGCGGCCCAGATGGAAGCCGAAGCCCGCATGGAGCGCGTCCAGAAAGAGCAGGAAGAGCGCCAGGCCGACGCCAACGGCGGCCATCCATTCCCAAACCGCGTCCAGGACCAGACCGCGTCCGACCATGCCGGATTTTTCAGTCGGCCCCCGGATTCCGCCTTTCCCACCACATTGCCACCAATCTCCGAAACCTCGCCTGCTCACCGTGCTCCGTCCATCCAGGCCTATCGCAACCAACTGGCCATGATTGAGACGGGGAATCCGTTTTAGCTGATATCCGGCCAGAGCTGGCCCTCGGCCCGTTTGACTCCGGCCACCATCCCGGATACGAGACCCAAAACATGCTGGTTCTCCGTTATGGAGACGAAGAGGGAATCCGGTGCGATACCGGAGCGGACCCGCCGCTGTAACCCCAGCCCCCCCTATGTTTCGGGGAGAAGCGAAGCGTTCCTGAAGACGCCACTGTCCCGATTCGGCAATCCACGTCGAAAACGGATGGGAAGGCGGAACGACTTCCTGGGGAAGCCAGAAGACCTACCGGCATCAGGCCCCAAGGCAACGGGTGTTTTGCCGCTTCAGGGGATGTCCCGCCAGTGCCCCGACGTTTCCGGCCCGACGCGCCGACAACCCAGCCTCCCAAGCACGCCGAACACTCGTTTCCCGTCCCGTTCTTTTCCGGAGGGAATCGATGCAGACCGATCCGCACCCACATGGCCGACACCGCCACGGCCCCGACCATCACGACCATCATTCCAAATGTGGTCATGGCCATGAGCATGGCCATGACCACGATCACGACCACGATCATCACCATCATGGCCCTGAAGCTCCCGTCGGTCCCAAGCGTCCGGGTATTCTGCTGGTCGCCTTCGGCACCACGGTGGTCCCGGCCCGCCAAGCCTACGACCGGTTCGAAGCCCAGGTCCGCGCCCGATATCCGGATGTGCCCCTGGCCTGGGGGTTCACCGCGCACAAGGTCCGGCGCAAGCTGGCCGACCAGGGCCTGCCCCACGACTGCGTGGCCGTGGCCCTGAGCCGGATGCACGACCAGGGCGTGACCCACGTGACCGTCCAATCCTTGCACACCATTCCCGGCGTGGAATATTTCTGGACCCAAAACCTGGCCAAGGCCTACGAACACCCGCGCAAGGGATTCATCCAGGTCGCCCTGGGCGCGCCGCTCCTGGACGACCAGGAGGACCTGCGCCGGGTCGCGGACTGTTTGCCGGGGTTCATTCCCCAGGAGCGCCGCCCTGACGAAGCCGTGATCCTGGCCGGGCACGGCACCTACCACGACGGCCAGCAACGCTACCTGGACTTGCAGGCCCACATCCGGAATCGCGATCCGCTGCTGCACACGGCCCTGCTCATGGGCGAGCCGAGCCTTTCGGCCATCATGGCCAAGCTTCAGGAACAACGAATTTCCACGGTTTGGCTGCTGCCCTTCATGGCCGTCTGCGGCCATCACGTCCAGAAGGACATGTATGGGGACCGCCCCACTTCCTGGAGCAACCGACTGCGAACCGCCGGATTCGAGGTCCGGGAACACGCCGCCGGAACCATTGAATCTCCGTGCTTCCGGTCCATCTGGCTGGACCACCTGGACACGGCCATGAACGACCTTGGCTTGGCCCATCAGGAGCACGAGCCAGGCCCCGCCCAGCCCGATCACGGAGGCGCCGACCATGCACATCACTGAAGGCGTTCTTTCCGCTCCGGTCCTGGCTCTGGGCGCGGCCACCACGCTCACCGGGCTGTGGCTCGGCCTGCGCCGACTGGACGAGGACCGGCTGGTCCTGGCCGCGGCCCTGGCCGCGGTCTTTTTCATCGGCTCCCTGATCCATATCCCTCTGGGCCCCGGCAGCGTCCACCTGCTGCTCAACGGCCTGGCCGGCCTGCTCCTGGGCTGGGTCGCCTTTCCGGTGATCTTCGTGGGGCTGCTGCTCCAGGCCCTGCTTTTTCAATTCGGCGGCCTGCTGGTCCTGGGCGTGAACACCACGGCCGTGGCGTTGCCCGCCGTGGTCTGCGGCCTGATCCTGCGGCCCTGGCTGGCCCGGGGCGGCAAGCCGGCCCTGTGTGCCGGACTGCTGGCCGGCGCGGGCGCGGTGCTGGGCACGGCCCTGTTGGCCGGAACGGCATTGGCCATGACCGACCAGGGCTTCCTGACCGCGGCCAAACTGGTGGTCCTGGCCCATCTGCCGGTGGCCGCCATCGAGGGCGCGATGACCCTGTTCGTGGTCGGCTTCCTGGGCCAGACCCGACCCGACCTGCTGACCTGCGCCCTTCCCCCTGCCACGGAAGGAGGTTCGCCATGTTGAATCCCGCTCCAATCCGACTTGGACTTCTCGTCCTTGCGCTGTTTTCCATCACGGCCCCTTGGTGCACCACCACGGCCCATGCCCACCGCCTGCTGCTCATGGCCTGGGTTCAGGGAGACCGGCTGGTGGTGGAAACCGCCTTCGGCACCGGCCAGATCGGCGCGAACATGGCCATCACCGTTCAGGACGCCGTCACCGGCGACGTGCTGCTTTCCGGCACCACGGACGCCCAGGGCCTGTACGAGGTCGCCCTGCCCGCCACGGCCCTGGAACGCCGCGCCCCTCTTCTGGTCCAGGCCACGGACGGAGCCGGCCACTTGGCCGAGCAAACCATCGCCCCCGACGAACTCCCCGCACTTGACATACCTTCGACGGCCTCTCCCTCACCCCCAGAAGTCACAGGCCTCCCAGAGCAACTCCCAGACCAACTCCCAGACCAGCTCTCCATGCTGCTCCAACAGGCCGTCGCCGAAGCCGTGCGCCAGGAGATCGCCCCCCTGCGTCGGGAAATCCTGGCCCTGAGCCAACGCGGCCCAGGCATCCCGGAAATCGTCGGCGGCATCGGCTGGATCGTCGGGCTGGCCGGCCTGGGCGCGTTGCTGTTGCGCCGAAAAACGGCAACAACGTCTCGCCCCGGTGACCGGTAATTCCAATTTAATCCGATAATGCTTTATTCGCTTGAAAAAATGCTGTCATCGGTGTCGGGGTCGGAATCGGTATCGGTGTCGATACTGTTTGTACGCAAATAATCCAGTTCGACCCCGATTCCGATACCGATTCCGACACCGACACCGAAAGAGAAGCTTTGGAAATGGCACATGATGCTTGATGAACCGCTCGCATCCCGGGACTCCCTGAGCCACGGCGCAAGCCCGCTGCACCGGATGGACGCCCGAATCAAGATCCTGACCGCCGCGGTCTGCCTGATCGCGATTTCGGCGGTTCAGGGTCACGGGGCCGGATTGGCGGCGCTGCTCTTCGGGCTGGGGCTGACCCGTCTGGCCTGCCAGCCCCTGGGCCGCGTGGCCGTAAGGCTGATCCCGGCCAACGTCTTTTTTCTCGGCTTGGCCCTGGTCCTCGGCCTGACCTATCCCGGCCCGGCCCTGGCCACCGTACCGTGGCTCAGCCAGGACGGTCTGACCCTGGCCCTGCGGATCGGTCTTAAAGGCAACGCCCTGCTCCTGATCTTCATTGCCCTGCTCTGCACCTCGTCCGTGCCCGCCCTGGCCCAGGCAATGCGCCGCCTGAGGCTGGGCCGCAAATTGTCGCTGCTCCTGGCGCTGACCTTTCGCCAACTCTTCCTGGTGGCCGAGGAATTTCAGCGCTTGCACCGGGCCGCCCTGGCCCGCGGCTTCGTCCCCCAATGCTCCCGGCATACCTACCGGACCATTGCCGTCCTTTTCGGACAGACCCTGCTCCGGAGTCTGGCCCGGGCCGAGCGGATCCACGGAGCCATGCTCCTGCGCGGCTTCAACGGCCGCTTTCGCACCCTGGACAACGACTCCTGGAGCGCGTCCCAAGCGGTCCTGGCATCCGCGCTCTGCATCCCTCCGGTGCTGATCACCCTGCACGACCGGTTGACCTGGTGATGACCCAAGAGACGACACCGCCCCTGCTGGCCCTGCGGGAGGCCTTCGTGGCCCACGGCCCTTCGGCTCCACCGGTTCTGGAAGACTTCCATCTCTCCCTGGACCCCGCGGAGCGCGTCGGCCTGGTCGGCCCCGTGGGCAGCGGCAAAACCACTCTCCTGCTCACCCTGGTCGGCCTGATCCCGCTCCGCCAAGGTTCCCTTCTTTTCCAAGGCCGCCCCGTGCGGACCAAAACGGACCTCGCGGCCCTGCGCCGCGGCCTTGGTCTTGTTTTTCAAAACCCCGACGACCAACTCTTCTCCCCCACGGTCCTGGAAGACGTGGCCTTCGGACCGCTGAACCTGGGCCGCTCTTCGGCTGAGGCCAGGGCTGAATCCCTGGCCATCCTGGACCAACTGAACCTGTCCCATCTCGCCCATCGCCAGCCCCACACCTTGTCCGGCGGCCAGAAACGCCTGGTCAGCCTGGCCACGGTTCTGGTCATGCAGCCCCAGATCCTGCTCCTGGACGAACCCACCAACGACCTGGACGCCCGTTCTCGGGACATGGTCCTCCACGCCCTGACCTCTTCTCCCCGAACCATGCTCATCGCCAGCCACGACATGGAACTGCTGAACATCCTGACCACTCGCCGCATCACGCTGGGGTGAGCGGTTTTAGGGAACGCTCCAGACGCGGACCAGCCGCATCCCAAGACGAGCAAATCATAGCACGACCACCGCACCATCGTGCTACGAAGATATTATTTGTATTTTTTTATTGCAAACAGAATGGAATCTGATGTATTCATTCCATTCTTGTTCCATGTAACCCAGCAACCACGAGGCTCCGAGCATGTGTATCCAAAAATCCCGGCTCAACTTCCTGGCGACCTTGACGGTCTTGTTCACGATTTTCGCTACTCCACTCAACGCCCAAGACTCCCGGACCATCACGGACATGCTCGACCGGGAAGTCGTTGTCCCCAACCAGGTTGACCGGGTGATCTGCTCCGGTTCCGGATGTCTGCGATTGCTGGTCTACCTGCAAGGGCAAGACCGGATCGTGGGCGTGGACAGCGCGGAAAAAGGCGGACTGCCCTTTGGCGTGGACGCCCGGCCCTATGCCGTGGCCAACCCGGGATTCGGAGATTTTCCGCTGTTCGGCGAATTCCGCGGCCACGACAACCCGGAACTCATCGCGGCCCTGGATCCGGCCCCGCAGGTGATCATCAAGGCCAACGCCCAGCGGGACGGCGGGGCTGAAGCCTTGCAGGCCAAGACCGGCATCCCGGTTGTGGGCCTGGGCTACGGCAACCTGACCCATGGCCGGACGAACCTGAATCAGACCCTGCGGATCATGGCCCAGGTCATCGGCGAGGAGGAACGAGCCGAGGCGGTGATCGCCTTTTTCGACGCCCTCCAGGCCGATCTGGAGCAGCGGGCCGCGCGGATTGCGGCGGATGACCGCCCGAGCACCTTCATCGGCGGCATCGCCATGCGCGGAGGCCATGGCTTTGCCTCCACCGAACCGGCCTATGCGCCTTTTGCCTTCCTGAACGTCCGCAACGTGGCCGGGGAGCTGCCCACGGGCGAGACCGGCGGCTCCCACGCCACGGTGGCCAAGGAACAGCTGCTGCTTTGGGACCCGGAGGTCGTCTTCCTGGACATCTCCACGACCCGGTTGCAGGGCGGCGCCAACGGCCTGGAGCAACTGCGCACCGACCCGGCCTATCAGGCCCTGTCCGCGGTTCAGGCCGGTCGGGTATATGGAGTTTTTCCCTACAACTACTACACCACGAATTACGAGTCCGTCTTCGCCAATGCCTACTTCATCGGCAGCGTGCTCTACCCGGATCAGTTCGCGGACATCGACCCCATGACCAAGGCCGAGGAAATCGCCGCGTTCCTCAACGGCGGCCCCGCTTTTGAACGAATCAACGAAGACTTCGACAACATGGGCTTTGTCCGGATTACCGTGCAATAGCCATGACCCACTTTGATCACGGGCAAATCCCGACGACCTATAGCGCCTACATCGGCCGCAAGATTCTGTTCCTGGTCTTCCTGACCGCGTTGACCGGCGTCCTGCTGGTTCTGGCCGTCTCCCTCGGGGCGGTGCGCATTCCGGCCTGGGAGGTGGTTCTGGCCTTCTTCGGTCTGGGAGAGGACGCCCGGTTCGAGATCATCGTCCGGAACATCCGCCTGCCCCATGCCCTGGCCGCGATCCTGGCCGGGGCCGGGCTGGCCGCGGCCGGGGCGGCCATGCAGTCCATCCTGCGCAACCCCCTGGGCTCGCCCTTCACCCTGGGCATTTCCCAGGCCGGGGCCTTTGGCGCGGCCTTTTCCGTGATGCTTCTGGGCACCGGGACCATGCAGAGCACCCAGGTGGGCGCGGTGAGCATCATCAACCCCTACATGACCACGCTTTCCGCGTTCATCGCCTGCATGGCCGCCTCGCTGGTGATCATCGCCATCGCCCGATTGCGCGGGGCCAGCCCGGAAGTGATGGTCCTCAGCGGGGTGGCCCTGGGCTCGCTCTTTTCCGCGGGGACCATGTTCCTGCAGTATTTCGCCGACGACGTGCAATTGGCGGCCATGGTCTTCTGGACCTTTGGCGACGTGGGGCGGGCCGGGTGGCCGGAGGTGGGGTTCATGGCCGTGGTCGTGGCCGGGGCGGTGATCTTTTTCATCCTCAACCGTTGGAACTACAACGCCATCGACGCCGGGGACGAGACGGCCAGGGGACTTGGCGTTCGGGTGGAGCTGGTCCGGATGGTCGGGATGCTCACGGCTTCCCTGGTTACCGCGGTGATCGTCTCCTTCTTGGGGATCATCGGCTTCGTGGGGCTGGTCTGCCCGCATATCGTCCGCCGGGTCATCGGCGACGACCACCGCTATCTGCTTCCGGCCTCGGTCCTGACCGGGGCCTGCCTGCTTCTGGCCGCGGACATCGCGGCCCGCATGCTGCTCGCCCCCCGGATGCTCCCGGTGTCCATCCTCACCGCCTTCCTGGGCGCGCCCACCTTCCTCTATCTGCTGATCCGGGGGCGCAACCGATGATCCTGGACGTACAGAACATCCGCATCGGTTACAACGGTCGGCTGGTCCTGCACGGCCTGGACTTCAGCGTGGACCAGGGCCAGGTCCTGACCATTCTAGGCCCCAACGGCGTGGGCAAAACCACCCTGCTGCGCTGCATCAACGCCATGCTCAAACCCCAGACCGGAGCCGTGATGGTGGAAAACGCCGACGTCTTCCGGATGCGCGCCGGGGATATCGCCAAGCGCCTGGGCTACGTGGCCCAACGCAACGAGGCCGGACGGATGACCGCCTTTGACGCCGTGCTCCTGGGCCGCAAGCCGCACCTGCGTTGGCGGATATCCGAGGCGGACCTGCGCATGGTGGACGGGGCCCTGAAACAGCTCGGCCTGGAGCATCTGGCCCTCAGGCACATCAACGAAATGAGCGGCGGGGAGCTGCAAAAGGTCTGCATTGCCCGGGCCCTGGTCCAGGAACCCTCGGTCCTCCTGCTGGACGAACCCACCAGCAGCCTGGACCTCAAAAACCAACTGGACATCCTGCACACCATCGGCCACGTGGTCCACGAACACAAATTGGCCGCGGTGATGACCATGCACGACCTGAACATGGCCTTCCGCTTCTCGGACGCCTTCGTGTTCATCAAGGAAGGCAAGGTGTTCCAATGCGGCTGCAACGCCGACCTGACCCCGGACATGATTCACGAAGTCTACGGCGTCCAGGTGGACATCCTGCGCCATCAGGGCCAGACTGTGGTGGTGCCCCGGTGACGATTATAAAAGGCCTTCATGCCGCTTCCCTGCAATTATTATTGTCCATTCAATCTTGACTTTTCGATAATCATCTCGGCATATAAGAGGTTGTCTTTGCCAACTTTACTCCAAGCACACGGATTCAAGTTCTTCTTTTACGCGAATGAACATCTCCCCAAACATGTGCATGTCATGTATGCGGAGAGATGGGCAAAAATCGAGTTGAAGTCACAAAATATCGTCTATTCCACGCTCAAACCTAATGAAATAAACCGATGTTTGAAAATTTTTCAAGAAAACAGCGCTTTTTTCGAGGAGAAATGGAATGAATGGTTTTCCAATGGGTAAGTCGGTTTGGGCGGATAGTCGTCTCCTCCATGTTGAGCTTCTCGATGGTCGAGTCATCTCAACCCCTCTGGAGTGGTATCCGATCCTCTTTGCAGCGGCGATCAGGGATATCCAAAACTATCACTTCATCTGCGACGCGACCGGAATTGAATGGCCAACACTTGACTACCATTTGAGCATTGAGAGCATGCTTCAAGCCAAACCTCTCAGGGAGGCCGCGTAATGCCCAACTGCACCCTGACCCAAGAGCAAATCGACCGGGCCGTTTCTTTTCACGGCCACGAATGTCCAGGATTGTGGATCGGCCTACGGGCCGCGGAACTCTGCCTGCAAGAACTCGGGCACAACGATGACAACCCGATCATCGCGGTGGTGGAAACGGACATGTGCGGAGTGGACGGCATCCAGGTGCTCACCGGCTGCACCCTGGGCAAGGGCAACCTGATCCACAAGGATCTGGGCAAGACGGCCTTTTCCTTCTATCGGACAACGGACAACAAGGCCCTGCGCGCCGTATTCCACCGCGAGGCCATGGAGCCGGAAGGCCGGGAACTGCGTGATCTGATGAAAAAGGTCTTCGCCGGTACGGCCACGGAGCAGGAACAGCAACAGGCCAAGGCGCTCAAGCTCAAGGCCCGCCAACGTGTCCTCGAAGCCCCGCTGGCCGACCTGTTCACCGTGGCCCAGCCGACCAATCTCGCCCCCCGACCGGCCAAAATCCTGGACAGCCTGACCTGCACGGCCTGCGGCGAATCCACCATGGAATCCCGCACCCGCCGCTTCGCCGGCGAAACCTACTGCATTCCCTGCTTTGCGGATGTGGAGCAAAAGGTGTAGCCTGAGTCTGTCATGTGCGAAACCTTTGTTGACACAACCGTGACGTACACGCTGCAACTTGATGGCAAGTTTTATGTCATCGAGAATGTTCCCTCACAAGTCTGCAAAGAAACGGGAGAAGAGTTTTTTTCACCAGAAACTGTCGAAAATATTCAAAAAGTGATGCGAGGTGCAAAGACTCCAGTCCGCAAGATGGAAACTCCGGTTTTCGAATATGCATAACTGATTTCTCACCCCGTGCACCTTGGCCCCTGTTCGATAACCTTCGCCAAGTGCTCGTGATCCAGCCCCACAACAAGCGAGACAATCATGGTCGCCCATAACATATCCGGCAGATACACCCTGCGTGAAGAGATCGCCAACAGCATCACGCACGGCGTGGGGATTCTGTTCTCCGTTGCCGGTCTCGCGGTCCTGATCGGCTTGGCCGCCAGGTATGGAGACGCCTGGCATATCGTCAGTTGCAGCATTTTCGGCGCCACCATGATCCTGCTGTACACGGCGTCCACCCTGTACCACGGCATTACCCACCCCGGCGCGAAACAGGTCCTCCGAATCTGCGATCACTGCGCCATTTTCCTGCTCATCGCCGGGACCTACACGCCGTTCACCCTGGTCAATCTGCGCGGGCCGTGGGGCTGGTCCCTGTTCGGCACGATCTGGGGGCTGGCCCTGCTGGGCATTGTGCTGCAGTTGACCCCGTGGCGTCGCTTCCGGGTGCTCTCGGTGCTGCTCTACGTGGGTATGGGGTGGGCCATCGTCGTGGCCACCAAGCCGCTTCTCCATACCGTGGCCCCCGGCGGTCTGCTCCTGCTGGCCCTTGGAGGCCTGGCCTACACCGGCGGGATCGGCTTCTACGCCTGGCGCAGCCTGCCGCACAACCACGCCATCTGGCACCTCTTCGTCCTGGCCGGCAGCGTCTTGCACTTCTTCGCGATCCTGCTCTACGTCATCCCGATCAGCGCTTGATGTCATGACCGAAAATCTGAACCTGTTCGTGAGCGTCTACATCAAGCTCTTTTTTCTGCTCACGCCCTTTTTCGTCCTCTCGGCCTTCTTGTCCATGACCAAGGAACTGGCCATCCCCGAACGCCGACGTCTGGCCCGAAGGGTCGCCCTGGCCGTGACCGTGACCGGCTGCATCCTCTCCGTGGCCGGCAATGCCATCTTCAACGTCTTCGGCATCACTCTGGACGCCTTCCGCATCGGCGCGGGGGCCCTGCTCTTCCTCTCCGCCGTGTCCCTGGTCCGGGGCACCCGGGTCGAACCGACCCAGGAAGCGGACGGCGACATCAGCGTGGTCCCCCTGGCCATTCCCATCACCATCGGCCCGGCCACCGTGGGTGCGCTGCTGGTCATCGGCGCAAGCGTGGACACGCTGGGTGAACGGCTGATCAGCATGGCGGCCTTTATCTGCGCCAGTCTGTCCGTGGGTCTGATGCTGCTGACCGCCAACACCATCGAACGGGTCGTGGGCCGCCTGGGCCTGACCATCCTCTCCAAGATCACCGGCCTGATCCTCTCCGCCCTTTCCGCCCAGATCGTGTTCACCGGCATCCGGGGCATGCTGGAGCTGTAGAGGAATTCACTCCTGAGCCGCCAATTCCTCCATGGTCTCACTGTCCCTCAGGCCTAGAAAGTAAAGCACCCCGTCCAGCCCCATGTTCGAGATGGCCTGTCCCGCGCCCTGCCTTACCACGGGTTTGGCGTGAAAGGCGATGCCCAGCCCGGCCACGTCCAGCATGGGCAGGTCGTTGGCTCCGTCGCCCACGGCAATGACCTGGGCCAGGGAGATATGTTCCTTGGCCGCGATCTCCTTGAGCAGACGGGCCTTGCCCGGACCGTCCACGATCTCGCCCACCAGCCCCCCGGTGAGCAGACCGTCCCGGATTTCCAGTTCGTTGGCATACAGATAGTCGATTCCCAGCCGCTCTTGCAGGCGCCGACCAAAATAGGTGAAGCCCCCGGACAGGATGGCGATGGTGTAGCCCAGATTCTTGAGGGTACGGATCAACCGTTCGGCCCCCTCGGTCAGCGGCAGGGTTTCAACTACCTCCTCAAGCACGGACTCCGACAGCCCCCGCAGCAGCCCCACCCGTTTGCGCAGGCTCTGAGAAAAATCCAGCTCCCCGCGCATGGCCGCTTCGGTGATGGCGGCGACTTCCTCGCCCACCCCGGCCCGTTTGGCCAGCTCATCGATGACCTCGGCCTGGATCAGGGTGGAATCCATGTCAAAACAGACCAAGCGACGGATCCGACGAAAGGCGTTATCTTCCTGAAACCCGATGTCGATGCCCTGCTCCCGGGACAGTTCCAGAAAAGCGGCACGCATGGCCGAGATGTCCGCCGGGGTGCCGCGCACGGAAAACTCCACGCAGGTCCGGGGCATGGCCGCGGGATCGGCCAGGGACCTGCGCCCGGAAAGGCGGGTGATGCCGAAAATACTCAGGCCGTTGTCCGTGATCACCTGAGCCAGACGGGCCAGATTCTCGGCCGTCAAGGTCCGGCCCAGCAGGGTCACGATATGCCGCCGACGCCCCTGCTGGCCGACCCAGTGCTCGTAATCTTCCTCGGAAACAGGTGAAAACTTGAGGGTCAGGCCCAGGTTGTAGGCCCAGAACAGCAAATCCTTGATCACGGGCGAGGCCTGATTTTCCCGGGGCACCTCCACCAGCACGCCCAGGGACAATTCCTCGTGAATCACGGACTTGGAGATGTCCAGGACCGTTGTCCCGGACGCCGCCAACTGATCCATTATCCCGGCCAAAAGACCATCCCGGTCCGTACCGGTCAACTGAATAAGAATGATTTCGCGCATGGGTTCTTTTCTTACGATGCAAAAATGCCGGTTGAGAGTTGAAAACAAACCGTCAAGACCGACAGGACTTCCCCCTATCGTCAGGACGCCGGATATTTGCTTGAGCGAGCCCCTCGCGTCAAGGAAAGCTGATGCTGAATCGAAAAGAAGGAAAAAGCCCGAGAGAAACAGCCGAATAGGGGAGAAGCTCGCGTCCTTTGATCCGGAAGAAGATGACGCCCAGACAGAACAACAAAACAGAAACAGTGACACAGGGAATGCCGTTGACAATACATCTTCACATAAGATAGTCTTCTTTTCAATAATCGTCGACCGGGCGAATCCGGACCGACCTGTGAATCACTTGGGTTGCCGACCAGTGGGACCCGTCAAACCTCGGAGGAAGCATGAGAGCATTCAAGCACGTTACAGTTGGCGTGGTCATGGCCGCCTTGATGGCCTTCTTTGTGATGGCCGGTTCGGCTCAGGCCGGATCATTGCGGTTTTACGCCAACGGCGAAGAGTTGGCGACGGAGGGTTTTCTTGCTCCCAAGCTGACCAAGGACGGCTGGACCCTGACGTTCAGCCATATTTTCGTCACCTTGTCCGAGATCACGGCCTACCAGGTCGATCCCCCCTACGACGCCCAGGCCGGCGGACCCATCGCCGCCGCGTCCACGGTGGAGCTGGAAGGCGTGCATACCATTGATCTGGTCATGCAGGCGGACGAGGACTCCCGGATCCTGGTGGGCGAGACCCCGGCCCAGGCCGGGCACTACAACGCCATTTCCTGGAAAATGACCAACGCCGGAGAAGGCATGCTGGCTGGATACTCCATGGTCATTACCGGTGAAGCGCAAAAGGACGACCAAACGGTCAAGTTCCAACTCTATTCCAACGAGGAACGAACCTATCGTTGCTGTGAGTTTGTCGGGGATGAACGGAAAGGTTTTCTGGAGCAGGACGGCTTGGCCGATTTGGAGATGACCTTTCACCTTGATCACGTTTTCGGTCGCGCCGACAAGCCCGCGGATGACGAAATGAACATCAAGGCTCTCGGCTTCGCGCCCTTCGCGGATGGGGCGAAAAAGCACATGCTCAAACTCCACGGCCTGCACATCGGCCACGCCGGTGAAGGACACTGTAGCGTGGAATGGCACTGATTCCATTCACCACCTCACGACACGAAGCTTCCGGGGCGGTCGGTTCTCCACCCCGGAAGCCACCCCGAAAACCACCTAGGAAGCCATCCTGCATGCACCGTAGCTCCCTCGCTCCATGGCCGGGCACGGCGGCTTGGCTTCTCGTCATGCTCCTCGCTCTGGCTGCGCCCGAAAACCTGTGTGCCCATGGTGCGATGATCGACGTCTCTCAGACCACGGGCGTCGTCATCCAAGCCGGATACGACACGGGCCAGCCCATGCCCGAGGCCCAGGTCACGGTCTACGCTCCGGACAATCCGGCCACCCCGTGGAAGACCGGACAAACCGACGCCGACGGCCGATTCTCCTTTGTACCGGACCCGGCCATCCCGGGAACATGGGCTGTCCAGACCAGACAGGCCGGACACGGAGCCATGGCGCACATCCGGATCGACTCTTCGCGTGACGCGCCTTCCGACCCTTCCTCCCACGTCCTTTCCCACCCCGCAACCCGCCTTCCCTCCGGCGTCACCCCGTGGCAACGCGCCTTGATGATCGGGTCCGTGGTCTGGGGATGCGTGGGAACGGCCCTGTTTTTTTCGCGCCGAAAACCATTTTGCCGCTGACCCGCGGGGCATACTCGCGACCGCGGACCGGTTCACGGACAAGGCGTCCTCGGCCATTGCTTCACGGGTCATATCGATCTTTCCGCTTCAAGCTTGAAGGCTTACTCCACCGTCATGTTCCGGGCCAGTTCACCCAGGACCTGAATCCCCGTCTCCATCTCCTGGGTAACGGCATGGCCGCAACTGAGCCGGATGTAATTGCTGAACTTGTCCTGGCTGGAAAAGGCCACGCCCGGGGCCACGCCGATGCCCATCTCCAGGGCACGATAGAAATACTTCACCGAATCCACGCTTGAAGACAGCTCCAGCCAGAGCACGGCCCCTCCGGTGGGCCGGGTGACTCGGGTGGATTCTGGAAAATACCGCGCGATAAGACAGAGCATATGCCGCATCTGTTCCTCGATGCCGCCGCGTAGTCGCTTGAGATGCCGTTGGTACAGCCCGGCCCGGAGATATTCGGCCACGGCCCGCTGGGTCGGCGTGGCCGAGCAGATGTTGGTGGTGGCTTTGACCTCGAAGGCCTTGGTGAAATACCGCCCGGGCATGATCCAGCCCACGCGATAACCCGGAGCCAGGGTCTTGGAAAATGAAGAACACTGAATGACCAGCCCCTTGGGGTCGAACGCCCGGCAACTCAAGGGGCGGGCCGGTCCGAAATAAATATCCGCGTAAACCTCGTCCTCAATCAACGGAATATCCTTTTTCGTGAGGATGGCGACGATTTCCTTCTTGGCCTCGTCCGGGGTGAGCGAGCCGTCGGGATTGTTGAAATTGGGATTGAAAATGCAGGCCTTGACGTCGTGCATGGTTACGGCCCGGCGTACATCCTCGGGATTGATCCCGTTTTCAGGGCAGGAGGAGATTTCCACGGCCCGGAGCCCCAGGTTTTCCAATAAATGCAGGAAACAGTAGTAAGCCGGGGCCGCGATGAGCACGATATCCCCAGGCCTGGTCAAAACACGCAGGGCGATGTTCAAAGCCTCCTGACAACCGGAGGTGACGATAACTTCCTCGGGACGGGACGGGACGCCGTCCTCCGCGACTCGCAGGGCAATCTGTCTTCGCAGTTCAGGGTCTCCTTCGATGGGCTCGTACTGGGCCGCGACCATGGGCGCTTCACGGACCATGGAAGCGAGAATTCGGCTGAGCGCCTTGATGGGCAACAGCTCCTGGCCGATGGTGGCCACGCCGAACGGCAGGATGTCCTCCCGGCCCACGCCCTTGAATACCGTACGGATCAACTCCCCACGGGTGGCGCTGGTGGGCACGAGATTTGAAGGAGTGCGACAGGGCGCCTCCAGGGTGCCGCGAAAGCCGGGGCGCACGTAAAAGCCGGATTTGGGCCGCGCCTCAACCACGCCCTTGCGCTCCAATTCCAAATACGCCTGATTCACCGTGGCCAGACTGACACGGAGCCTGCTGCTCTGCTTGCGCAGCGAAGGCAGCTTATCCCCGGGGCGCAGCACACCATCCTCAATCTGTTCCATGATTTGCTTTTCGACGGCAACATACCGAAATTGTTCGGAAGACATTCGCAACATCTCCATTCTGCTTCTCCCTAGCCACAAAACTGTTATAGTTATTTTTTCGTTTTTCTGTATCTGTCCATAATACAGATTTCAAGGTCTAACTCTCCTCACAGCAGTGGGTCAAGGACTGCCCACGTCCGTCAGAGATGAGTACGAAGAAACCTTCAGCTTCGGGAGGCGACTATGGTCACGGGGAGATGCACGGCTCGCGTTGATGCTCCAAACAGAGAAACAGGGACGTTGCAAGGGTTACGGAAACGGATGGCCACCCTTGGCGGTAACGTACTTGCCCTGGCTGGGCTGCTTCTGGCCAGACGCCCCGTGGAAATCACTCTGCGCGACCGACAAATCGCCACCGTCGCCGGACGAAGACGAGTGCGCGTGGTCTGCCTCAGCGGTCGGGCCTGGGTCACGTCCGAAGGCGACGGCAAGGACTACGAGTTGAGGCCGGGCAACGAGGTCAAGCCCGGCGGCTGGGGCAAAACCGCCATAACCGGCTATGGTCCGGAAACCAGAATCGCGATTTTGCGTTGACGCGAAGGTCCCGGGCAGGCATCCGGCAATCCGGAGCGGGCAGTCCCGTCCTTGATATCGACCCTGGGAAAGTACACGGACGAACGCACCAACGACAAAGCCCCGGCGACTTACGTCATCCGGGGCTTCGTGGGTATCTGTGATTCTGAAAACAGGCTAAAAAGGCACCTCATCCATTCCGCTTTCCGAAGGCTGAGCCATGGGCCCCGGAGAGTGGCGGTCATCGGGCATGGGGGCCTCTTCAGTGCGCTGGCCCTTGGAATCCATGGCCTGGACCCGCTGGGCCACGATTTCCGTGGTGTATCGATCCTGACCTTGCTGGTCCTGCCATTTACGGGTCTGAAGCTTGCCCTCGACCATCACCAGTCGGCCCTTGGTCAGATAGTTCCCCACGAACTCGGACTGCTTGCCCCAGACCACCACCCGGTGCCATTCCGCCTTCTCCACCTTTTGGCCGTCCTTATCCGTGTAGGACTCGTCCGTGGCCATGGTGAAGTTGGCCACCGGCTGTCCGCTCTGGGTGTAGGCCAGCTTCGGGTCTTGCCCGAGTCTGCCGACAAGAATGACTTTATTCAGTGATCCACTCATGATTCCTCCTACGGTGTCGGAAAGGCTTGCTTCTTGACCACGCTTTCCAGTTCGTCCAGGACATCTTCCAGTTCATAGGTGATCCGGTCGGCCGCATCGGCTTGACGGTCGGCCAGGGCGTCTTCCAAGCGCCGATCCAGTTCTCGCAAGGCTTCAACATCCTTTGCCAGGGAATTTTTGAGATCCTGAGGCCAATCCTCTCCGAACTTCCATTTGTCTTCCAGCACGGCCGTCAATTGCCGCACCCCGACGTCCTTCAAGTCGACGGATTGCTTCTCGCCCCAAGCCAGTCTGCTCAGTTCAGGCCATCGACTGTACACGTCATCCGGATCATACGTAACGGCGCTGACGCGAACCTGTAAAATTTTGCCCATGGATGTCCTCTCTTTGTCTGGATGCGGGTTGATCCGTTCCGGCGAGAAATCAGTCCTGCTCCACCCACTCACTCTGAACCCGGCTGACCACGTCCTGAATCGTGGAAAGCTGGTCCTTGCGACAGACGCCGATCAAAGGCGCTCCGGCGTCGACGTTTTGATTGGCCTCGAAATACACGGCATAGATGATGCCCTCCGGCCCGACGTAGTTTAACTGGCTTTCCCGCTTCATCCGCGAAACGATGAACAGGTCCATGTCCGGCCGGACTTCCACGGACTGACATCCTTTGGACTTCACTTTGATGTCCACGTCCGGTCGAAAATAATACTTGGCCCGCTCCGGCGCATTGAACAGATGCAACGTTTTCCGCAGCAGCCGATCCAGCACTTCCTCTTTGCTGAGAAAGTGCCGAATGGTCATCAGCCGGGTTCCGGCCTGAACGAATCGTCCCGCCAGTTCCGTATGCACATGCTCCACAACGCCCTTGAGGGCGGCGTGAATCAGCTTCTTGTTCTTTTCACGATCCAGACAAGCAAGCAACGTGCCGGGCTTTTCACGCCACGCTCCGGACGGCCCGACGACGTTCGCCCCCGGAGCGTCCACCACGAACTCCACGGTCCCGGTATGCGGAGCCGTGATAACGACCTCCTCAAAGGGGGAAGCCTTAATCTCGTCCAGTAATTCGGTTATGTTCAGCAATCAGCACCCCCAACTTCAGTTTTCTCGTATTCACGCGAGGCCTCGGCAAGGTTGATGGCCGGGGCCTCCGGCGACTAGCGGTAATACAGATTCCTTCCTCCCACGGTCAGGAGGGCTTGATATACGTTCTTGCGCATCTCCCGGCGGTCCCAGACGCCCTGAATATGCCCGCGCGACAAGGCCTGATACGCTCCGTGATAGTGCGGCTCCACCGGCATGCCCGTGGTCTCCTGAATCACGCCGGGACCGGCGAAACCGACCCTGGAGGAACGGATCGCGAATTGGTACGGAGAACAGCCCAGAAAACTGGCCACGGGTCCGGCGTAGGAATTCGTGTCGTAGACCACGAGATACAGTCCACCGTCTTCCAGGTACCGCCGAACGGCCATGGTACATCGCGGCATCTGGATAACGCCCAGGGTCCCTTCCTGAATGCGAATTCCGGCAGTGCCGTGGACGTAGGCTATGAATGGGGTATGCTTTTTACGCGCCCGGTCAACGGCGCGAATGAATTTTTCGCCTTCCGCCGCCCCCACCGAGCCCCCTCGAAAACCGGCCGCGAGCATGGCCGTGACCACGCTCACACCGTTGATGGTGGCCTCGAAGGTCATGCACGAGCTTTTCAGCCCCGTCTTGCGCTTGGCTTCCTCCAGTTTCAAGTCCAGGCCCTCGTAACCAAGAGGATTCTTGGCCTCGATCTGGGCATTGAATTCCCTGACGGAATCCGGATCATACACGTTGCGCAGATACCAGTCGTATTCCATCGGGAAGTGGTGTCCGCAGTGAATGCAGACCCCGGCCCATTCGCCGAACAGGTCTGGAGCCCACATGTCCAGACAGCCGTGAATCGGCGTGTTGGGACAGGTGATGGTCACGTCCTGTTTGGCCTTGGGGCTGAGATACTCCTTTTTCGGCTCCGCCTCGCGCTCCTCCCACCGGGATAACTGGGTCAGTTGGCATTGGTCCCCGCCCGCGTCTCCTTCGCCCCCCTTCAGGGAGCCCTTGATCCGCTTGATGGGCGCGAAGCACTTGTTCAGCACCACCTGAAACTCGGCCCCCACATCCTCGGCCACCTGGGTCACCTTTTTCTGATGCTTGCGCCAGAAATCGTACTTGAAAAAGGAATAGACCGACCACCCCAGATCCGTCCCGTAATCATAGACTCTTCGCCCCAGGGAGCGCCGGTCCAGTACGGCATGTCGGCTCATGGTCATAAAGCGCTGGTAGCGCTTCCAGAGCAACCGATCCCGAGCCGCCGCGCCAAGCTTCCAACGGACGAAAATATTCTCCGCATTGGCCCCGGGTGATTTCTTCTGACGCATGACGGCCTTGGCCCGAAAGTAGTTCATCCCGCGAACCCGCAGGACGATCTCGTCCGTGGCGTTGATCACTTCCTGGCGCAATGTCCGAAAGAAATCAAAATGCTCCGTCCGCGCCCCCAGTACCGGCTCCTGGATGATCCTGTCCACAAGCCCCAGGGAGAGGTTGTCTTCAGCGGTAATTTTGAGTTGTTTTGCGCATTTTTCCACCAAATCCGACGGAACACGCTGCCCTTGCCTGATACGCCCCTCAATGGCCGCCGCGCCTTCCGGAGAAATTACCGAGTAATACCCGTGGGAAAGCATCAGCCGCACGTCGGCCAGCCCGATGGCTTCCGCTCCCCCGGACCCGCCCTCGGAAAAAATGGCGATCACCGGGACCCGCAATCCGGCCATTTCATAGATGTTTCGGGCAATCTGCTGAGCAGCTCCGGGATAGTCCTCAAGGGGAAACGCGCCGGGCGTGTTCACGTAGGCATGGATGGGAATGTTCTCGGTCTCGGCGACCTTCATGTACTGCAAGGCCTTGGCGTTCCCCCAGGGCTTGACCGAACCGCCGTTGCGGAACTCCTGGCCGTGACCTTTTTCCTGGCCGATGACCATCACGGATTGGTTGAAGACCTTGTTCCCCACCCGTCGGGTGATGTAGGCCCTGGCGATCAGCATGCTGGGGTCCACGCTGTATTCGTCCTGGCCGCCGATTTCCGTGTAGTTGTCGTAGACGTGCTCCAGAATGTCCTTCAATGAAATCCGCTGGGGATGTCGAACGATCCGGACCTTGTCCATGGGCGTGAGCTGCCGCTCCAGCTTCTTCTCCAAAAAACCGAACAGATCCTCCAGCGAAGAAATTTGTCGGATTTGTTCCGAAGGATCCAGCTTGGGAAGCTGCTCCTCGAACTCCTGAAGTTTGGCCCGCAAAAGCAATACATTTTCATTCTCTTTCGGACCAAAAATATCCTGAATGTACTTTAGCCGCTCACGCAGTTCGAAAATGGTTTTATCTATATCCATCACGGGTTATTCTCTAAATATGATCGATTAGGGTTGGTGCGGACAATCCATGAGCTGGTCCTCCACAGTGCGAAGATGCACGGGCGACAACTCCGAACTCCCAAATCGGCACCTTGCGGCCCAAGTGATTCTCGGCTGCAAAGGCATGACAAAATCCTCACCGGGTTCCTGCTCCCATGACTTCATGGATGAGGGGGTGTTCCAATGATGTGCTCGAAGCGTAACAGTGAATCTTCTCGGAGAGAAAATCAAAACATCAGCAGCATATCCGTTTTTTGACGCAAATAAGCGATGTTGGACTGCAACGGCTTACCCTGAGCGTTCTCGCCTTCCAGCACCAGGTTGTCCAGAAACGCCTGGCCACGTTCCCGCGCCTGATGCAGCGTCTCTCCCCAGACAATGCCCAAGGCCAAATTTGGGTCGTATTCTGTTGGGATGTCGTACGGTTTGTCCGTGGGTACATGCGTGAAGACCTGGACCCAGGGCTCGTCTTTCCAAGAGAAACGGTCGATTCGCCCGACCCAGGGCACGAACTTGTTGTCCGGCTCCTCGGCGATGATCCGGTACTCGATCCCGACACCGTCGAACACGATGTCTTTCTGGGCGTATCCCATGGGCTCGCCCAGCCCCAAACGGATCTGCTCCGCGATCAAATTGACCTGCTTCTTGCCCGGAAGCCTGGAAATGATGGCGCTGACTCCGTTCTCCACCTGAATACGAGTGTTCACTTCAAGCAAAAACGGCTGCCCGTTCGGCGTGACGATCCACTCCCAGGTGCCGACGTTGTCGTAGCGGACCTCCCTGGCCATGGTCAGGGAGTGGTTGATGATGGAATCAAGCACCTCCCCGGCGTCAAAGGCATACGTCACGAACTGCGGGGCAAACCCCGGTGCGACTTCGATTCGTTTTTGCCGCCCGATACTTTGCACCGAACAATTTCTGGTACCGAAGTGGACGATGTTCGTCCCGGAGCGCTCGGCCACGATCTGCACTTCAAGATGGTTGAAGTCAAAAATGCGCTGCTCCACCAGTACACCTTCATCTCGAAATTGTCGTTTGGCGTAGTTGCGCACCCGACGAAAGGTAGCTCGAAATTTATCCGGGTCGTTGACTTCCTCAATGCCCATGCCCCCGCCTCCGGCGGAAGCCTTGACCAGAACCACTGGCCTATGCACGCCCTGGTCCACCTGAAATGCAAAGAGGGCCTCGGCGATGCTCTCGGCTTCGATCTCATCGTACAGCGGTCGATCCGAGCCGGGGATGGTCGGAATGTTCAGGCTCCGGGCCAGGCGCTTGGTATTGATCTTGTCTCCGAGATCTCGAATAACGGCCCAGGATGGTCCGATGAAAATCAACGGACGGCCGCGCTCGCTGGCACGACGGGCGAACCGGTGATCCTCGGCGTAAAACCCGTACCCAGGATGAATAGCGGTCGCTCCGGAGACATCCGCCACCGAAAACATTTCATTTGGGTCGTAGTAGGAACTGATCCTGTATAAGGCCTGCTCACCACCCAACTCCACGGCCAGCCGGCAATGCCCGGACGCCACGTCCTCCTTGGTGGTGACGCAGACGAAATCCAAGCCGAGCTGCTCGCAAGCCCGGATGATCCGAATGGCAATTTCGCCGCGATTGGCGATAAGGACTTTATGTTTGCTTCGCGTTTGCTTCATCCTCGCCCTGCTGTTTCTGAAATTTACGGATTTTGATCCATCGCTTTTGAATTTCCAAGCTGAGCTTGTCCATGCGCTGCTCCTGGAGCTTGGACATATTCGGAAACGTACACGCCACCAGGATGCCATCCCGGATTGTGACGATTTTGGCATCCAGTCCGGCAACCCAGACCTTTCCTTGAACATGCACGTCCACCGTCACTGTTTGCCCGCCCAGAAAAGACTTTGACTCGTCCTTGAAGGCCAGGCCAAATGTGCTCAGATCGACCACGGGGTAAAATGCTTCTCGTTCCAGGACCCAAACCGTAAGTCCCGGAAGATGGACGCGAACAGCGCGGCGTTGATGATCTCGATGACCATCATTCGGATATTCGACCGAAAAGTCGAGCGGTTCAATTCCCAATGCGCTTCTCCAAGACGAATTCGACTCGTCTGTTTCTGCTTCGATTTTCGTCAGTGGTATTCGGAAAAAGAGGATACATTTCCGCCAACCCCGTGGACGTCAACCGTACCGGCTCAATGCCGAGTTCCATAAGATAGCGTAGGACGTTCACGGCACGCAAGGCGGATATTTCCCAATTGTCCTCGAATCGTCCGCCGCTTCGGGGGGGAATATCATCCGTAAAGCCCCGAATATTAATGGTTTGATCATGATAGCGAATAAAAAAATCCTTAAGTTCCGCGATGACGCGCCGTCCTTCGGGAGTCAAGGTGACCTGCCCCAGTCCGAACAAAACGTCTCCCGGTACCCGCAAGGTGATCGTTCCTTCATCAAATACGGCCCCGACGACGCCTTCCAACCCTTTGGTATTTTGATAATACCGAAAATCAGAAAAAATACGACGCTGATTCTCAACCACCTGCCTATGCAGCATCGCCTGATCGATAAACACGCCGATGTCTTCGGCGGGAATTCTATCCGCCCCAAGCGTACCTCCCATGGTATCGCCCAAGGCCATGCGCACGGAAAAAAACGACTCCTGAAAGCGAGTGTCATCCAAAGTGGACATGGTGAAAAGCAAGATAAAAAAAACCAGGAGCAACAGACACATGTCCGTGAATGTCACCATCCAGTCTTTATCGCCCTCACCATTCTCGTCGAGGTCGGACTCCAAGATCGACGTATTTTGGGAAGAAATTTGAAAATCAACGCTCACTGCGACGGTCCTTTGGAGGAACGAAAGATGAGAGCTTTTCGTAGACAAGCCGGGGATTGTTGTTTTCGAGAATGCACTTTGCGCCTTCGAAAATAATGTGCAGATGCAAAACTTCCTCTTGACTCCGGCTCCGCAATTTCCCAGCAACGGGCAGGAACACCAGGCTGGCCATCATGGCGCCATAAAAAGTGGTCAGCAAGGCCACGGCCATTGCCGGACCGATGGATGACGGATCGTGAAGAGCGGCCAGCATCTGCACGAGACCGATCAACGTGCCGATCATGCCGAAGGAAGGAGCATACGCCCCCATCCGTTTGAACACATCATGTACAATAAGGTGTCGACGGCGCAATGAAGCGATCTCAATGGCC
The DNA here is from genome assembly GCF_900182865.1 of Desulfonatronum zhilinae. Lineage (NCBI taxonomy): Bacteria > Pseudomonadati > Thermodesulfobacteriota > Desulfovibrionia > Desulfovibrionales > Desulfonatronaceae > Desulfonatronum > Desulfonatronum zhilinae. The sequence continues at coordinate 27,460 of NZ_FXUJ01000030.1, forward strand.
AACATTTCTCGAATCATCATTGGGTCCGCGTTGTCGGCAATCAGCTGGCAGGCCTTTTTGAGAATCAGGTTCTCGGTCTTGATGTTCTCCAGCGCCAGCAACCCCTCTCTACGACTGATATCCGCGATTTTGACCATCGTGTTCACCACGTCGATCTCACGCACCTTCCGGGAAAGAAAAATCTTAAAAGCCGCCGTATGCGCTTGGATAATATCGTTGAGCGGGTAGTTGACGCAGATAGCTGCCAAAGTACCGCCGACAACGATCAAGAATCCGGGAACATTAACAAAGGTGTCTACTGCCCCGCCAAGCACGATGGCGACGAGAATCAAGGACGTACCGGCAATGATCCCGAATAATGTCGTCTTATCCATTGCTTTTATCGCCTCTTGTCTTCAAAATGAAATATTCCGCCGAAGGCAAAGTCCCCACCTTTTGCGGCATCATCAAATACATAACAAGCATGCCAGGAGAAAAGCCAGAGATGACCAGCACAATTCTTAAGCTAGAAACCGCCGCTGCCGGGGCTCTATCCCCTCAACTCACTTTACGCTCGCAAGCACCTGTTGGCATTATCCTCGGGACCGGACTTGGTCAATGGGTGGAAACCCTGCAAGCCTTTCAGGCCATTGATTACGCGCAAATCCCAGGCTTTCCCGAAGCCACCGTCCAAAGTCATGCCGGCAGGCTTTGCGCGGGACAGGTCGGGAACGTTCCCGTTTTAGCCCTCCAGGGTCGCTTTCATCTCTACGAGGGATATACGCCGGACGAGGTTTGCTTTGGCCTGCGTACCCTGGGATTGCTGGGGGTTAAAAAAATTATCATAACCAACGCCGCCGGTGCCCTCAACCCTCTGTATCATCCGGGGGAAATCATGGTCATCACCGATCAAATCAACCTCACGGGACGCAACCCGCTGGTCGGCCTCAACTACGGCGACCCGCTTTTCCCGGACATGAGTCAATTATTTTCTCCGCGGCTGGCCGACTTGGCCCACGCTACCGCGCTCCGATTGGGCCAGCGGCTTCAAGACGGCGTTTACATCGGGATTCTCGGTCCCAGCCTGGAAACCCCGGCTGAAACCAGAATGTTTCGCCGACTCGGCGCGGACGCCATCGGCATGTCCACAGTCATGGAAACCATCGCGGCCAAGCAGATGGGCATGGAAATACTAGGCTTATCCTGCCTCACGAACAAAAACCTTCCGGACTGCATGGCCCCGACTTCCCTTGAGGAAATCATTTCCGTGGGAAAAGACATTGGAGGCCGTCTCTCGTCTTTGCTCAACCAGTTGATCCCACGAATGTAAGAGCAGTTGAGGCTTTCACTCGAAAGCGGACACTTTTTCATTCCCATCATATTCAGCGGTTAAAAACAAAAACGCCCGCTTAGTTTCCTAAGCGGGCGTTTTTGTGATGAGGAATGATCTGGCGGCGTCCTACTTTCCCACGGTTAGAACCGCAGTATCATCGGCGCTGGAGGGCTTAACTTCCGAGTTCGGAATGGGGTCGGGTGT
>NZ_FXUJ01000031.1:0-28364 GCF_900182865.1 Desulfonatronum zhilinae
AAGACGCGGGAAGCCATGTCAAAGAGCAAATTACTGTCAAATTACTTTCTCAGGACACCTTTTTATCGCCTTTTCAGCTCAACTGCTCCGGTTCGCCCCCTTCAGCACACCTACCAGGGGCATCGCTGGGGGCTGGCCGCATAATTGCCGCTGACTTTTTGCAGGGACATCTATAATAACTTGCATGTTGGGGCATTTCTTTCTCTGGCATCTGAAACTCATTTTGGAAAAAAAAAGCACCATCCATTACGCTCTCGTTGCTTAGGTTTTTATTCAAAGGCCTACTGAAATTGAGGATACTTGATTTACAAGCCTTGCTGGATCAGGTTGCCTGGGTCCAAAAAAGGAACCATAGGGCTCGACTATCACACAGGCGAAAGAAGCAATCCTTAGACCAAATTGAGTAAGTTGCGTTGTAGGGGTAATCGAGAAGACCGAAAAAAGCCCCTGGGGGTTCACCTCCAGGGGCTTTTATATAATGCAGTTATCGGGGTCGGGGTCGGTATCGGTATCGAAATAGGACTATTGGCGAACAAACCGTATCGATCCCGATTCCGATTCCGATACCGACACCGATAAAAGGGGGGGGGCAACTGTGTATGCGCTCATCCCCTACAAAATGAATGACCTGATCAGGAATCTGACTCCACCTTTTTAGGTGCCTCCCCTGCTCCACCCACGGCCCGCTCCAGAATCCGGTACGTCCGGTCCACCATGTTTCTGGGCTCGATGAGCAGGCCGGCCTGGACCATGGCGTTGTCCAGGATTTGTTCGGCCACGGTCCGGGCAAAGGGTTCGTCGGTTTGGCGCAGGGCGGCCAGGCCCTTGATCAGGGGATGGCGGGCGTTGATTTCCAGGTCCTTGACCGAGATGGGCAGATCGCCCTGGCGGCCGGCGGCGCGCATGATCCGTTCCATGGAGCTGGTCATATGCGCGTCCGGATTGACGATCATGGCCGGGCTGCCTTCCAGGCGCTTGGACTCCTTGACCTCCTTGACCCGGTCGCCGAGCACGCCCTTCATCCAGGCGGCCAAATCCGTGGCCTGGGCCTTGTCCATTTCCTTTTCGGCTTCGGGCTGGTCTTTTTGATCTTTCTTGTCCTCGTCCAGTTCCGGCAGCTCAATGTCGCCCCGGTCCGCGGAAACCAGCTTCTTGCCCTCGAATTCCGCCAGGTGGCCCATCACGAAGTCATCGATGGGGTCCATGGTGTAGATCACTTCCAGGTCGCGCTTGCGGAAGGCCTCGATGTACGGACCGGCCTCGATGGCTTCGCGGTTTGAGCCGTGAATGTAGAAGATTTCCTTCTGGGCGATCTTCATCCGGCCCAGGTAGTCGACCAGGGAGGTCAGTTTGCCGGGTTCGGTGGTGGAGGATTCGAAGCGCAGCAGCTTGCCCAGGGCTTCCCGGTGGCCGAAGTCGCTGACCACCCCTTCCTTCAGGAAGTAGCCGAAATCACGCCAAAAGGTCTCGTAGGTCTCGGGCTGGTTTTTGGCCGTCTCTTCCAGGTGCTTCAGGAAGCGTTTGGTGACCACGGAATTGATCTTGCGCACCAGGGAACTGTCCTGCAGGGCTTGGCGGGAAATGTTCAGGGGCAGATCCTCGGAGTCGATCACGCCCTTGAGGAAGCGCAGCCATTCCGGAAGGATGGTCTTGGAATGCTGCTCGATGAGTACGCGCTGGCAGTACAGGTTCACCCCGGGCTCGGTACGGCCCAGGCCGTACTTCTCGAAGTTGTCCTTGGGCACGAACAGCAGGGCCTTGATGGCCAGGGGGGCGTCGGTGTCGAAATGCAACCGGAGCAGAGGGTCGTCAAAGGCATTGCCCACGAATTTGTAGAATTCGGTGTACTCCTCGTCCGTGATCTCGCTTTTGTTCTTGGTCCACAGGGCCTGGACCGTATTCACGGCCTCGTTGTCCAGCAGGATCGGGAAGGGCACGAAACTGGAGTATTGCTTGATGATCCGCTTGATCCGCTCCGGGTCCGCGAATTCGGCCGCGTCGTCCTTGAGTTCCAGGACAATAGACGTGCCCCGCGGCAATTCGGATGCCGCTGAGATGGTGTAGGCCCCGCCGCCGTCGGACTCCCAGAGATGCCCGGAGTCGTCCTGGCGATACGATCGGGAGGTCACCCGGACCTTGCCCGCGACCATGAAGGCGGCGTAGAACCCGACGCCGAACTGGCCGATCAGGTTGACGTCCTTGGTCCCCTCGGCCAGTTGGGACAGGAAAGTCTTGGTCCCGGAATGGGCGATGGTTCCCAGGTTGGCTTCCAACTCGCCGCGATCCATGCCGATGCCGGTATCCGTGATGGTCAGGGTCTTGGCATCCTTATCCACCACGATCCGGATCTCCAAAGGCAAATCCGGGTACGCACCCGGGTCGGTCAAGCTCTGATGCCGATAGCGCTCCAGGGCGTCCGCGGAGTTGGAAATCAATTCCCGCAGAAAGATTTCCCGCTCCGTGTACAACGAATTGATCACGATATCGAGGATCTTCTTGACCTCGGCCTGAAACTCCCTGGTCTCGCCAGGGCCTTGCGATGCGTCCACGTTCATATCCGTTCTCCTTCACCGTTCTTGGGATGATTCTTGATGCGCCACACAGCAAAAAGTGCCTACAGATAATATTTTATGCGGCGGCGTCAACCCAAGGGAAAGGGCTCAGGAGCGGAATTTTGATCTTGAACCTCAAAAATCGAAATCGAAATCGAAAAAAACGCCCAAGCCAAAACACTCAGCCCAAAGGGCTCAACAGCTCCCGGACCCGGTCCATGTTCAGATTGACATGCAAATCCCCTAGCTGAGACCCCTGTCCTGTCCGTTTGATCTGCTCAAGGCTCTGCCGGGCATCGCCGAACGAAACCTCTTCCCCCGCTCCGACAAAGGCGCGCCGCGGATGAATACTCGTTCGGTCCCCGTCCGCCAAAGGTCCGGCACCACGTTTCAGATCCTGAATTTTATCCTGGAGGGCCTTCAAGTAGTCATGGCCGGCAAATGCACTGTCGCTCCCGTCGATCTTCATGGTCTTGCTCCTTCCTTGTCAGGAATAAAGGTGGTCAAAATATTCAGCCTTGCCCTCAAATCAGAGAGCATTGCAAAATAAAGGCCGTGTGTGCATGACATTGCGCAGGTGGCGTAGGGGCGGACCGGCCGGTCGCCCCTACATTGTGCGGATGCAAGAAAGGGAGGGCGATGATATGTCAATCAATTTAGAATCATCCTGGATTTCCCAAATTGATTGGATTCAACCCCGAAGGGATGGAGACCCAGGCCCGGTGTTTTGAACCACCGGATCAAGGTGCGATAACGCCCCACTCCACTAAGCGAGCGTGGGCGTACTCGGCTTGTTCGCCCTGGCGGACGGTGCCGAGAAAACGCTGATACTCCTGGGCGGCCTGATTGCGGCGCCCCATGGCTTCCTGGGAGATGCCCTTGAGAAAAACCGTGTTCGGGTTGCCGGGGAGCAGCTTTTCATAGCGATCAAACTGATCGTAGGCGGCTTCGAACTGGTCCAACTTGAGTTTCGCCACACCACTGACATGATGGGCCTGGGCTTCGGCTGGATAAATGGTCCGGGCCTTGTCCGCGAAGAATTCGGCCCGCCGGGGCCGGTCCATGGCCAGTTGGCACTTGGCCATCAGCATCAATCCGGCATAGTCCTCCGGGGCTTGGCGCAAGGCGTCGTCCAGGGCGGTTTCGGCCGGGGAGAACTGTTCCTGGCGCATCAGCTTTTCCCCTTCCTGCATCTTCTCAATGGCCCCCTTGATCCGGCGCAGCCCGGCGGTGTGATCCATATACCGCTCCCGATACAGAGGCTGGGCACGGGCGTGACCATACGTGGTCCCGGCCTCCCGAACAGCAGTCTGATAACGTTCTTCGCTCATGGGATGGGTGGAGAACATCATCTCAATGGCCGAGGGGTTGTTCTTTTGCATGTTGCGCAACACGTCCATCAGGCCGACCATGCCTTCGGGGCTGTAGCCGGATTTGGTCATGTACTCCATGCCCAGATTGTCCGCCTGCCGCTCGTCGTTGCGACTATAGTGGGCCAACAGCGCCCCGGCGGCCACCCCGCCCAAACCGGCGGCAACGGCTCCCCAGGTTTCGCCTTGGGACGCCAGGGCCGCCGAAGCGCCCAGGAGGACCACACTGGTCAGGATGCCCGTGGACATCCGCGCCGCCGTATGCCGGGCGTTGACATGGCCCATCTCGTGACCCAGCAGCCCGGCCAATTCAGCCTCGTCCTGCATTTCCAGCATGATCCCCCGGGTGGTGGCCATGCTGCCTCCTGGGAAGGTGTAGGCATTGACGTAGGTCGCGTTCACGCACCGATAGGAATACGGCATGTGCGGACGATGGGTGAACCCCGTCATGCTCTCCCCCACGGTGGTGATGTACTGGTTCAGTCGAACATCCTGGACCGCCCCGTAGTCCGCGGAAAACTGGTGCGGCGAATGTTGCTTGTCCAAAGCAATCTCATTGGCCTCGGACAAAAACATCATCTGCTGCCGGCCCGTGACCGGGTTCGCGGCGCACCCCGCCGTGGCCCCGGCGGCTCCCACCGTGGCCAACCACATAAAATCCCGTCTGGTCATGGACCGGCTCGCGATCCGTCGTGCAAAGTCGGAATTCCGGTGATGCATATTCATCCTCTCTGTTTCGTGTCGATCAAGGTCGTGCAGGTCGTGCTCACTGCTCACTACCGTTCGTTTCACATAATCCGTTGAACTGGAACGTCAAGTGCGCCCATACCGCACCGCCGCTTTGGCAACCCTGTGGGACGTCCGAAGATATCTGTTCGCACGAACCTTCTGCTGAGTGCGCATACAAAAAAAAAGCGGAGCCCAATGGGCTCCGCTTTTTTTTTAAAACCGGTAAAGTAGTGATTTATACGCAACCGGTGGGCTTGGGGAGACCGGCCATTTTACAGGCTCCCTTGCCGGGTCCGGAGGGGAACAGCTCGTAAATGTGCTTCAGCTTGTAGCCGGTCACCTTGGACAGGATGCGCACCATCGGGGCGATACCGTTCTTCTTGTAATAGTCCTGCAGAAAATCGATGACCTTCTGGTGCTCATCGGTCATTTCTTTAATGCCTTCACTCTCCATGACGAATTCCACCCAATCCGGGTTCCAGTCTTCAAAACGCTGCAAAAAACCGTCTTCATCAACCTCAAAGTTATTTCCCTTGAATTCTACAGTGGCCATTGTCCAAACCTCCTTAAGCGTTTGTTAAGTCTCAAAATGAGTGTGCAGTTAGCACCTGACCGGGACCCTTGTCAAAAATCACGAGGCCCAAATCGGGGAATCCCGTGATAATCAGAAATGCCCGAAAATCCATTCCGGGACATTCCGTGAGAACAGAAACAGCGGAGAATTCCGCGATTCATTCGTGATGCGCGTTGAATCCTTTTATCTTGTAAAATGCAAGGACATTCGTTGTCAATGCTGGATGGCGAAAAAAACGAAACCTTTTATCGCGATCCGGATGTCACTCTTCGGTTTTTTCGAAGGATTGCAATTCCCGAAGGTGGTCGCGAGCAAAATCCAGGCTCGAATCGAGTTCCAAAGCGGAGCGCAGCAAGGCCTCAGCTTCTTCAGCGCGACCTTGAAACTTGACGCACAGCCCCATGTTCGCCAGATCCATGGCTGAGCCGCTGTCCAGGTCCAACGCGCTTCGAAAGTCCGACTCAGCTCCGGCGTATTCGCCCAGTTTGAATTTGGCCACTCCGCGAAGATTGAAGTACTCCTTGACCTCCGGACAAAGTTTGATCGCCCGATCCAAATGTGGAAGGCTACTCGTCCAACGCTCCTCCCGGCTCATGGCGTACCCCTGATAAAAGGCAGCCAGGGCTTGGTCGTCACGTTGCTCCAGGCCCAACTCGCTTTTGCCCAGGGCTTCCAAGGCCTTGGAAAAGCGTCCTTGACGCACGGCCAGCAGCCCTTGAAAAAACAGCGGAAAGGAGGCGTCGGGATACAACAGGGCCAAGTGCTCTAAGCCGGTCTCGGCTTGCTCCGGAGGGGCTTCCTCGGCCAACATGCGCCCGACGAACAAGCCCACACAGGGATTCAGGGCCCGCTCACGGAACTGAAAGCCCGGCACGAAGGAGTAATGAGCCGGAATTCCCAACTTCGGGTGCGTCGTCTCCACGCTGTACGCCCGAAAGCCCATTCGCTCCAACCCGTTGCAAAGCTCCGTCAGTTCATCCAGAATATCCTGGCGTCCGATGTCCGGCAAGCTGGATAGCGAAACCGTATCCCCCTCCAGCAACCAGGCGATTTGCGCCGATTCCGTAAATTTTGGAAGTCCGGAGGCTTCGTAGTTGCTGCCGGTTTCGAAGTCTCCGGCCAGCTGCGCAACCTCTGTCAGGGCGCGAATGGCCGCCTTGGATGGCGTTGAGGCGGTTCCGGCGGTGAAGACGATTTCGCTGCGTTCCGGAAACGTTGCGGGATCGTAGGCCACGGCGGCCACGGTGGGCACGGGCAGGCCAAGGGAGAAGTCCTTCAAAACGACGACGATGCCCTCGCGCTTGAAAGCGTCCATCAGGTCGCGAAGAACGGGGTCCGTGAAGCTTTCCGGATCAAGGGTAGGCGTTTTTTGACGGTCCCGGTCCACCACGGCGCAGACATGACGTTCCACAAGTTCGCACACGCCCTGGAGGATCGACTCCTCAGGGGTATTTCCGGCGGATGAGCCGTTAAATTCATTAATCTTCCGAAACCATTCCAGAGGGACGAGAAACTCCTGTCCGGTATCCAGCCGGGTTGCCGACACGAAGCGCCAGGCAACGAGGTCCATCAGGCTTCTGATTTGCTCGTCGGGCAACGCGTCGGAGACGGACAAGGCGATCTCGGAGACAGGCAGAACCCTCCCCGGCCATTTCCGCTGGGCCTCGCTCCAGGAGCAGGGCTCAATATCCTGAACGCCTTGCCAGAAACTGAAAAAGCTGAACCGCTCCGTCAACTCCACCAAGGCCGAGGCCTCGGCCTGGATGGCGGACGCTCCTTTGCCCATCTGCTTGCGGGTGGGCATGATTCGACGGGCTGATTGTCCACAGACGCTCAGATAAACGGGGATGCCCAGCCGCCCGGTGTCGATGCGCCGGGTCTCAGCCAGAACGTCTTCCCCAAATGCCTCCAGAGAGGCCCGAACCCTGACAACCGTTTCCTGGGGAGGACAAACCTTGTCCAGTTCTTTGGTATGTCCCTTGGGACATGATCGCAGACGAATGCTCATCGAGGCCTCAGTCGGTAGAGATACGTTTTCTGGTTGGCTTCGGCCCCAGGAAGTCCGTGAAAATCGACCGCGGGTACCGGTGAGGGAACACAGGAACGTGAGATTTGAAAGTAATCCTTCGCAGCCGCAAAAAATTTGATCGCACGCCGCCCTGCATTCGCGGAAAGCACGATTTCAGCAGTGGCCATGGGTTCCAAATGGGTCCGAAAAAAAGAAAGCAATGGGTCGAAAAATTGCTCACGGTAGAGAACTTCTGAAGCAATTATTCGGTGATAGCGATCCGGATGGTCTTCTTTAATGAAGTTCACGGACTGAACGACGACTGTGTCGCCGAGCCCGTTGCGCAATGCATTGATCCGCGCAAAAAGCAAAGCTTCGGGGACAATATCGCTGAGCACCACGGAAAACCCGCGTTTGGCCGCGAACAAGCCGGTCAAGCCCAGTCCGGCCCCGATCTCCAGGACCCGCTCCCCGTGACCAGGGACGACGCCGCGCATATACATGGCCAGGGGCAGGGAGGCCGGCCATATTTTAGCCCAAAGCGGTAAAGCGTCTATTCCGGCTCCCGTTCCCGCTTCTGGACCGACTTCGGGGGAAGGCACGTTCAGGCGCTGCTCGATATAGGCTTCCATGTCCGAAAGCTGGAGGCATTCCAGGACGTCCTCCCCGATGCGCACGGTTTCGAAATGCACCGCGTGCCTGGCGGAGACAAGTTCCAAAAGCTGATCAAGAGAGGCCTGTTCAAGAAGCCGTGACAACTCCGACTTGGACACGGACCGGCTGAGCAGATGCAATCGGGAATTGCCGGTCGGCGATCCAGTTTTGCCGGTATTGGACATGGCCATGTCGGGGAAGGGCTCGAAAATATGAGGAGGTGAATCAGTAGGGGAAAGAAGGAAATATGGAGCGGGAGACGGGATTTGAACCCGCGACTTCAACCTTGGCAAGGTTGCACTCTACCACTGAGTTACTCCCGCTTGATGGGAAAGTACGAATCAATTTGGAGGCGGCATCCGGATTTGAACCGGAGAATGGCGGTTTTGCAGACCGCTGCCTTACCACTTGGCTATGCCGCCTCAAAAAAAAATGGAGCGGGAAACGGGATTTGAACCCGCGACTTCAACCTTGGCAAGGTTGCACTCTACCACTGAGTTATTCCCGCTCGAAGAGGTGAGTATCTAGCCAAGAGACTGTCGGCTGTCAAGGGAGTGCCGCACTCTTTTTCCAATCCAAGAAAACTCCATTCTTATTCAGGCTACGGAGAAGAAACTACGCCTTGCGATACACCGTCGGCGCCACCTGAATCAGACCGAGATCCATCCCGGCGAGGCTTTCCGAGTGACCGATGATCAAGTGCCCCCAGGGATGCAAATGCTCCAGGAAATTGCGGATCAGGCGTTCCTGGACGTCCCGCTCGAAGTAGATCATCACGTTGCGGCAAAAAATGATGTCCATGGGCTCGCGAAAACTGAATCGCTCCATGAAGTTCAGGCGACGAAATCGAATCTTTTCGCGTAATCCGGGGACGATCCGAATCAGCTTCTTGGTTCGGTCCTTGCTGCGCAACAGATACTTCTGATGCAAAGCCCTGGGGATGGTGTGAAGCTTGTCGTCCGGATAAACGCCCTTGGCCGCCCGCTCCAGAACCTGGGTATTGATGTCCGTGGCCAGGATGAACCAGCGAAACAACGGGTACTGTTCCTGGAACTCGGCCAGAACCATGGTCAATGTGTAAGGCTCCTCCCCGGACGAACACCCCGCGCTCCAGACCGCCAATTCCCGAGCATGGCCGAAGCGTTGCCACCAAGTCGGCAGAATCGTGGAAGTCAGATATTGGAAATGGTGCGGTTCGCGAAAAAAACTGGTGGTGTTGGTGCTCAGGGCGTCGATCAGATGAGGGATCTCGCTTTCCGTTCCCTGGGGACTGAAGACGTATTCGCAGTAGTTGTGGTATTCGGTTAAATTCAATGCCCGAAGACGACGCTGCAACCGGGCTTCCATCATGGTCTTTTTACTCGGCGGCATCTTGATGCCGCAGTTTTTCTGCACGAATTCACTGAGCCGTCGGAAATCGCGTTCCTTCATGGTTCCAAGCATATGCCTCGCCTTTCTCCCTGGTTCGAACGCCCGTTGCGGCCACAACCCGCCCTTACTCGGAATGGACGTCCCCTCGTCCGATTCGCTTTAGCCCTTTTCTCGGGGCGACTCAACGGGTTTCATTACGGCGCACGAGCAGATTTCGGCCCCGCTCCTTAGCAGGTTCCATTGCGGCCGTTCTTGGACTATGAAAAAGACACTGGATCGACGACGCTCACCGCATTAAGATTACAGTCGTCACGGACCATCGCACACTCAACCCTTCTCAAGGAGGAACCACAATGTCCAAGACCATGAACAACCTTAAGGAAGCCTTTGCCGGGGAATCCCAGGCCAACCGGAAATACCTGGCTTTCGCCAAGCAAGCCGACAAGGAAGGTCATCCCCAGGTAGCCCGCTTGTTCCGGGCCGTTGCCGAGGCGGAAACCGTTCACGCCCACGCCCATCTCAAGCTGATGGGCGGCATCGGCACCACGGAGGAAAATCTGAAGGAGGCCCTCAGCGGGGAAACCCATGAGTTCACGAAGATGTACCCGGAGATGATCGCCGATGCCCAGGAGGAAAGCCAAAAGGCCGTGGAACGCGGCTTTCACTTCGCCAATGAAGTGGAGAAGATTCACGCCGGACTCTACGAAAAGGCCCTCCAGAATCTGGGAAAGCAGACCGAAATCGACATCCATGTCTGTAGCGTCTGCGGCTACACGATTGAAGGCGAAACTCCGGAGAAATGTCCGGTCTGCAACGCCGCGAAAAAGGCGTTCTTTAAGGTCGATTAATACGTTTTCATCCGGAAGCGCCGCTGTTTCCGAATCCGGAACCCGACGATTTCGAAGTTGGAATCAAGCAGGATTTCCAGAGATATCGTCCCGCGTCGCATGAGCGACGCGGGACGATTCGTTTTCAGCGTCTTGGCATCAGCCCTGTTTGCGCATATGTTCGCCGGATGACCGACCACGCACCACTTCTTCACAAAACCATCGACATCGTCCGCGAGGCCGGGGACCTGTTGATGCGGTACTGGCACGCTCCCAGGGAAATCCGCCATAAGGGCCGGATCGACCTGGTCACCACCGCGGACCTGGCCCTTGAAAAACTCCTCAAGGAACGTCTGGGCGCCCTGCTCCCCGAGGCCGGTTTTCTGGCCGAGGAGTCGGCCTCCGCCGAGGACTTGGGAAAAAGACTGAACGGTCCCACCTGGATCATCGACCCCCTGGACGGTACCACCAATTTCGCCCACGGCTTTCCCTTCGTGGCCATCTCCGTGGCGCTGTGGGACAAGGGCGACGTTCAGCTCGGCTTGGTTCATCTGCCCGTGCTCCACGAACTGTTCCACGCAGCCAAGGGCCGAGGGACCCATCTCAACAATGTTCCGGTCCAGGCATCCACCGTCCCGGACCTGGAAAACTCCCTGGTCGCCACGGGGTTTCCCTACTCCGTCCGGGAGCAACTGCCGCCGATTCTGGGGTGGATGGAAACCATGCTCACCCTGACGCAGGGGATTCGACGGCCCGGCTCCGCGGCCAGCGACCTGGCCTATGTCGCTTGCGGCCGTTTCGACGCCTTCTATGAAATCAACCTCAAGCCGTGGGACATGGCCGCGGGATGGCTGCTGGTCCGCGAGGCCGGAGGATTGGTCACCCGGATCGACGGTTCGGCGTTCGACCTGCATATCCCTTCCATCCTGGCCAGCAACACCAAGGTCCACGCGGAGATGGTCGAGGCCCTGGGGCGAACCGACGGCTGATCCCCGCCTACCAAACGAGCCGACCGCCGTGTCCCGCGTCTTTCTGCTCTCCCGCGACGAACTTCCGGAAGCCGCGGCGTTGGAAGCCGCGCATTTCCCCGCGCCGTGGTCCCTGGAGCAATTCCAAAGCGGCTATGACCAGGGCACGTGCCGTGTGCATGGGGTTCGCGTCGAGGTCGCATTGATCGGCTACATCAGCTGCCAAATCCTGCCTCCGGAGATGGAGATTTTAAACATGGCCGTTCGTCAGGTCTTCCGGGGACACGGCCTGGGCCGGGCGCTGGCGGCCGCGGCCCTGGAACACGGCGCGGCCCTGGGAATCGATGCCTGCCACCTGGAGGTGGACGAAACCAACCTTGCCGCCGTACACCTCTACACGGCGCTCGGTTTTACGCCCATCGGACGCCGTCGGGGTTACTACCGGCACCCGGAGGGAGTAAGAGACGCCATTTTGATGCAGTGCGATCCGCGATACGTCGCGGCAATTGGGAATTTTTCAACGGACTGCCAGCATGACAACCGCCCTGTAGCACCCAAGCCAGGAGGAAAACGATGAGCATTACCTATTTAAAAGACGTTGACGTACGGAATAAACGCTTGTTGATCCGCGTGGACTACAACGTGCCCATGGATCAAGGCACCATCAAGGAAGACACCCGCATCCGGGCCAGCCTGCCCACGTTGAAGCAGGCCCTGGAACGCGGCGCTGCTCTGGTGCTGTGTTCCCACATGGGACGCCCCAAGGGTCAGGTCGTGCCCGAACTGAGCCTGGGCCCCATTGCCCGACGTCTTTCCGAGTTGTTGGGAGTGGACGTGGCCATGGCCCCGGACTGCGTCGGTCCCGAGGTGGAAGCCATGACCAAGGCTCTTGAGCCGGGTCAGGTCCTGTTGTTGGAGAATCTGCGCTTCCATGCCGGAGAAACCAAGAACGATCCGGATTTCAGCGCCCAGTTGGCCAAACTGGGGGACATTTTCGTCAGCGACGCCTTTGGGACGGCCCACCGGGCCCACGCTTCCAACGTCGGCGTGGCCAAGCTGATTCCGGTCTGCTGCGCGGGTTTGTTGATGCAAAAGGAATGGGAATATCTGGGCCAAGCTTTGGCTGATCCCAAGCGCCCCTTTGTGGCCGTTTCGGGAGGGGCCAAGGTCTCCGGCAAACTGGAACTGCTGGACAATCTCCTGGAAAAGGTGGACCGGATGATCATCGGCGGGGCCATGGCCAACACCTTTATCAAGGCTCAAGGGTTTGGCGTGGGCTCCTCCCTGGTGGAAGACGATCTTCTGGACACGGCCCGGGCTGTCCTGGCCAAAGCCAAGGAGCGTGGAACCGCGCTCTATCTCCCCGTGGACTTCGTATATGCCGACGGTCTCAAGTCCGAACGGGCCGACGGGGTTTGCCCGTACCAGAACATTCCCGCGGACAAAATGGTCCTGGATATCGGCCCGGCTACGCAAGCGCTGTTCGCGGAAGTTCTGGCCGGTGCCGGAACCGTGGTTTGGAACGGCCCCATGGGCGCGTTCGAGAACCCGGCCTTCGCTTCCGGCTCCATGCACGTGGCAACGGCCATAGCCGATTCCGCCTCGGTGAGCATCGTCGGCGGCGGCGATACGGACGCCATGCTCCACGCCTCGGGCCTGGCGGACAAGGTCAGCTTCATCTCCACCGGGGGCGGAGCGTTTCTGGAATTCATGGAAGGCAAGGATCTCCCCGCCTTCAAAGCCCTGAAGGAGTGCGCCGCATGAGTGCGACCCCAAAAATGTTGATCGCCGGAAATTGGAAAATGTACAAAACCGAGGCCCAGGCCGTGGAGCTGGCCTCCGGCTTGGCCGCCGGCCTCCGGGACGTTTTGCCCGAGGACCGCGAAGTCCTACTTCTGCCGCCCTTCACCGCGCTGAAGGCCGTGGCCGAAACCATCCGCGGGCGAGAACGACTGTTCCTGGGAGGACAAAATTTTTATCCGTCTTCCGAAGGCGCCTTTACCGGGGAAATCGCGCCCTTCATGCTCGTGGATGCCGGATGCACCCATGCCCTGGTCGGCCACTCCGAACGCCGTCACGTGCTCAAAGAGTCCGACCGGTTCATCGCCCAAAAGACCGCCTTTGGCCTTCAAGCCGGGTTGCACATGATTTTGTGCATCGGCGAAACCCTGGACCAGCGCACCCACGGCAGCGTGGAAAACGTACTCAAAGGGCAACTCCGGCTGGGATTGGCCGAGGTGGACAAGGACGGCGTGACTCCGGACCGGTTGACCATCGCCTACGAGCCGGTCTGGGCCATCGGCACGGGCAAGGTGGCCCAGACCGAGGACATCGTCGCGGCCCACGATCTTGTCCGCAAGACCCTGCAGGAGTTGTTCCCTCGTTGCGGCGACGAAATCCGCATTCTCTACGGCGGCAGCGTCAAGCCGGACAACGCCGGAGCGATCCTGGACCTTGACAATGTGAACGGCGTGCTGGTAGGAGGCGCAAGTTTGCAGGTCGACAGCTTCACGGCCATTGCCTCGGCTGTCTGAAATATCGCAAGGAGCACACTGTTTTGAACGCACTGATCATCACCATTCACGTTTTGGCCTGTATCTCTCTGGTCATTCTCATCCTGCTGCAATCCGGTAAGGAAGGCATGGGCGTCATCTTCGGCGGAGGCAGCAGTTCCGTCTTCGGTAGCAGCGGCGCCGGGGGGCTGCTCAAAAAGCTGACCATCAGCGTGGCCAGCATTTTCATCATCACCTCCCTGAGCTTCACCTACATGAGCGGACAACGCACCGCCGAAGAATCCGTGATCCTTGACTTCCCGGCTGATTTGCCGCAAGTTCCCTCCGCACCAGGAAGCATCGAAGAACAGATCTCGATCCCAGCGGAACCTCAAGACGCTGCTCCGCAATCACGGACCGAAACGCCGTAAATCTCAAGCAAAGTCAAACGCCGAAGTGGTGGAACTGGTAGACACGCCATCTTGAGGGGGTGGTGAGGGAAACCTCGTGGGGGTTCGAGTCCCCCCTTCGGCACCAAGAGTCACAAAAAAAGACGAGGTCGGACAGTTTGTCCGACCTCGTCTTTTTTTATCGAGCTCTTTTCACCTGGTTCTTGGACTCATTCAGTTGTCGGTGTCGGCGTCGGTATCGCTATCGGGATCGATACTGTTTGTGTGCCAATAATACCTTCTATTTCGGCAATGCGTTGTTCGCTTGAGAGAATGCAGTTATCGGGATCGGGATCGCTACTGTTTCCAATAATCCTAATTCGATCCCGATTCCGATCCCGATAGCGACACCGAAAGAGAATCATTGAATTGGAGATGGTATTACTTCCCGGCCTCCAGCTTCTTCAGATACGAATCCCGACATTCATAACTGCAGAAGCAGTGCACCGTCTCCCCTTCCTTGATCCGAATGTCGCTGCCCACCGGAACGTATGTCCCACAGACCGGATCCTTGGTCATCACGCCATTGGCGGCCAGATTTTCGCTTTCTTTGTCCTTGACCTCTTTCTTCTTCTGGAAATCACCGACCAGAAGTTTGTACAAGATGAAAGCCGCGGCAATAAAAATTAGAAATTTCAGCATGAAAACTCCTCTACCCGCCGATTCCCGACGTCGCCGGTTCCGGTTTCTCTGGTAAATATGCTCGGAAAAAGGCGTAATCGATATCGTAGACCGTACGCGGAACAACGCCGATTTCCTCTTTCTCCAGCATGGCCACAAGGCGATTCCCGTCAATCAGTTCCATGGGCGGCGCTCCTTCCCGAGTCGCCTCCCGCTTCGCGTCTTCAGAACTTAGTGCGTAAACCGGATTCAGTAAAAGGTCGATCATGAAAAATCGTAACTACTCGGTACATTTTGTGTCCGCTCTTGCTCCGGCAATCGGTATCGGGGTCGGCGCTTCGCTATCGGAGCCGGATCGAAACAGAAAGAATTGAGAACGCATCCCAGCGTTTTCGATCCCGATTCCGATCCCGGTAACAGAATTACTCTGTGCTGAGTAGTTCCGAAACATCAAACTTGTTCCTCAAAGCAGCCTCTGTCCCTACTGATAAATGCCGCGCCCCCGGACATGGAACGATAAACGATCAAGCACCTCGGACAGATTTGTCCCGTCGGGAAAGACGAGTTCCGGGGCGATGTCGCGCAGGGGAACGAGGACGAAGGCCCTTTCACGGAGGCGCGGATGCGGCAGGGTCAACTCAGGAAAATCGTAACACTGTGAGCCGAAAAGCAGCAGATCCAGATCGATGATTCGCGGGCCTTTGTCTCGCTCGCGGACCCTCCCCATCCGGTCTTCGATTTCCAGGAGCGTTCGCAAGAGTTCCTGGGCCGTCCAGGCAGGCCCGCAGTCCAAAGAGACGACCTGATTGGCGAACCAGGGTTGATCCCGGACGTCCTGGGGTTCCGTCAAATAGACGGTGGATTGCGAATCAAGCCGGACCTCGGGCAGCCGATTCAACGTTTCACGGGCTTGCCGCAGATTGTCTTCCAGGTCCCCAAGGTTCGAGCCCAGGCTGATGAACGCCCGCGTGGTCCGGGATTGCGTCATGCCCGTAAGTAAAGATCGATTTCGATCAGTTCAAGAAAAAGAAGGGGGAAACAGTATGTTCCCCCCTTCCCCTGCCATCATTACAGCTTGGCGATCCGGGCCAAAGCTTCCAGCAGACGGTCCTCGCCCACAGTCAGGGCGATGCGGAAGTACCCCTCTCCAGGCGTGCCGAATCCGTTGCCCGGCGTGACCACCACTCCGGTCTTCTGGAGCACCTCGGCCACGAAGCCGGTGGAATCGCGGCCCTGGGGGACTTTGGTCCAGACGTAGAACGTGGCCTCCGGGGAGCGACACTCCAGGCCGATCTTGGCCAGTTCCGCCACCACCACGTCCCGCCGCCCCTTGTAGATGTCCCGCATCTCCTGGGCAAAGGCCTCGCCGTGATCCAGGGCGGTAATCCCGGCTTCCTGGACGGCCTGGAAAATGCCGGAGTCGATGTTGCTCTTGATCTTGCCCAGGCCTTGCACCAACTCCTGATTGCCCACGGCCATGCCCACGCGCCAGCCGGTCATGTTGTAGGTCTTGGACAAGGAATGGAACTCAATGGCCACGTCCATGGCACCGGGGATTTCCAGGATGCTGAGCGGTTTGTTGGCCGGATTGTAGTACATTTCCGAATACGCGGCGTCATGAACCAGGATGGTCCCGAACTCCCGGGCCTTGGCGATCAGCTTCTCGTAGAAGCTTCGCGGGGCCATGGCCGAGGTGGGGTTGTTGGGGTAGTTCAGGAAAAAAATCTTGGCCCGTTTCCACACGTCCTCGGGGATGGCGTCCAAATCCGGCAAAAAATCCGTGGATTCGGTCAACGGCACGAAATGGGTCTCGCCGCCGGCGAACATGGTCGCGATGGGATAGACCGGATAATTGGGCGTCGAGGTCATGACCAGGTCGCCGGGGTCCACGAAGGCCAGGGGGAAGTGGGCCAAACCCTCCTTGGAGCCGATCAGGCTGAGCACCTGGGAGGTGGGGTCCAGGGTTACGCCGAAGCGCGATTTGTACCATCTGGCCACGCACTCCCGAAAGGAGTTCAGCCCGGAGTAGGATGGATAGCGGTGATGTTCGCTCTTGGCCACGGCCTTGTTCATGGACTGGATGATGAAGTCCGGGGTCGGCAGATCCGGGTCCCCTACTCCCAGGTCGATGATGTCCACTCCCTTGGCCTTGACTTCATTCTTGACCCGGTCAATTTCAGCGAACAGATACGGCGGCAACTGCGCCAGGCGCCGCGCCGGCTTGAAATTCGGCATGCTTCGGAACTCCTTGAATATTGAAGGTTCTCGGTTGAAGGCGTGTCGACGGTGAAAACGAAAAAAGCCCTCCCGGAACCACCGGGATGGCCGTCACCAAAAAAAAGTTTAGTAAAGAGTGGCTCGTAAAGTCAAACCCAGGCCTTTCTCATAAGGGGACAAATCTGTTCTCCTCAAAATCCAATCGCGATCGAAATCGGAATCGGAATCGGAAAATGCTGTGCATCACCCGGTGATTGCGTCATCTTGGGCATGACGTTCGATTTCGATTTCGATACCGTTCAGATAGTGGGCGAGGAACGAAAACAAATCTGCCATGCTTTCTCATAGGAGGGCGACGAAAAGGGGGGCAAGCAAAACCTCTTCAGAATAGGTCGCCTTGTCGCTTCAGCCAAGGGCTCATGGCTTCGCGTCCGGGTTGGCCGTCGAAGCCTTGAGCGAGGACATGGCCGCCTTCTTCCAGATTTCCGCGAGGCGTTGCAACCGCTCCGCCGTAAGAGCCAAGCGGTGCGCTGCCTCTGAAGCGTCTTCCGAAGGGGAAGCCTGGGGATGCCGTATGCTTTTGGCCACTGTGTCGGCCAACTCCGCTACGACGTGGTCCAGGCGTTGAACCACGTCCTGAACCGAAGGTCGCGTTTCGGCTTCGGGCGACGCCGGAGGCGCGGCGGAGGGGGGAGACGTCTTCGGGCTTGCCGTGGACGCTCCGTCCGCGGGCAGGTGCAGCCCCTGGAACATCGTGAACAGCGAAGCAGCCCAGAAGCCGTGGAAATGAGAATGCAGGGTTTCCGGAGCCATGCGCTTGACGATCAGGTTGGCCACCCGGGTCAGGGCCAGGGACCCGGGGGCTTGGGGCCGAAAGGCCACGGGCAGCACGGACCGGGTCGAAGCAACATGGAAGACGGGATCCTCGGGGACGGCGCCCAGCGGAAGGATCAGCGCTCCCAGGTGCTTTTTGCAGACAGCGGCGAAGCGTTTGATCAGCGTTGCGTGGTCAATGCCCTCTTTAACTTTGTTCAGCAGGATATAAGGCGGTCGACGCATTCCGTTCTGCCGAAGGACCTTAAGCAGTGCGTATCCGTCGGTTACAGAGGTCGGTTCGGGGTTGACGACGATGACCTGTTCCCTGGCGGCCAGGCAAAAGGCGACAACCTGCCGATGGATTCCCGGCGCATTATCCAGGAGCAAAAAGTCATAGCTGTCCAGCGATTTGATTTTCTTCAAGAAATCGATCTGTTTCGCCTTGGTCATCTCCGTAAGAGCGGCGATCCCCGAGCCGCCCGAAATAACGTCCAGACCCGGACGCACCCTGGTGATGGCCTGCTCCATGGGAAGGTTGTCGATAACGACCTCTTCCAGGGTATGCCCGGGAGTTATTCCCAGAAGCACGTCCACATTGGAAAGGCCCAGATCCACGTCCACCAGGCAAACCCTTCGTCCCTGCTCCGCCAATATCCAGGCCAGACAAGCGGCCACCGACGTCTTGCCGGCTCCGCCCTTGCCGCTGGCAACGGCTATGGTCCGGGTTTTGCGTTTCGGGGACGTGACGTCTTTGCGTGCCTGTTGAACAGACGAACGAGGTGCGGTCGTATTGTCGAGCATGGGTTGAGCGCCATCAATGAAACTGGTTGCAACGCCGAAATGAAGGTTCGACCTGTGCGGGCATCAGGAATTTTTAAAGCTGCCATCTTTACAATTACCCGGCTTTCTGAACGGAATCAACAACTTTTCCCCGAGCGTGCAGGGCAATTTTGTTCTCGAACCACGGGCACTCAGGATCGGTATCGAAATCGAAATCGTGATCGAAATCGGAATGTTATCAGAAATCGATGGAACTTCTCAAAAACTCCGGGCGATGGATGTGGATTGAAGTGGAACGGGAGCGAACAAGCATACCTCTTGCTCCCACGCTCTGCGTGGGAGCATTCCGGCGGCCGCTCCAGCGGCCTCAGTGGACGCGGAGCGTCCGGAAGTGCGTTCCCACGCGGAGCGTGGGAACGATTTGAAATATACAACTCTGAAATTATAGCCATTTTCCAGAGAACAAAATGGCCCTGCCCGAGCGTGGCCTTCATAATACTTGATGCCCGAATGCCCGAAAACCATGAACTCTCCCCACATTTTCTTGCCTGTGGAGCAAGGCTCGGGTAATGTGCGGATTTTCATGATGAACACGGTTGGCGTGCTTCGCGTCGAGCTTGATCAATTCCCGCGGCAAGGGGCGACCCTGTACTGCAAGGATATTCTGCGTGAACTACTTTGAATTGCTGGGATTGACCAGGGAGCCGTTTTCCAACTCTCCGGACCCAGTTTTTTTCTTCGAATCCCAAAACCACGCCAAGTCTTTGCATCGGCTGGAAATCGCCGTTCGTCTGCGCCGCGGCCTGAATGTCTGCCTGGGGCCGATCGGTTCGGGCAAGAGCACACTCTGCCGCACCCTGATCCAGGGCATGGCCAACGACTCGGCCATTGTTCCGCACCTCATCCTCGACCCTACGTTTTCCACGGCCAGAGAACTGCTCGTCACCCTGCACACCCGCTTTTTGCGCGTCTCTCCCTCGCCGGAAGCCACGCACCGGGAAATGATGGAGGCCCTGCAGCAGCATCTTTTTCAGGAAGCCCAGGAGAGCCGGAGAATTCTGGTGCTGATCATCGATGAGGGCCAGAAGCTCGCCCCTTCCTGTCTGGAAGTAATCAGGGAACTGCTGAATTACGAGACCAACGACGCGAAGCTCCTGCAGGTGATCATCTTCGCCCAGGAAGAATTCGACGTGGTTCTGGCCGAAATGCCCAACTTTCAGGACAGAATCAACGAGTTTTGCCGACTGACGCCCTTGAACTTCCGGGACACCAGGGCACTGATTCGTCATCGGCTCAGCCTTGCCGGCACTTCCAGGGAGCTATTCACCTGGCCGGCGTACTGGGCCTTGTACCGAGCGTCTCGAGGCACCCCGCGAAAAATCATGCATCTCGGGCACAAGGCCTTGATGACCTTGATCGTCACCAACAAGTCCAAGGTGAATCGAAACGTCGTGCTGGCCTGCGCCCGGCCCCTGGGCTGGGATGAGGACCGGCATCCTGGCCTGCTTTTCCTTGCCTCGGCCATGCTGATCACCGCCCTGATCCTCGTTCCGGAAAGACTGCACATCGCTCCGCCCTCTGATCCCGTCGCCTCGGAAGACGGGAAAACCGTCACGCCGCAGGAATTCAGAGAGCCTGTCAGCCATGAGTTTCTCTCGGCTCCGATTCCCACCCAGGCCGATCCGCCTCCGAGCGAGCCAAGCCACGGCCCTGATGAAGCGGAAGAAACGGAAGCATTTGCCGAAGCCTCCGCCACGCCCGAAGCCCCGCCTTCGGAACCGACCTTCGGGCCCGAGGAGAGGGAGCCCATCGAAACAGGGCGAATGTTTCCCGGTTCGCGCTTTTATGTTCAGATCGGCGGTTTCCAAACCCGCGACTTCGCCACACGGGCTTTGACCGCGATCCGCGAGCGTCATGATTCCGCCGGTATGCTCCGAGTGTTCTACAAAGGGCGGCACTGGGACATCGTGTATATCGACCATTTCGACACCTCGGACAAGGCCGTCCGGAAGGCCGAGGAAGTCCGCGTGAACGAGGGCTTGGAGGCTGTGGTGGTGGAAGCCGAAGGAACCCGCTATCGACCTGTTTGGAAATAGTGGAGTATTTTTTGCAATGCCAATTCCGCACGCCTTCCACCAGATGAGTCGGCATCCCCCAGAGCGTACGTTTACAAATCATGACCATCCACTCCAACCACTGCCATGACCAATCATGAGCCAAGCCACGGAAAAACTGCTGCACATCATCCGCTCCGGGGATAAACACGAATCCTCGACAGCTCAGGCCTCCCCCACGGCCAAGGTTTCACGTTTCAGGATACCCAGACCCTGGACGACCAAAAGCCGACGCCTGGGGGTGGACATCGCGCCGCGAGGGCTGCGTCTGATGCTGGTCGCGGACACTGAAGCCGCCCCGAAAATCCTTGGCTTTCGAGACATAGCCTATCCTGAGGGAGCCAATCCGGGCAGCGCCGGTTTTCCGGCCTTTCTGCGCCGTGAAGTCAAGTCTCTCTGCGGACGTACAGATGATTTGAAAATTTGGAGCCATGTCTTCTCGTTTCGGACCCAACTGCAACATATCCTCGTTCCCAAGGTGCCGCCCTGGGAATTGTACGATCTCGTGTACTGGCGGGTAAAACGGGACAATCCCTTCGACGACAAAGAATTTCTTCTGGATTTCAAGGTCCAGGGCCAGATCATGGATAAGGGGGCGGTAAAGCACAGCGTGATCTGCTGCGTGGCGCCCCGCAAAGAGCTTGCCCTGACCCGATCCTGGTTCGTGGAGGCGGGCCTGCCTCTTGCCGGCCTGACCCCGGCGCCCCTGGCTCTGCAAGCCATGTTTCGCCACCCCTTTCTCCATGTCGACGCGCCGTATTTCGCTACCCTGCAAGTGGAACAGGACTGGTCGCGCATCGACATCTTCGCCGATGGCAATCTGGTCATGAGCCGTTTGGTCAAGACCGGATTGAGCAGCATGGCCGATACCCTGGTTCAGCACTGCAACGAACGTCTGGCCGGTCGCCGGGAGGAAGCACGTCAGGGGCGGGCGGACGCGGCGCGGGGCATGGTTGAACTGGACGTTTCCATCAAGGACGACGAGGACGCCGAAGTCGAGGCGATGGCGGCGTCCCTGGTTCAAGACGACGAGGTACAAACCGGAACCGCCCTGCCCCGGCTTTCGTCCGTTGATATCCCCGAAGATGTCCGAAAGCCCCCGGCAACCGAACATGTCGGCGAACCGCTGGACATGGACCGGGCCATGAACATGCTGATTCAGACCCTGGCCAACGGCAGGGACGTCTCGTCCATACCCTGGGAAGCCATTTCCGACGACCAGATTTTCGAGATGATCGCGCCGGTCTGCGAACGTCTGGCCAAGCAGGTGGAGCGGACGTTCGCCTACAACACGCGCGAGCAGAATCAGGAGCGCACGGAACTGCTGCTGATATCCGGGGATTTGGCCGTAAACGTTCGCATGCGCGAGGTGTTTTGGGGCATTCTCGGAGTGCCCACCCAGGCCCTGGATCCCCTCGACCCGGAACAGCAGCCCAAATGGGGGCCGACAACGCCTCCGACGCAACTGGACCGCATCCAACACAATCTGGCCCTGGCTCTGGCCCTTTGTACGCCCGGCAACTGCCTGAACCTGCAGGCGACCTTTCATCAGCACGAGGAAGCCCGTTCCGTCACCAGGGTGAACATGGCCATGTTCGTCACGACCATCATCCTGCTGTTGGCTCTGAGCACGGTCTACATGTTTCAGGGGAAGGACATCGCGGCCAAGCAAGAAACCCTGGCCGGCCTGGACCGGGAACTCACGGAATTCACGCCCCGGCTTGGTGAAGACATGCTCATGCGGTCCGCGAACGAGATCCGGGAGCAGCAGGAGGAGCTGCGCAGCCTGAGCGCGCGTTTGCAGACCCTGGCCATGCTGCGGGAGGTGGCGGCCCTGACGCCGGAGCATATCCGCCTGTTCAATGTCCGGGTCGACGGGGGAGCGCGGCGGCAAGCCGATGCCCGCGCCCGGTCTTCCGAGCCCGTGGCGGGAGGCAAGGCCCTGGTCATGGACGGGATGATCGTCGGCGATCCCATGGGGTTTGAAACCGCATTGGCCGGATACATCATCGCCTTGCAGCGCTCGCCGCTGTTCGAACCGCCGCAGGTCCACGACAAACGTCTGGAAAGCGGGAATCACGGCGAGGAGCGGATGCGCTTCGTTTTGCATCTGCCCATGCACGCAAGACCAAACTCATCGTCCCGGCTTGACGCCGTAGCGTCAAGGGAATGACACAATGCCCTCCTTTGCCGCGCTGAAATCCATGAAGACGGCCTTTCGGCCTTCACGCAACAATATCCCCTGGCTTATTCTGTGCCTGGGCGTCCTTGGCATTTTCCTGTTCGTTTTCGTCCTGCCGCACGGCATGGAAAGCGAGAGGCTGTCCCGCGGGATCGCCCAGCGCCAGGACGAGATCCGGACGCAGCAGGCTTTGCGCCCCGTGCAGGCAGAACTCCAGGCCATCCTGGACGAACCTCTGCCCGGAAGGCTCCACGCGGATATGTTGACGGGCGAAACCGTTCTCGAACTGGAGGAAGCCGCGCCGCGCATCAGGGTCATGGCCGAGGAAGCCTCCCTGGACGTCCGCTTCATCCGACCCGACGCTTCGGCTCTGGCCAGGGACGGCGTCCTGCTGGTGGATTGCTCCCTGTCCGGGGAGATGTTTCGGTTGTGGGAGTTTTTGCTTGCCCTGGGCGGCAATCCCTGGCTGCTGGACGTCCGGGACCTGGAAATTTCCAGCGGTCGGACCGGCGAGGAAATCAGAATGCGCTTGCTTGTCGCCATGGATAAAGGATGACGGAGACGTGATGGCCCTGCGTGAAAAAATTCTGGTCGGCCTGATGCTTGCGGCAATGCTGTACGGCGGATACGTCTTCCTGGATTCCAGACGGACCAGCGCCCCCGCGCCCATGGTCCAGGAAGCCTCCCCGGCCGACGCCGTTGCCCAAAGCGCCCTGGATATCGCATCCCGCTCCCGACTGGACAGCCTGGAATGGTACATCCTGGAAACCGCGCTGGATTCCAGGGGGCGAAATCCCTTCCAGCGGCTTGAGGACGTGGTCCTGGAACAGGAGCCCGCCCCGCAACGCGGGGAGGAATCATTTCCCGAGTTCATTTATCAAGGGTTCGTCAACATTGCCGGGCAGGATCTTTTCGTGGTGATCAACGGACGGGAATACCAGACCGGCGACCAGTTGGACAAACTAGGCTACTACTTGGCCGAAACCCACGAGGACGCCGTGGTCATCCAACGCCGCACACCCTCCGGCGCGGTGACCGGAACGTTGGTGGTGGACCTGGAAGGCGCGAGTTGGTAATCAATTGTGGATAATTCATCCGAAACGGTACAAAGGCTTTATGACGCATACTGACCGCACCCAAGCCAATATCCTTGCTTTTTTTCCAGGGTTTTTGGCGGCCCTCTTGACGCTGGTCTTGCTCTGGGGCTGCGCTTCCACCTCCAAGGAAGACCCCATGGATCACTGGCGGGAACTCAGCGAACAGGCTCTGGCCCACACCCCCACGGACCGCCCCTTGGAACCGCGTTTCGAGATTCCGGAAGCTTCCTTGATTTTGGACCCGGAACCCGAAACCTCCCCGGACACCCCTTTTCCCCAACAGCGCGTCTCCCTGCGCATGCAGGAAGCGCCCATGGCCACCCTGCTCATGGCCCTGGCCCGGGCCGCCCAGGTGAACATGGTCCTTTCCCCCAGCGTCCGGGCCATGCAGGGCGTCAGCGTGATTATCGACGACGTTCCATGGGAAACCGCCTTCCGCAACATGGCGGACGCCCACGGGCTGGTGTACGTGTGGAACGGAGCCATCCTGCAAGTCCGCACCGTGGACGACGTCAAGCAGGACATGGAGCGGGAGCGCGTGGCCCAGGACTTCACCAAGTTGCGGGCTGAGGCGATGCATTCCGGGCCGCTGGTCACCAGCGTGATCAAGCTGCGTTACCTGAATATCGGCCAGGAGCCCTCAGCCGGAACGGACGGACGCACTGGAACGTCCGAAACGCCCCGAACATCCGGCAACGACTTGACCGGCATGATCACCAAATTGCTTGGGAGCAACGGAGGCGAGGGCGCGCAAGGCGTCGTCGTCCCCCACCCGGAAACCAACTCTCTGGTGCTCCAGGCCCCCCGCAACGTCACGAACAAGGTTTTCGCCTTGCTGGAGCATCTGGATCGCCCGCGACCCCAGATTCTGATCCAGGCCCACATCGTGGAGACCACCAAGGACACGGCTCGGGACCTCGGCTTTCAGTGGGGCGGACGACGTGCGGGATTCGCCGGCGATCAACCCTGGATGGTGGCGCCCGGCGTCGGAGGTCCGGCAGGAGGATGGCCCGCCGGGGAACTGCCTCCCCCATTCTTCGATCAAGGCCAGGGCAGCGGCGGCATGGCCGGGAACTTCCCCGCCGACTTGACCTCCACGCTCACCGGATTGACCTTGGGATTCATCACCGGCAGCCCCAACTACCTTGAAGTTCAGCTTTCCGCCCTGCAACAGGACGGCAAGCTGAACATCCTGTCCTCGCCCTCCATCACCACCATGAACAACCTGATGGCCTTTACGGAGAACGGCGAGAAAGTGCCCTACGTGTCCAGGGACAAGGACGGCAACAGAGAGGTGAAATTCGAGGACGCCGTCCTGCGCCTGGAAATCACTCCCCATGTGGTGGACACCGAGCACCTGCGGCTGGACATCAGGGTTAAGAAGGACGAAGTGGATTTAACCAGACAGGTGGAAGGCAACCCATTCATCATCAAGAAGGAAACCCAGACCTCGCTCGTGGTGGGAAATGAAGAAACCGTGGTCATTTCAGGCCTGACCAAGGAATTGACCAGCCGCCGCCTGGACGGCGTGCCCTGGCTCAAGGATCTGCCCGGGCTGGGGGCGCTGTTCCGGCGCGACGCTTCCAGGCTGGACATGGAAGAAGTCCTCATCTTCATCACCCCGACCATCATCCCGCAGCGGTCGATTCCCCTGTCTCAAAACACCGCCCCACGGCCTTTCTTTCAATGAACGGTGTGATGCCGAGAATATCAAAGCCGAAAATGAACATCTTTATGAACATATTTCCCGCGGTCAAATTGACACCAGACAATACTTTTTGGACGACCTAAAACCCAACCATCCAATGGCCAGAGAACGCAAACGCCTCGGCGACATGCTGGTGGACGCCGGTCTGATCGACGCGACCCAGCTCAAGGAAGCCCTGCTGGAGCAGAAGAAAGCCGGGGTCAAGCTCGGGGAGTATCTGATCAACCGGGGGGTGGTCCGGGAACAGCAGATTTACGACGTCATCAGTCGTCAGCTGAACATTGAGAAATTCCTGCCCGAGAAGTTCCCCGTCGACACCCATCTGGCCGCCCTGATTCCCCAGGACTTCGCCCGTCGCAACAAGGTCGCCCCGTTGGCCCGACGAGGCAACCTGCTCAACGTGGCCATGCCGGATCCCTTGGATCTGAACACGTTGGACGACCTGGAAATCCTGACCAACATGGAAGTGGAGCCGGTCATCTGCACCCAGCGGGAGCTGACCGACCTGATCTACAGCATCTACGGCTCCTCAACCCAGATGGGCGACGCCTTGCGGGATCTGGACGACGAGGCGATTTTCGAGGATACGGAGACCACGGAAGCCGTATCCCTGTCTTCCCTGCAGGACATGGCCGAAGAGGCTCCGATCATCCGTCTGGTGAACTCCATTCTGGCCCAGGCCGTTCGGGAGAACGCCAGCGACATCCATATCAGCCCGGAAAAGACCATCGTCCACCTGCGGTTTCGAGTGGACGGCAAGCTGCGGGAGGTCCCGGCCCCGCCCAGAAACGTGTTCCTGCCCATTGTCTCCAGAATCAAAATCATCTCCGGCATGGACATTTCCGTCTCCCGCATGCCCCAGGACGGTCGATTCTCCTTCACTCTGGACAACCGGGAAATCCATGTCCGGGTCTCTTCCCTGCCCACCATTCACGGGGAAAACCTGGTACTGCGCCTGTTGCACCGCAGCGGACAGATCATGACCCTGGACGACCTGGGTATGATCGAGGAGGATCGGAACAAGCTGCTGGAGGCCATCACCCGGCCCTACGGCATGCTCCTGGCCACCGGCCCCACGGGCAGCGGTAAAAGCTCCTCCCTCTACGCCCTGCTCAAACAGATGAACCAGCCGGACGTGAACATCATCACCCTGGAAGATCCGGTGGAGTACCGGGTGGAGAAAATCCGCCAAGTCCAGCTCAACCGCCGGGCCGGAATGACCTTTGCCTCCGGCTTGCGCTCCATCCTGCGCCAGGATCCCGACGTGATCATGGTCGGCGAAATCCGGGACGCCGAAACCGCCGAAATCGCCGTGCAGGCCGCCCTGACCGGGCACAAGCTGCTCTCCACCCTGCACACCAACAATGCCGCCGGGGCCGTGACCAGACTGATGGAAATGGATGTCGAACCTTTTCTGGTGGCCTCCACCCTGCTGGTGGTGATCGCCCAGCGCTTGGTGCGCAAGATCTGCCACTTTTGCAAGGAAGCCTACAGCCCGCCCAAGCCGATCCTGGAGGCCTTGGGCCTGGCCCGGACCCAAAAGATCACCTTTTTCCGCGGCCAGGGCTGCTCTCGCTGCAACCAGGTCGGCTACCAGGGCCGCACCGGAGTCTTCGAGGTGCTCACCGTGGACGACGAGGTTCAGGAAATGATCCTCCAACGGGCCTCGGCCCGGGACATCTTCCGTTCCCAAGTCAAATCCGGCAAACTCCGCCCCCTGGTCCGCGACGCCGCGGTCAAGGTGGCCAAAGGCATCACCACGGCCGAGGAGGCCGCTTCCAACGTGCTGGGGTGAACGGGTGGACGCGAAGCGGCTTGCGCATCCTGAAGCATTGACGGAACGAGCCGAACGAAGATAGGCAAAAAGAATCGGTAACTATTCAGCATAGAGTAATGCCGTTGTCGGGGTCGGAGCAAGGGCGGATACAAAATGTGCTGAGTAGATACAAGAATCGGCGCATAAAGAGGAGGATTGTCCGCACATGAACAGACAAATAGAAATCGACTGTCCTCAGGAACTCTTGCTTGGACTCCACTTGGATATTGATCAGTTCGCCAACCTGATCAAAACCGAGACAGCGATCGCCCTTTTTCGCGAAGGAAGACTGTCCTCAGGCATGGCGGCCCGCTGGCTGGGCATTCCTAGGAGTCATTTCTTGATCAAAGCCATGCAAGACGGATCGGCAAGCATGCTTAAAGATAACGAAGCGGATTTTTCCAGGGAAGTGTCGCTGCTGTGATCGTTTTTTCCAACACGACTCCGTTTATTGCGCTTTCTTGCATCAACAGTCTGGATTTTTTGCCGAAAATTTTTGAAAAAGTGCATGTCGCGCAATCAGTCGTTGATGAATGCGCCCAAGGAGGACCCATCTTCGTTCCACCTCTTGCGGACCTTCCGTGGATCATCCCTGTTGCCGATTTGCGAAACTCAACCATTTCAATGCTTTTTGAGCTTGATCGTGGCGAGAAGCAAACAATACTGCTTGCTCGACAATTCAATGCTGACAAAGTCCTTATTGATGAACGAATCGGCAGGAATACGGCGGAATATCTCGGACTCAGCGTAACGGGAACATTGGGCGTTCTGGCGAAAGCCAGGAGCATGGGACTTATCAATTCCTTCCGTGACGCCGCATTGCTTATGCAAGGCAAAGGAATCCACTATAATGCCTCTCTGGTTACTCGCATTGCCCGTCACCTGGGGGAATAGCGAGTCGGCTCCGATCCTCTACAGATCATTTTTGGTTCTTCGACGTTTGATGTGGAATTCATGATGTTATTAATATCTGAATCGGAGCCGCGATTAGGTAGACTATCATGATGAAATTCTCCACG
>NZ_FXUJ01000032.1:0-28329 GCF_900182865.1 Desulfonatronum zhilinae
CGAGACTTTTGGGGTCTCGCTCGCAAGCGCCACGCCAGCCCTCGACTATGTGCTCAAATAGAAAAATCATCGCAAAGCCAAACCCATAAATTCTGCGGAAGAGCCAAACATTTTTCACCCGGCGACTTGCCGGTAGAAAAAACTGTCATCGCCTTTGGCGAGGCAAGTTTTCCTGTGAAGAAGTCCTTCACAGAAAAAGTTCTCCCGTCTGCCTTTATCGTCTGCCTTTCCCGTCTGTGGCCATTAATCTTACCTGCCGTTACCGTCCGTGGCCATTAACTCTTTTCTTATTTCAGCCACAGATGATAAGACAGACGTTAAATACAGACTAAAACATTTTTCACCCGGCGACTTGCCGGTAGAAAAAACTGTCATCGCCTTTGGCGAGGCAAGTTTTCCTGTGAAGAGGTCCTTCACAGAAAAAGTTCTCCCGTCTGCCTTTATCGTCTGCCTTTCCCGTCTGTGGCCATTAATCTTACCTGCCGTTACCGTCCGTGGCCATTAACTCTTTTCTTATTTCAGCCACAGATGATAAGACAGACGTTAAATACAGACTAAAACATTTTTCACCCGGCGACTTGCCGGTAGAAAAAACTGTCATCGCCTTTGGCGAGGCAAGTTTTCCTGTGAAGAGGTCCTTCACAGGAAATTTTCTCCCGTCTGCCTTTCCCGTCTGTGGCCATTAATCTTGCCTGCCTTTCCCGTCCGCGGCCAACAATAATAAGTATTCAAAGTGCACCCTGGGCATCAATGATCCCAGCCTTCATGACATCGGCAAGCTGTCGGGGAGTAGGCAACTTGCCCTCCAAGGCTCCCGGTAACTCCGGATACAATTGATAGGCTGCGACACCGATAGGATTTGCTTTGCTACGCAAGGCGTACTCTACCTCCACGTCGTCTTTCTCAGCACAAAGAATGATGCCAATGGACAATTGATCATCAGGCCCGCGTTCCAAGTCATTAAGCAGGTTCAGGTAGAAATCCATTTTGCCGGCATACTCTGGCTCGAAGGAGCCCACCTTGAGTTCGAAGGCCACCAATGCCTTGAGAAACCTGTGATAAAAGAGCAGGTCAATGAAGTATTCCTTGTCACCCAGGGTACCCTGGCAACCATCTCTCTCACAGCCTGTGAGATTTTTTCATCAGATGCAGCTTGCCTCTCTTCACTCTCCAGCATTATTTCAATTTGCTCCAGAAAATGAGGATCGCTATGTACCCGATAAAATTGAAGCATTCGCCACACATTCTGAGATGAAAAGCCACTGATCCCGGGAAACGATGCGCGTAAATCCCTGGAAACCACCTTGACAACAGACTCCCCCCACCCGACTTCTGCCAATTTTCCCGCAATTGCCTTTCCAATATCCCAGTAAAGTAGAATCAGTTCCCTGTTCACCGCTCTGGCGGCAAACAGCCTTGATTCAGACACACGGCGTTTCAAATCCTGAATAAAACGACCGTATTCAGGTAAGGACAATACATCAGCATCAACTTTCGTCACTGCATCCCACCATAAAACCCTCTGTGTCATTGCCGAGGCAAACTCTTTCTCGTCTACCTTTCCCGTCCGCCCGCCCCATGAAACCGGGCCCCTTTAGGGTGTTTCATCGGGGTGGCCAACAAACTCCAATCTTCATTCCAGGTAGAATAACCACTCCGTGTAATACCGAAGGTCAGCGAAACTGATTTCACCGGGGCCGGCATTCTGTATTATCCCAGCATCACCTTTTCCCTTACCCCTTGCCCCTTCCCACTTTCCTACCTTTCCACCGCATTTTCATCCCAGCATTCCAGCATTCCAGCATACCAGCATGCCAGCATCATCATTTCATTTTTTCTTCATACAATTCCCGATACCGCCCCGCCTGCAATGGCAAATTATACCGGCTCAAGGCCGTCTCCCGGCACTTCATCCGAATCTTGCTCCCCGCCTTCTTCCGCTCCATCACCCACCGCATCCCTTCGGCCAAGCCCTTGTCATCGCCAACCGGCGCCAAATAGCCATTGACCTGATGCTCCACCATGTCCGGAATGCCGCCCACGTCGAATCCGATCACGGGTGTGCCGCAGGCCAGGGATTCCAGGACCACGTTGGGCAGGTTGTCCTCCAGGGAGGGGATGACCGTGACGTCGGCCATGCTGTAGACCAGGGCCAGCTCGGATTCCTTGTCCACGTAGTCAAAGGCAAAGGTGGGAAAGCCCAAATGTTGCACTGCGGCCTGGGCGTGATGGCCAAAGGTGGCCAGAGCGATCTGGTCGTCGGAAGCCAAAGTTTTTACATGTTCCAACGCCCGCAGCAAATGCACGAAGCCCTTGCGGGCATTGGTCACGGAGTCCGCGCCGAAAAGGATCACAAAAGCGTCTTTGGGCACCTGCAAGGATTCCCTGATTTGGGCCTGGGGATAGGGCTTGAAGATATCCGTGGGCAGACCGTTGGGGATGACGTGTACGGGGAAAGATGAGAGCAGCGAGCTTTCTTTGACGCAATCAGCCATCCACTGGCAAAGAGCGACGATGGTGATGTCCAATTGCCTGTAGGCGGCCATTTTCCGCGCCCAGATCTGCCGGGAAAGATCGTTGTCCCGGTTTGACCCCAGTTGCGGACAACTCCCGCACTGCTGCTCATACTTTTGACAGCCAGCAGCATAGTGACACCCCCCGGTAAAAGCATTCATGTCGTGCAGGGTCCAGACGATTTTCTTGGTTTTCAAAAACTCAACTTCCCTGGGAATATCCACGGTCCCGGCGATCCAGTGCAAGTGGATGATGTCGGCTTCAGCAATTTCGGGGATTTCTGAAAGCTTCGTGGCTGCCCAGGTGTCGGAAAAAATTTCCAGGCCTTGGGGGCGTTGAGGGTATTTAGAGATAAGTCTTTTGTTGTGAGCTTGAAATGCCTTCCAGTCGTTGGAAACAATCTTTTTGTTGGGAATGGGCGCAAAGCTGCTTTTGGCAAATAGAGGAACCGTACCAGGCTTCCAGCGCTGAATATTATGAACATACAACGAACTGTTCATCCTGGATGCCAGCAGTCCGTCATGCAGCCGCAAGGCCGCAGTCCCGGCCCCGCCATAGTCCTGCATGCAGAATTGGGCGATAACCGGTCGTTTTTTGGATGATGTGTTGGCACAGGAAGGAGCGTCAGGAGTTCGTCCCGCTGTCAGTTTGTGGCCACAGACGGGAAAGGCAGACGAAGCAGGATTTTTTTCCAGCCGACTTGGCTGACAAAAAACTCGCGCCGCAGGCGCAGGCAATTGTTGCTGCCCATTATTATCTGTCAATGGGCTGAAGCATTCTTCCGTCTGCCTTTTTCGTCCTATATAGTCTAGCGAAGCGGGTGGCGAAAATGTACTGTTTTGTAAATCGTTGTTTCGGCAATGGCTTTCTTGGGACAAATGCCTAATGCTCCCCTGCTCATCCGGCTTCCTGGCCTCCATGAACAAGGAATCCGGCTTGCGAACGGAGCCGTCAGCTTCAATGTCCAAAAGATAGCTGTTGAAGTCAGGAATTCGGGATTCGTCAGCCCGGCAAACCTTGATATCTTCAAAGCCCGCTTCCTGGAGCAACTTGCCAAGAGAGTAACGATCGTACATCCACTGGTGGATTTCGCCGGAAAGCCGGAACTGGCCAATCTTGTGAGCATCGAGAGCAGTGCTTGGCTGTCGGCCTGATTGATTTCTGGAGTCAGGATTGGAGCGAATTTTCTCGATGGCGTCTTTGACTTCAGACCCGAGGCGTTCAATGAATTCTGATTCACAGGGTATACCTTTGGTCAAATCATAGGCTGTAACATCAGGCCTGTCGGATTTGAAATCTACATTGGTCCAAGCAGGATGGTAGCGCTTCCCGCAACAGATATTGAGAAGCTGCTTTTGATCAGGATTGTTAACTACCTCGGAAGAAAGTCTCGGCTTCAAAAGAATGTCAAGGTTGATGAATTGTGCATTGTAAGGATCAGCCTGTATCAATTTCTTTAGGCATTCCCTGGCCCGTGGAAGGTTTGCAGATTCAATATATTTAATGCACTGGGCATAGAGGATTTCATTGTTCATAGCTACGATTTATCCTATCTTGAGAATGAATTTTCATCGGATGTCTTCTCATAAACAGCAATAACCGTGTGTCCTCTGATTTGTTGTGGATACCTTTGAGACAAATTGATCAACTTGTCATGCAGATGATGATCATTTCTAATCTTTCTTCGTATAATATTTGCAAAATAATTTGAATGATATTCTTGAAGTGGCTCAAACTGCAATGAAAATAATTTAAGAGGAAAAAAGACCTCAAGGCTACGTAATGCATTTTCACTCCATCTATTCATATGATGGGGAGGCATATCAAGAATACCAAAATCATCGAGTCCAATAAATGTATCTTGATTAGGAACGCTTATTATAAATTTACCTCCAATTTTCAAGACAGAGAGAGCATGATTTATAAAATTTTTGACATTGAATATATGTTCAATAACTTGGAATGAGCATACAACATTATATATGCCTTTTCTGCCTATGGCATGTTGTTCAAGAAGCTGGGGAAAAACCTGGACACCTCTATCGCGTGCAATCTTTGCAGCTTCGGAATTCAACTCTAAACCTACGGCATGGGCATTTTTCTGAAGTTTGATTTGATGAAGAAATCCTCCTTTGGCGCAGCCAATCTCAAGGACATGTGAACCGGCTTTGATAAATTCTTTTGAAACTTCATGCTCCCATTTCCAATCCATATAGTACCATGGATATCTACTGAGTTTTTCATAAAAACTGGAATCACCATCAGTGTCAAATGGGTAAAAGAATTGAAACCCGGTGTCATTGTTTTTATAGAGATGTATGGATTGGTAAGCACCAAAATACGAAGAAACGTCGATCTGAAATTGTTTTAAGTACTTAGCATGGATACCATCTACTTTGAATGTTTTCTGCAAACAGACATTAGTGCTTCCAGTGAGTGGGCATTGGATTTGAGTGTGTGATTTTATGTTCTTGTTTTGCAAAAAAACAGCCTCAAAAGATGTTCTGTCAAGTCTGTTATTGATCTGCACCTTTTGTGGATGAATAAGTTTGCTTATGTTTTCCAACTTCTGTGGAATAAAGGCATTGGCATTTTTCGTGTGTGTAGCGTCCTGTCCGAAACCAATATTTTTGATGAGGTTTTTAGCGGGGTAAACACAAAGGCCGCTGTTTTTCCATACGGAAAATGTCCAGGGGTAATCCCAGGTGTCAACATTGCCGGCAAAATAATTTTTGAATGCCTTAAACCAGTATGCACGTTCTTGATCAGTGTGAAACTGAAGTAAAGAAAAGTCTTGTTCAAATCCAGGATTTTCGAGTTGATAGCAATCCCAGGCACGCTTCCATGTAGCCCAGCCCCAAATGTGGTTATACTTGGAGAAGAAATAGCTTTCCTTCAAACGGAGCTGATTTAAATAGCATGTTCCGTTAATTTGAAAAACCCGCTCATCATTACGGTAATAATCTAACAATGTTGTACAAAAAGGAAAGAATGATGGCGCTGGAAGGCAATCGTCCTCAAGGATGATTGCTTCATCAACCTGAGTAAATGCCCAACTGATTCCTGATGAAACCCTTATTTTACAACCGAGGTTCGTATCCGAATAATTTCTTGATACGTCACAATCCCAATCCACATTTTCGACAATTTTTCTTGTGCTTGCACACAGCGCATGATCATCATCTTTACCAATGCGCGGACCATCGGCTACGATGAGCAATTTTTCCGGCTTAGCCTGGCGTATTTGTTCAAAAACATGCCTTGTGCAGTCTGGACGATTATAAATTAAAAAAAATACCGGAGCGATTTTATTCTTATATTCCTTGCTACAATTACTGCGTTGCTTTGTCGCACATGATGATGAATTCTTGTTATGGGAATTTTCATTATTTTTTTTGACTATTCCAGAAGAATCCACATTTACAAGGCTCTCATTACATGACACAACATCATTTGAGCAGAAAGTATTGTGGATAGAAATTCTTCTATTGTAACTATCAAATTTATGATCGACAAACAAATCATCTTGTGATCCACAATTGTTACATTCAATAATTTCTTTGTGGAATCTCTTTGTAATTTTTTTTGGATCAAAATTATGATGCACAAACTGAACTGCTCTTTCACGAATCGACTTGTCCGCCTCCAACCGGTTGAATACTTCAACTATACGCCTAGCTAAAACTTGGGGAGTGTTGGGTGAATACAGAAAACCTGTATTTCCAGGTAAAAGTGTTGCAGACACACCACCAGTATTATGAATAACAGGGATACATCCGCAGGATTGGGCTTCTATGGTCCCCATCCCAAAGCTTTCGAGTTTTGATGGGAGACAATAAATGCTGTGACTTGAATAGATACTCGGCATATTAATGTTTGCAATGCTACCATAAAAATGAATTTTATCACTTTCAAAACTCTGAATTATTTTTTCATAACCTTCTGGAACGAGCCACATAGATTCCGTGCCATAGATATGCAACGAAGCCTGCGGACAGGTATTCTGAATTATTTTGAAGGCATCAATGAGAATATGTACGCATTTGTGTGGAACAACAGCACTGGCAAACATAATCGAATAGTTGTCACGGTCAACCGTTTGCGGAAAGAATAGAGAAGTGTCAATAATATTAGGCACGACAACCAACTTGCCTTCTGGTACACTTTGGCTTCTTAAGTGGAACTTATGAATATCAGACAAGCAAATAACTTTATCAAAAATACGCATATGTTCATACATATTTGGTTCAATATTCCAGCAATGCTGATGCAAAAACCATTTTTGATGCGGTTGCTTTTTGATAGTAGCGAATATATCCATTTGTGTTGCAATTAACAGAACATCAAATTCGTCAGAAAATTGTTGCAGGTGTTCGCTTGACGGCAATTTTAAGAACTTCAAATCATCATAACTTTCATTATAGTCGATATACTTTCCAGAAAGTGATATATCAATATCTTTGTACATTTTAAGATGTTTACATAAATTGATCATGGCCCTGGATGTGCCAGCAAATTCAATATTACTGTTATGTAGCCCTCCATAAAATACCAATATTTTTTTTAATTTTTTATTCAGAATGTTGGCGTGTGGCGAGTTCGATTTATGATCAAGCAACTCCAGATTTTCACGGAAAGGAGTTGCCGACTTGCCAAAAAAAGTCCAGTGCCAATGACCTTCATTCGGTATTTCATCAGTATCAATTTTGTACAAATACAATCCAGCCTCTTGAACAAGACTGATTATATCATCTTTACACCATCGAACAGATGGCTCATATTCTTTCAATTCAGCATCATCAGTGCCGTAAATCAAATCAGCAAATTGACAAACAAAAACGCCATTTTTCGATAACTTTTTCGCAAGGCCGAAAATATAATCTTTGACTAAATCTCGCGTGAGATGCTGAAATACAACCATGCAATAAACGACATCAATATCATGAGGAACTAAGCTATTCCATTTATCAACCAGAATTGGCGTAAAGTTTCTTACCCCATGCTTTTCTGCAAATATCTTAGCTTTATGCAAAATCGTATCACTTACATCTATTCCATAAACATGTTCAACATGATGAGCAATTAAAACTGATTCTCTTCCATATCCACAACCAATAACAACTACCTTCATATTTTTTGAAAGTTGCGTATACTTTTTAATCCTGTCAACATCATCGCCAAACAATGCTAAACCGCCATAATTTTTTCCATAGCAATGATGTTTTTCAAAATACAAATTTTCCTGAATATTTTTCCAATATTCGATGTTTGATTTACCTTGAAAATTTCTAATTTTCTTTATAAACTTAAGATAATTATATATCGTGTCGCTTTTTTTAATATCACCAACATTTCTAAGCTTCTGTGCATAATTTGTGGAATGCGATATAAAACTAGAATTTTTATATGAAAATTTTTCATCTATTTGAAGTCGATATAACTTTTCCCTAATTTTTAAATGTCCATTTTCAAATACGAATTTATCATTTGTTATTGATTTTACTATTTTTATTAAAAATCTCTGGTAGCTATCATTAATGTCACACATCCACTCTTTTAATCTATCTAAAATTGCGGATGATGGCCCAAATTTGTGAATTAAAGAATTATTATTAATTGATATGTTAATCGCTTCAATTATCGCGGACACAGCTTGGCCAGGATCATTCAACTCCAGAAAAGGAAATAGTTCCGTAAATCTGTGCTTATTAATGAATTCAATTAAAGCCCTTGCAGAATCAAATGAACCTGCTTCAGGGAAGTCGTGGGTAGTCTGTGATGCATGCCACCTGGTTACACATGTTCGTTGGTTGATGTACATGGATTCGTATTTTGAACTGATGCGCAACCACATTTCAAAATCTTGACCATGAGGATATGAATCATCAAAGTAACCAATCCTTTCGAAAACCTTTCTGTGGATAGCGATACTGTTTCCGTGAATGTACGGACCTGTAAAAAAACGTGAAACCTGAAAACCGCGATCAGGAATGGCATTCCAAGGGTCAGGTGAACTTTTGACGCCGGTCTTGTCATCCAAGTAGTAAAAATGAGTGTAAAAAAAGAAAATTTCAGGATGTTTGTGAATTGCGTCAAGATGGATTCTCAATTTTTCAGGCTCGAACAAATCATCGGATGAAAGCCAACAAATCCAATCTCCCGTTGCCTGGCTCAATCCTGCATTAAGAGCCGAGGCTACCCCTCCATTCTTCTTATGGAATACCCTGAAACGGTCATCTCGTCGTAAGGATGACTCAGCTACCAAAGAGGTATCGTCAGTAGAGCCGTCATTGACAATCAACGCCTCCCAATCCCCGAAGGTCTGCGAAATCAGGCTTTCAAGGGCATGCGGCAAATATTGAGAT
The DNA here is from genome assembly GCF_900182865.1 of Desulfonatronum zhilinae. NCBI lineage: Bacteria > Pseudomonadati > Thermodesulfobacteriota > Desulfovibrionia > Desulfovibrionales > Desulfonatronaceae > Desulfonatronum > Desulfonatronum zhilinae. Next base: position 8,880 of record NZ_FXUJ01000032.1, read on the forward strand.
TGGTTGTATGTTGGAATAATGATGGAAAAGAGGGGAGATGAGTCCGGGGAACGTTTCATGTCAAGAGACTCCGCTTTGATCTACCACTAATTTGTTTCCGCATTGCAGCCCATTTCCGCATACGCCACTCTGAGATCTTCATCCGCCGGATAGTGCTGCATCCCTTGTCGCAAAACCTGCACCACCCGACTGTGATTGCCAAGCAAGTGTTGGCAACGGGCAAGGACGACATACAGTCCAGGTGGGGCCTTTCGACCGAGCATTGTGAAAGCCTTTTCCCAATGAGCAGCCGCTTCATCCCATTTACCCTCGTGCATGGCGGATTCTGCGTTGCGCACCATCATGGATATACCGGATTGAATATCTGCTGATTTTATATCATATGACTTTGTACGCTGCATATTATGATCAATACTGCCAAATGTATTCAACTCTTTAGAAATCGAAAAATTTGAATATTCAGTGGATGGCTTTTTAAAAACTGAATTTCTTAACCATTCTAAAGAACTATTTTTAACATTAAAATATTTATATTTGTGATTATTAGAGAGCCATTCACTAATTTTTTTTGAATACCATATATTTTCAAATTCAAATATTAGAATATCACAATTTTCTTTTTTGAAGAGAATTTTTTGCAAACTATTACACCATGAATATCTAACGCTGTGCTCTGAAGTTCTTATATAAGCACCACCATATTTTTCCAAATATGGTATAATATTTGCGCAATTGAATATTGAGCATGGCTTGTTTGTAAAATATGGCATCGTAGCGGGACCCGAATTGCTACCTAAGTGAAAAGCTGATGAGAGAGTCAATGCAAGATCATTTTCAATTAATGTATGCATGTCTTTTGCGACTACTACGTTTTTCCTTTCACGCAATCTTTCGTCAATTTCAGATCGAGAACAGATAACTATAAACTTTACAGGATAGCGATCACAACAGTAATCAAAAAAAGAAAGCCAAGCGTCAATGCACGAATTACGCTCTAATTGGATAGTAGGATTATTTCTAATATTTACAGTAACAGGAATATCTGGATAAATATTAGACGAAAAAAAATCATCGCACCAAACTGAAAGCGCTTGAGGGATAAATAGTTGTGGTACTGATCTTCCTTTTTGTGTAAAAATATGGATTGATGACAAGATATCGTAAATTTTATACTTGCGTTGAAAAATATCCTTAATGCTAGGCCATATGTAGCAATTTGTATCTGAAACATCATCTATAAATTCATCAAAGGAAGTCTTAATAAATATATTATTCACATTAGGTGCAAATTGAAATATTGGAAGTAAATAAAATATATTGTGCAAATGGTTACCATTTTTCATTAAATTCACAAATTCCTGCCCAAGCGGCTGTCTTTTCGGATCTGCAATGAAACAGAAATCTAACTTTTGAGCATTGATGTTACATTTTTCAACAATAGCTCCGTAAATAAACAAGATTATATCGCCTATGCTAAAAGGCTGCGTAGAAAAGTCGTACACGGCAATTAATCTTGATGCTTTTTTTGATTTATTTTCAGACATAATTCACGATTCGTAATACTTTTGATTGAATATTCAGATTGAATGTTCTCTAATGTGGCCTTATTCTTTGAACAGTTCAGAAGACTTAAAGAGATAGACAGTTAACAGACAATTTTACGCCAATTCGTCCTATTAACATAATCCACATAGCTTGCGACGATTCGGGCAACTTTTCGAGAAACATCAGTCGGCTCATAGGACGGAACAAGGCGAAACGGACGCAATGGGACTGATTCCTGGTGGCGGACGGCCATTTGCACCGCGCTTTTGATGCGTTCCGGATCAAGGCCGCTCATGATTACCGTGGCCTCGTCCATGCCCTCGGGACGTTCATGGGCCTGGCGCAGCATGACCGCGGGAAAATTGAGCAGGGACGATTCTTCGGTCAAGGTGCCGCTGTCGGAAAGCGTGCACAGAGCATGCTGCTGCAGGCGAATATAGTCAAAGAACCCAAAGGGCTTGTGCTGTTGGACCAAATCCGGAAGTTCCGCCCCCAGCTTCGCCAATCGTTGCCTGGTACGTGGATGCACGGAAAAAATCACGGGCAGGCCCCAGGTCGCAACAAGCATGCCCAGGGCGCTGACCAGTTTGCCAAGGCTTGCAGCGTCATCAATGTTTTCCTCCCGGTGCGTACTCCAGACAAAATACCGTCCGGGTTCCAGACCCAGGGCCTGGGGCATCGGCGACGCGGTGATGGCGTCTTTGTAGTACTCCAGGACTTCGCGCATGGGTGACCCGGTGACCATGACGCTGTCCGGGCGCAGCCCTTCGGCAAGAAGGTAGCGGCGGGCATGTTCCGAGTAGGTCAGATTGATGTCGCTCAGGTGGTCCACGATCCGCCTGTTGATCTCCTCGGGAACGCGCAGATCAAAACAGCGATTGCCGGCTTCCATGTGAAAAATGGGGATCTTGCGTCTTTTTGCGGGATAGGCGGCAAGGCAGCTGTTGGTATCACCCAGCAACAGCATGGCATCCGGCCGGAGTTCGCCCAGCAACGCATCTGTTTTCTCGATAACCCTGGCTACGGTGGCTGATGGCGTGTCTGCATGGGCTTCCAGGAAATGGTCCGGCTTGCGGATGCTCATCTCCTTGAAAAAAATGCCATTGAGCTCCCAGTCAAAATTTTGGCCGGTATGGACAAGCACATGGTCAAAGGAAATATCAAACTCCGCGATGACCCTGCTCAACTTGATCAACTCGGGACGGGTGCCGACAATGGTCACGACGCGCATGCCATCTCGCTCCTCACGCAATGAGTTCCCCGAAGCCGGCGGATTCGCGGTTGGGATCAAAGAGCAGGTGATGCCGCTTGAGCAACTCCCTGGCATCTTCCAGGCCCAGGACATTGTTGGCGGAACTGAACTCGTTGCCCTGAAAAAGAGGAAAGCAGTCCGAGGGCATGGCGGACTCCTCGGTGCGCAGTTCGGGCAGCATGGGCTGAATGGCGAAATAGTCGCCGCGTTGTATGGAGCGGGTGGATTCTTCCTCGGAAATGAGGATCTCATGGATTTTTTCCCCAGGGCGGATCCCGATTGTCTTGATCCCGATATCCAGGCTGCCGATCAAGGCTCGTGCGATGTCCAGCACCGTGGCCGATGGGGCGATGGGCACGAAAATTTCCCCGGGTCGAGCATGACGAAGGGCCGCGAAGACCGTGCTGACCGCTTCATGGATGGACATCAAGAATCGGGTCATCTCGGGGATGGTGATGGTTACGGGGCCGCCGTTGCGGATCTGCTCATGGAACAAGGGAATGACCGAGCCGCGGGAAGCCAGGACATTGCCGTACCGCACGCCGACGAACCGGGTTTCGGTGAAAATGTTGGCGGCGATGAAAATCCGTTCCTGCAAGGCCTTGGTGATCCCCATGGCATTGACCGGCTTGCAGGCCTTGTCCGTGGATATGGCCACCACGGTTTCCACGGGAAAGGCGTGTTCGCGGACGGCCCGGACGATATTGACCGGGCCCTGGCAATTGGTGGCCACGGCCTGCTCGGGGAAGTACTCGCAGGTAGGTACCTGTTTGAGCGCCGCGGCATTGACGACGATGTCCACCCCGCGCAGAGAGGCGCAAACGTCATGGTACGACCGGACGTCCCCAATGCGGAATTCCAGTATCCGGCGAAAGTTGTCGTAGATCGTTTCGTCCGTGGCCACGGCCTTGTTCTGGTAGGCCATGCGCATGGCGTGCTGCTTGGCCTCGTCGCGTGAGAACACTATGAGCTTGCGCGGCGTTCCGTGCTCGCCGGATAACACCCGATGGACGAATGTCTTGCCCATGGAACCGGTACCGCCGGTGACAAGGATGGTTTTATCGTCAAAAAGCATTGCCTTCCTCCTCGAGAAAGGAAAAATAATCGTCGATCATGGTTGGCCAGTCCGGCGCGGCATACGAGCATTTCCTATCAAAACGCGTGCCGTTCAGCGATCTGTCAATGCGAAATGACGGGTCAGGAACAATCTCCACCCGCAGCCCCAACCGCTCCTTCACCAGCATCAACAAATCGAATTTGCTGATGGCCCTGGCCGCGACATGCCATATTCCTCCCTCGATCGGGCGCTTTGTGATCAGCCTGTGGACGATCCTGGCCATTTCCAGGGTTGTAAAACCGCTGAACAAGGCATTGGGAAAACCACGAACCGGCCCCTTCTGGCTCAAAAACCATTCAAACAGGCTCCCTCCGGCACCTGCCAGCTCACGACCGACCAGCGAAGTGCGCAGGGTCAGGCACCCCGGTCCATGCACTTCTCCCAACAGTTTGCTGCGGCCGTACAGGTCCGTTGCATCCGGCAGGTCATCCGCGGAATATTTTCCCTGATGGCCAGAAAAGACGCAATCCGTTGAAAAATGAATCAGCCTGGCTCCGATCCCGTCCGCCATGACAGCCAATTTATGAGGTAGCAAGGCGTTTATGGAAATGGTCGTGACGGCATCGTCTGCCGTGGGGCGCTGCTTGACCACCCCCGCGGCATTGACGATCACTTCTGGTCGCCATTGCCGGACGAGGTTGCCCAGGGCTGTACAATTCCCATCCGGACCAAGCTCAATGTTATCGACGGTATTATTTGTGGTAAACAGGCCTTTATGGGCATAGTTTTGGCGCATTCCGCGCAGCGTCGCCCTTGTGTCAAAATGTCGACTCAAGAACCTGAGGAGCATGTGACCCAGCATTCCGTTGCCGCCGATGATTAGAACTTGCATAAGTCGGTTTTTGGGGTTGCGTTTAAAAGGGGTTCATAGTGTTAGGATGTTGATATTGAGCCAGGTTTTGGTTTGGGGGTATGTGTCCATCCTAGCGTTGAGCCAAGGGCACGACGGGTGTTTATTCGCCAGTGTTTCACGTCATCGACACTGATACCTTCAAGGTCAGCAATTCGTTGCACCTTATCCTGTGATTTGAAGTTGATGCGATCCCATTCGTAAGCTCTGAGAATTTGCAAATCCAGAGATGTAAATTCGTCCGTTTGGATAACCCCTTTTGTATAACCCAGCGTGGCAGTCTCCCTATCAACTAACCCCATCTCACGGTAGATATCCATTAAGCGAGTTTTTGGAAGTGGTGTTGCAATATGAAAGTTAACTATATCAATGTCTAATTCTGCTGCGAAGGCGAAGGTCTGTCGAATTTGTTCCCAAGTTTCACCAGGAAGGCCAATAACAAAATTTGAAATAATCTCTAGCCCTATTGATTTTGCATGCGTAATCATTCTTTTTGCATGTTTAAGATTAATAGGTTTACGCATAATTTTGCTTAGAACATCTTGATTACCGCTCTCAATCGAAACTGTAATTTGATAACATCCACTATCTCTCTTAATATCGAGTATATTTTCATTAAGAGAAAATATTGCTACATTTGCACACTTCCATGTCATTAATGAATGATGTTCCTTGAAACCATTCATAATTGCAATAGCGCGTTCCTTATTGAAAAAAAAATGATCGTCAAGAAAAATTATCTCCCGAATGCCATATGAATTTTTGAGCCAATCTACTTCATCTAGTACGTTTTGAGCACTCCTCATACGCACTTTTGTACCGCTTACAGTACGTCCTGCACAGAATATGCATTTATAAGGACATCCTCGCGATGTAACTGTCACCGCAAAAGGATACTGGCGTGCGACAAGATAGTGGGCATATTTGATGGGTGAGGCTCCATAACCAACGAGATCAAGATCGCCATAGTCAGGACGAGGCAAAGAATCGAGATCTGATATGAACGATTCCATGGGGTTGATCACAGTCTGGTTGCCTTTACGGTAAACGATACCGTCTAAATGCTCAGGATCTTTGTTACATTCAATGCAGCGGAGTAATTCAGGCAAGCGATGTTCACCTTCACCGATAATCCAGAAATCAACATTTGGGTCTTGGGCAGCTACTTCAGGCGTAACGGTTGGATAGGCCCCCCCCCCGATAAGTATTGAATTTGGGCGAGCATTTTTAATAATAGCTGCATGCCTGTGAATTTCTTCGTTGTACTCCGTGGAGAATGACGTTAATCCAATTACATCAGGCTTAGAAGCCTCAAGGGTATTAACAATATCGTTTTCAGTGCTGAGGTCTTTATTAAAATCCAACAGATGGCAATCCCACATCTCTGAAACGCAGGCTTTGAGCAATGCCAGATTATAAGGTGCTAATGGCCAACTGCGCTTACCAAGCAAGGCGTAATTTGGTTGTATGAGATAAAGTTTTTTTTTCATCGCAATTCCTATCACTAAGTGATTTTTTCCGAACTTTCCCAGATGAGGCAGTTTTGACAGAGTTTAATAGTATTCCTTTGGCCTGTTGCGTGAAGAGACCGAACATTTTGAAAATAATTACCGGACCAGATTTGATGTATTGTCGAAGATGTAGTATTTCCCATTACATATTTAGGAATGAAGTCAATGCAACATAGACCAACTTGTCCGTCAGAAAGAATATTCATAGTTGTCCATAAGACATGGCATGGAGAAATAATAGGGTTATCCACTGAATATTTATCAATTTGATTACCCCAGTTATGCATTTTTTTAGCATAAATACCGTCAATTTCGTCGAGGTTATTTTTCCAAAAATTGCGCCAAGCATCAATGTCATTTCCGGAAAAGATTGGATGCGCTTCCATTCTCATTCGTATTGATGTAGAATAATTATTCTTATTCCGAAGCTGCCTGAAGCGCAAAACGTTAGCGGTGACAATATTCAAATCGAGACCAACACGAAGCATTGCATATTTTTGAGGGTCGATTCCATCAATTGTGACAAGCAGTTCATCAAGTCCTGAGTCCAAGAGTCCACTGGCAATTTCTTCAGAAAGCAGTGATGCGTTTGTGATGATAATGACTTTGGACACTCCTTGCTTTTTTAAATATCCGATTCTTCGAATAATTTTTTTGTCCAACAATGGCTCTCCACAACCAGTGAGGCATACCTGTTTGACATATTGTCTATGCTTTATGATCTCTTCAACGTTCTTTTCATAAATATCGTCGTGCATTACAGGCGCATGTTTTGGCCATTGTTTAATTGTGCAAAAAACACATCTTGAATTGCATTTTTTTACTGTTTCAATAGTTAAGAATTCTGGAAATACTGAAAACTGATAAGCTTTATCACTATTCATCACTTCTTCCCCGTGCGATGTGTCGTTCCATAAAGGACCGTTTCAATAATCCCGCCATCATGTTGGCGCATGTAAAAACGATAATCATGTTGGATTTCTTTTATTATTTCGAAAAGTTGCCACAAATCTTGTGGGCGGTGGTACGCTGCTACGGCGAGTTTTGGTGTATTCTTTGCCAGTGTAGCCTGTGCACCGTAAAGCGCATCTGCTTCAGATCCTTCGATATTAAGTTTGATCAGGCTGATATCCTGAGATTCGGGTAGTGAGTCGATGCGCATTGCTGGGCACTTTATGTGACCATTTTCATTAATAGTTGCATCACGAGAATCTGTGCCACCAAAGCACAACTCCGTATCGCGTGAGTAAAGACAGGCCTGTATACACCGAATTTTAGAATGGTTTGCAAAGGCAGCTGCGAGTTCCTTGTATGTTCCTGGGGATGGCTCAAATGCTACAATATTTTCATACATATTCTGAGCACGCTCCAGAAAACGTCGAATGGTGTCTCCGGTAAATGCACCGCCGTCGACGTAAGATTCTGCGGTTCCAAGGCTAAATATGTCTGTTGGAAAATAAGCGTTGGGCTGGAGCACTGGTTCAAGATACGAGACATCAAACGTAAGTCTGAATGCAATAACAGCATCCAAAGTTTGCCTGGAAAGTGTATCTGCTAATGCTTCATCAAATTGAAGCAGTTTTGTTGCATTTGAAATAAGATTTTCATGCATACCTGCGTAAAAAATGTGCGAGGTAAATATGTTTGGCCATCTCAAGGAAAGGATTGGAAAAGGCCAGACATGGATGAATCCTTCTTCTCGCATACGATGCGTAAGCCCTAAAGCGCGATGTGTAGCAAGAATGACAGGTATATGCTTTCCAATGTATGTGAGATCTCTGGTAGGTTGCACGGAATACCCGGCAACATTTTCCCCTTGGTACTCAGGTGAATCATCAAAAATACCATGGATTACAATGCCGCAATTGCTGCAAGTGCGTGCCACATCCTCGGCAATGTGAGTCGCACCAATGATGACTGCCTGTTCAGGAAGACCATTGGAAACCCCTGGGTGAGCGCTGACAAGCAGATCAAAAGCATCCGCTATGCCTAGTGACTGAAGACGTTGCACCCATCGCATATTGTCACCTGCGGCTTGTAGCAAGTGCAATCAGATAATGTGCCATCGGATAGAACCCGGTGTGCACAACTTCATCATTCATGGAAAATATAAACACCTTGTGAAAATACTTCTCAAGTGATGATCTTAGCGAAGCCGCATCTTTGAGGTTGATATGCCCTGCACGACTATTTTCGCTGGCATATTGCTGACTGTTGACATTAGGAGTGCCAATAATGCATGTAGCATGTTGTGATAAAGGCGAAACAAAATTGAACAAGAAGCCATCTTCACGTACTGGATCGATATGTTCTATTACATCAAGAGACACAGCACCGTCAAAATTACCGGAAGGGGCAAGAATGGTTATGTCCAGAACTTCGTAGGTCAGGCGGTTCCCGAATGTGTTGCATCGTTTGTTTTCAGCGATAACTGCAGGTTCAATGTCTACGCAGTGCAGTGATTTGATAGTCTGCAAAAGCAGCGGTGCGCCAACGCTATCACCGCAGCCGACTTCCAGTACGGCATTGCACCCATGCAAAAGCTTTGCACAGAACTTATAGCGGGCAAGGGTAAAAAAAAGGTGGCGAGGGTCGTGCCGCCATGTGTAACTTGAGTAAGGGCCAAGCCGCACTGGGCCAAGCTCTTCGTGCTGGTTGAAAAGTATCTGATTGTGTGGTTGTAGAATTTTGCTGTCTGTCATGGTTTGCCTCGTGTCAGAATAATTACCTTTTACCAATATCATGCAGAAAACGAACCACTCTTGCCGGATTGCCGAAAATGACGGCACCTGGAGGGACGTCTCTGGTAACCACACTTCCTGCACCGACCATAGCGCCTTCTCCGATCGTCAGTCCACAGAGGATGGTACTTCCGCTACCTATGGATGCCCGTCTGCCAACATGAGTGGCTACTACTGTGGTAGTGACTGCTGTCAAAGGAGTACCGTCTTCGAATACCGATCGGGGAAACCTGTCATTTGTGAACATGACTCCATGGCCGATAAAGGCTTCGTCTTCCACTACCACGCCATCGCAGATGAACGTGTGACTCGACACCTTGACCCTGTTGCCAATGACTGCTCCTGGCTGTATTTCCACGAACGCACCAATAACGCAATCCTCACCGATGCGACATAGCCCATAAATATTTACAAAATCATGCAAGCGAGTACCTTGTCCTATGCAAGCCTCTGAAGAAATGACTGAAAACCGCATAACATTACCTCTTAAGTGCCTTCTCGACTTTCAGCATTGCTGCGCTGATGTCTTCGACATCAGCGTCGCTGAAGCGTTCGTTAAAGAGGATATTGAAAGATGATTTCCTAAAGTTAATCGCGTTTGGCGTTTCTGGATGAACTGGGCAGTATTGAGCTAGCCAAGGCCATTCCGCAAGTACGTAGCGGTAGTCTGGATTGATGGGAATTCCCTCAGCCTTTATTGCTTTGACAATTTCACGCTTGCATACTGAAAATTTTTCCATTTCAAGGCGAATGGTTAAAAAAAAAGGTGAAGCATCCATCCCATCAGCCGGAAGCAAAATGGAAAAACTCCGTGATTTTTCAAGACCTATTGCAATACGGAGCATAATAGCCTGTCTTCTTGCAATAGTTGCGGAGAGTTTTCGTAATGTGGAACGGCCAATAGCGCATGAGATTTCGTCCTGATTGAAATTCAACGCTGAAAACAGGAATTTGCCTGGATTTTTTGGGTCGAAATTATCATCCATGCACGGTTTGCCACGATCCGCAATCGCTCGAGCTAATTTATACCTTTCATAATCTCGCGTAAAAACTATTCCACCGCATCCTCCAGATGCGTGATTTTTTGAATACATAGTAGAAAATGCCGCGATATCTCCAAAATTTCCGACTTGGATTCCATTAATGCAGGCCCCATGAGCTTGTGAACAGTCTTCGATAACGGCAAGGTTGTAGCGTTTTGCAATAGCGCCAACACGGAACATATCTACTGGTATACCTCCAACATGTGTAACGAGTAAAGCACGTGTATTGGAGGTTATCGCTGTTTCAAGCTGTTCAGCTCCAATATTGAATCCGCCTGGAGCTGCATCAGCTACAACTGGATGCAATCCTTGTACGATCAAAGGCGTTATACCACCTGGGTCAGTCACAGGGGAACAAACAACTTCACTACGGGGTGGTAAACCAAGGGCTGCTATTGCTATATAGACAGCAGCAGTTCCAGATGATACCGCATCAGCATAACCGCCTCCTTGCATTTTACAAAAATCTGAAATATATGCATCTTCAAAAATTCCTTGGTAGCCGAAGTCTATTCCAGATTCCCATGATTTTTGAAAAACTTCAATCACTGCATTAAGCTCATCCTCTCCAAAAAGTCTACGTGGAGGAAAGGGCTTCTTGCGTATGGGCTCACCGCCATATATAGATAAACTGTTATTCATAAATTTCCCTGAACTAGGTACAATTCCGGAAATCAACCAAACACCGACCCTGGATATCCCCATTGCGCATCAACCGAAATGCTTCATTAACCTCATCCAAGCAAAACCTGTCTGTGATGACTTCCCGTAGCCTGATCCGCCCCTCTCGATACAGCTTGTGATACCTGGGAATATCCTCATGCGGGTTGCATTCGCCGCCGTGGGAGCCGGTCACGATCTTGCCGAAATGCAGGGGCAGGGAGTATATATTTATATTGTCGCCCTTGCGCGGGACACCCACCAGGATCACCCTGCCCCGTGGCTTTGTGATCCGGTAGCCCAGCTCAATGATCTCCGGCTTTCCGGTATTGTCCACGAACACATCCGCGCCCGGCTGCCCGGCAATGGACAGGATTTCCCGTTCAGCATCGCATTTGCCGCTGTTGATCACGTGGGTGGCGCCCATGCGGGCGGCAAGTTCCAGCCGGTTGTCAAGCAGGTCCACCGCAATGACCGGGTAGGCGGAGACAAGGGCCGCGGCCTGCACGATGTTCAGCCCGATTCCTCCCGCACCGAACACCACCACTGACTCGCCTATCCGCACCCTGGCATTGTTTTCCACCACCCCGAACCCGGTGGTCACGGCGCAGCCGAACAACGCGGCTACGTCCATTTCACTGTCGTCCGGGATGGCGGTGCAGCGGTTTTCAGAGACCACGGCATATTCGTTAAACGTCGTGACCCAGCCGGCATTCACCTTCCGGCCGTCCCATTGGTAGGACGGCGTGTCGGACTCAATGCCCAAACCCTTGCGCCAGTGCAGGACAACCTTGTTGCCGGGCTGGACGTGCTTCACGCCGGGACCAATAGCCAGCACCACCCCGGAGCCTTCATGGCCCAGCAGATGCGGCAGATAGTGATCTTCGCCCTTGACCCCGTCGATTTCCCCGAGCTGCGATCCGCAGATGCCACTGTACAGAACCTGGACCAGAACCTGGCCCGGAGCAAGCTCAGGGGGAAGGTCGATTTCCGCGACCACCAGGGGCTTGTTCAGCTCCACAAGGATGGCGGCTTTTGTTTTTCGTGGGAGATTCATGAAATACCTTTGGGAACCACTAATTTTCACTAATTTACACTAATAGTAAACTGTAAGTTAATCCCACATCTCCGGCACACGCACAAATCCAGCCAAATCAAAGTGTCTGTCAAAAGAAAATACCTTCTGGATTTGAGCCTTTGACATCATTGTAAATGAAAGACAGTCCGTAAAAGAAACCTTCTGATCGGAATATTTCGTATACCAATCCAATGCCTGAAGTTCATCACCCTTTTCCGGTCGCCAAATGCTTATTGAAACAGAGTTATATATGCTGTTCAACCTTTGAGCAGCGAACTGGTAACCAGCCCTGATTCCCATTAATGTCACTAATTCATTTAAAATAAAATTGCTGGTAAAGAGTTTTATTTTTTGATTCTCCAGCAGTTCCCAATAATCCAGCGCAATACTGTGATACTGGTCTTTCGAAAGAAATTTGGCTAGAAATGCTCCAGTATCGATAAAAATCATACGTCACCATGATAAAGATATTGATCATGGTTGGCGCTAATGTCAGAAGGACAATCACCATGAAAGACAGCATGATCCGTAAAAAATGTATCCCGTGAACTTTCAAAGGTATTTTTTGATACGTCTATTTTTTCAATTTGTGTTTCCAAGGATTTGCGCATAAAGTGACCCAAAGAAATATTATAGGCCTTCGACAACATGATTGCCTTATTTTTCATCTCATGTGGTAGCTGAAAAGTGAAACGTTCCATTTTGTCTGAATGCCGTCTTTCCATGATAATTCTCCTTACTGGATACTGAACAGCGAATCTTCACTATTCAAAGTAAATAAAGCTGTAATCCCCTGTATACCCTGTTAAATCAAACCACCACTGCCACTCTTCAGGTGTGCAGAACGCCTCGCAGGTCACCTGCCAGTAAAGCAAGTTGGTCTTTTCCTCTTCGGTGCGATAGGATTCAACGCAGAGATACTTGTTTTGCTTGCCGACTCGTTGCATCTCTTTCAGGGCCTGTTCCAACTCGTAGTTGTAGAGATTGTGGAAGGTGTTGATGGAGATGACCAAATCAAAATGATTGTCCGGCCAGGGCAGGCTCGTTGCGCTGCCGATCTGGAGGCGATCCCTGATCTCCTCCTTGGCATGCTGGATGGCGTATTCGGAAATATCTATTCCGTGAACCTGCGCGTCGGGCAGAACCTTGAGAAAATCGTACAGCAAAAAACCCTTGCCGCAACCGATATCCAGGATTTTGGGGTTGGCTGGAAGGTCGTAGTGTTCGGCCATGGCCCGGGCCACTTTTTCCCAGCGCCCCTCCATGTAGCGGTAGCCGCCATAATTTATCCGCCGGTCCCCGTCCCAGTAGTCATATCCCCATTGTTTGGCCAGCCTTGCGGCCTTGGCCTTGGGATAGTCCGGGTCGTTGACCCTGGCCAGGTAGTCCCGCGTGGTGCTCTTGTGCAGCACGGACATGAAATCTATGTTTGGCATACGGTTGCTCGCAAATGTTGTTGAAAGTACTGCGCGGCCTTGTTCAGTTGTCGCTGGAGCAGATCCGGGCGCTCCTGGCCGGCATGGGTGCGCCGGAGGCGGCCGGTTGCGCGGAATTCATTGAGCAGAATACAGCACCACTTGATCCTGTACAGGGGCAGCAGCAATGCGGCCCAAGGCAGAATGCCGGTCATGCCCAGCCCCTCGCAGATCCTGACCTGGAAGGCCTTGGCCTGGTCCAGCGTTACCGGGATTTGCGGCTGGCAGGCAAAATCGCAAAACAGTTTTGCCGGGTCGTCCCAGCCGGCATATTCAAAATCAAGAAAGCACAGCCGCTCGTCAGGCCCGCGCAGGGCGTTGTGAAAGCCGAAATCCGAGGGCGAGAGGATTCGTTGGTCCGCCGGCAGTTCGACATCCATGACCTTTTCGCATTTCCCTGTGATCGTCCGGCCCACGTTTTCAATCGCCGGGACAAGCCCATCACCGACCAATTCCCTGGCCTGCCTGTATTCCGGCCCTGGACCAGTCAGCCCCTGGAGCATTTCCAGTCTGCTCCGCACCTGTTGGAGGTGCTGCCGCGGGGTGAAACTGGCTTCGGAAGCCCGGGGCAGGTCCGCGGCGCCCGGCGCATGGCGCAGATCGTTAATTCGGCAAATAAAGTCAGCGGATTGCGCAATGCAATCCCCGGAAACGTCCTGAACCGGGTCGCCGTGCAGATACGTGTAGAGCCCCCAGCCCCGGCTCCGGTCCAAGCCCTGGGGCCTGGGCACGCCGTTGACGTCGCCGGCCTGAAGAAAGGCCGCGAACCCGTATTCCGTGGCCAGCCTGTCCCGAGGATCCCCTGGGTGGCGGTAATACTCCTTGAGCACCCATTGACCACTCGGGTCGTCGATGCGCCAGACCCTGCTGTTGCGCCCGGCCGTGATGCGCGTCAGTACGGGCCGGGTGATGCCCTGGCTGGCCAGGAATGCGCGCAAAGACCGCTCCGGGGCTTCATCGTTCAGCATAGCAAGGCCGGAAGATCAGCCCATGTCCGCAGCACTTGCCGGCCACTGGCTTGCTCCCCACCCCTGGGTGCATAGTACACCTTGACCAGGGTATCCGGGAGCATGTCCAGGATTTCCGGGAGGTCGTCCACATAATGGGTGCAGCCCAGAGCAACGATCCGCCGGATTTTCTCTTCCTTGGTTTGTTCAAAGAACACCTGATCTTCAGACCAGCCCAGACCATTTTGGGCAAAAAAACCATGCCGTTCCAGCCACCCCCAGGCGGCCTGGTGCAGATCGTGGGGCGGGCCCAGATAGGGGGTGCGGGTCTTGTGACTGATCAGGCGCATCCGCACCCCTTTTTGCCGCAACACGGACAGGGCCGCAAGCGCCCCGTCGCAGGCAACCGCCTCGCGAATCCTTGGCCCGTAAGCCTCGCCTTGCATCCGGGTCCACTCGTCTTCGCGCCCGGTCCGGCGCAGATGGTCGCGCACCGCGTTCTTCTCCTTCGCAAGGGTGACCGGGATCAGCCCCTTTTCCCTGGCCATGCGGTAAAACAGTTCGTCATAGCGGATCAGGGTGTTGTCAAAATCAAGACCCAGAAGCATCACCCCTCCAGCCGTTGCAACACAACCCGGGCAATGCATTCCGGGTTGAGCCCGATACCGTCGCGGGCCTGATTCTGGTTGCCGCAGGCGATCAAAAACTGGTCCGGGCCGCCGAACGTAACCAGCTTGCGCAGGTCAGCCCCATGGGCGCAGCCCCACTCCAGGACAGCGGACCCGGCCCCGCCGGCCAAGCCGTGCTCTTCGATCACAACCACGAGGGCATGACCGGCAAAGACGTCTTCCAAGAGCTGCTCATCCAAGGGCTTGACCGTGTGCAGGCTGACAACTCGGACGGATACCCCTTTTGCGGCCAACAAGTCGGCGCAACGCAGGGCCGCAGGCAGCATGTTGCCGACCCCCAACAGGGCCGCGTCAGTACCCTGGCGCAGAGTGATCCCCTTGCCAATCTCGAAAACGGGCGGGCGCTCGTGAATGGTCGGCTCGCCCTTCTTGCCCAGGCGGATGTAGGCCGGACGCCTGATGCGTAGTGCTTCGGCCACTGCCAGGCCGGTTTCCACAGGGTCCGCCGGACAGATCACGTGCATGTTTGGCAGCAGGCGCAAGACCCCGATGTCCTCCATGGAATGGTGCGTTGCGCCCAGGCCGGCATAGGACAAGCCCGCCCCGGTGCCGACGATGATCACCGGCAGATTCGGGTAGCAGACATCCAGCCGGATCTGCTCCAGACAACGCAGGGTGTTGAACGGGGTGATGGTGTAGGTGACAGGGTGCAGCCCGCTGGAAGCGAGGCCGGCGGCAAGGCCGGTCATCCCGGCCTCGGCCACGCCGCAGTTGTAGAATCGGCCGGGAAAGGCTGCCTTGAACCGGTCGAACAGGCGATTGCCGATATCCCCGGCCAGCAGAACCAGGTCCGGATGCAGCGCGGCCAATTCCGTAACGGCCTGGGCAAATGCGTTCCTCACGGCACCCCCAGTTCATCATGGGCGGCCCGGACTTCCTCCGCCGTGGGCACGCGGTAATGCCAGTTGTTGTCGTCCTCCATGAAGGACACCCCTTTGCCCTTGACGGTATGGGCC
This sequence comes from Desulfonatronum zhilinae, assembly GCF_900182865.1. Taxonomy (NCBI): domain Bacteria; kingdom Pseudomonadati; phylum Thermodesulfobacteriota; class Desulfovibrionia; order Desulfovibrionales; family Desulfonatronaceae; genus Desulfonatronum; species Desulfonatronum zhilinae. The sequence continues at coordinate 24,744 of NZ_FXUJ01000032.1, forward strand.
ACGATCATCCGCGGCATGGATGCAACAGGCCTGGCCAGGGCTTGGCGTATCTGGTCGTGGTCATGGCCGTCGATCTCCTGCACGTCCCATCCGAAAGTGCGCCATTTGTCCGCCAGGGGCTCGAGCCGCAGGACATCCCGGCTGCGTCCCGTGGCCTGCCACTTGTTGTAGTCCACCATGGCGGTGAGGTTGTCCAGGTTGTGGGCTGAGGCAAACATGGCGGCTTCCCAGACAGACCCCTCGTTGCACTCTCCGTCGCTCATCAGTACGTAAACGCGATAATCGTGCTTGAGGATTCTGGCGGCCAGGGCCATGCCGCAGCCGATGGGCAGGCCATGGCCCAGAGAGCCGGTGGCTGCTTCCACGCCGGGCAGCTTGGGGGAAGGATGCTCCTCCAGATATGATCCGGCCCGGCCATAGCCGGCCAGGTCCGCCTCCGTGATCAGCCCCTTGTAGGCCAGGGCCGCGTACAGGGCCGTGGCCGCATGCCCTTTGCTCAGGATAAAACGGTCCCGGTCCGGGGCTTGCGGGTTTGCCGGGTCCAGGCGCAATACGGAATGATAGAGCACGGCGATCAGATCAATGCAGGACAGGGCCGAGGCAAGATGGGCGGCCCTGGCAGTATGCGACATGGAAACGACTTGCGCCCGGAATCGGGCGGCAAGTTGTACGGTATTCATTGGCCCTGCAATCCCATCTTTTTCATCCACTTCACGGTATAGCACTGATCCGACTCCACCAATTCCCCGGCGCGGTACATGGCAATGATCTCGTCGATGGCATGGTCGATGGTGTGCCGGGGCGTGAACCCGGTGGCCAGCAGCTTGTCCGAATTCTGGCGGTAGGAGCGGGGGTCGTTGGACGCGGTGACCGCAATCTCGGCAGGAACCTTGGCCGTGACCCGCTCGGCGATCTCCAGGATGGAGATGTTCTCGAATCCTGCGTTGTAGCACCCGGAGGGCAGGTCAGGACGGGCCAGGAAATGGCGGTACACGTCGATCATGTCCCGGAGGTGGATGTTCGGCCTGGTCTGCTGGCCGCCGAAGACGGTGATCCTGCCGTTTTTCAGGGCCTGGAAGGTGAGCATGTTCACGCTCACGTCCAGGCGCATCCTGGGCGAGTAGCCGCAGACCGTGGCCGGGCGGATGTTGTGCACCTGGAGCTGGTCCGCGTAGCTGAGCAGCACCCGCTCGGCCACCATTTTGGTCTTGTTGTACACGGAAATGGGCACCAGAGGAAGATCTTCGGTGACCTGAGGCTCGTCCTTGATGCCGTAGACGCTGCCCGAGCTGCCGAACATGATCTGCCGCACCCCGGCCCGCACGGCCCGGTCCGCCAATTGCTGGGCCGCCAGCACGTTGACCTCCCAGGACAGGGTCGGATTCAGCTCCACGCCGGGATCATTGGCGATGTTCGCCAGGTGAATGATCGCCTCCACGCCGTCCAGAGGCATGGAGTCCGTATTCCGGATGTCCTCCTGGATGACGGTCAGCTTCGGGTGCGGGGCCAGATAGTTGCCGAACCACTGGGTGTCCACGACAATGACGGCATGGCCGTCGTCCAAAAGCTGCCGGGTCAGGACCGTGCCGATGTACCCGCAGCCGCCGGTGATGAGTATTTTTTTCATGGTTTTTTGGAACCACTAATTGACACTAATTGGCACTAATGAAGAATAAAAGACAAAAAATTAGTGAAGATTAGTGTAAATTAGTGGTTAAAAATTCAAGGTTTATGCACATAATCTGGATTTTGGCCCGCAAGCGCATCCAGATTACCGTCCACCCATGCCAGGGTTTCGGCCAGCCCCTTTTCCAGTGATATCTCGTCCTCCCAGCCCAGTTTCTCACGGATGGCGCTGCTGTCCAGCAGATAGGCCTGATCCTTGCCCAGCCGGTCCTCGGTAACTTCCACCAGGGATTCAAAGGGCACGTTGCCGAGTTGGCAGATCTGCTCCACGAGTTGCCGGATGGAGATCGTGGATCTGGTTGAAATATGATAGGAACTGCCCGGTTCGCCGTGCAGGGCGACCTTCAGGGTGGCCTCGGCCACGTCCTGGATATGGATGAAAGACCGGATGGAATGCCCGCCGCCGTGCAGCTGCATTTTGCGCCCGGTCCGGGCAAAGAGCATAGCCCTGGGGATGATCCGGTAGAGCTGCTGGCCCGGGCCATAGACATTGGCTGCCCGGGTGAACACCACTGGAAAGCCGTAGGCCTTGAAAAAGCTCATCAAATGCAGATCGCAGGCCGAACGGGACACGGCATAAGGCGTGCTGGGCGCGAAATGAAAATGCTCCGTGATCCACCCGTCCGTGCTGCCGTAAACCTCCGGGGTGGTTACGTGAACGTATTTTTCCAGAAAGTCCAGTTTGCGCAGCTGATCATGCAGCCGGACCTGGGCCACCACGTTGGTCTGGTACCAGTGCTCCGGGGTCAGCCAGCTCTGGGCGACCATGCCCTGGGCCGCAAAGTTGACGATGTATCCGGGCCGCCAAGACCGGACCAGCTCCATCAGTCGATCCAGGTCATGGTTCAGGTCCACCTGCTCGAAGCGGAACCGCTCCTGCCCGGCGGTCAGCCATTTGTAGGGCAGGAAGACAGGGTGCGGTTCCTCGGAGCGGCTGACGCCCAGGACGTCATGCCCCTGCTCCAGCAGATGGCGCACAAACGATGCGCCGGAAAAGCAGTTGCTGCCGATAACCAGGAAACGATTGCTCACGTGGTGATGCCCCTTGATATTTAACCACTAATTTTCACTAATTCACACTAATAAAAAAAATTAGTGAAGATTAGTGTCGATTAGTGGTTTAAAATGGTCATTCCAGCGTCTTCAAAGCCTGAGCAGGTTCCCACTGTCGAAGCCGATGGGCGATCTCTTCCGGGCTTGGGAGATCAGCCTGATAGCGTTCAGGCAGTGTGGGGACGACTGAATACGTGGCGACACCCAGCGGGCGGACGGCATTGCGCAGGGCGTATTCGACGATGGTTTTGTTTTTGCCTCGGCAAATGATGATGCCAATGGGCGGGTTTTCTTCCGGAAGTTTTTCACTTCTCTCCAGCGCTTCAAGGTAGAACTCCATCTTGCCTTTATGTTCCGGCTTGAAATCCCTAATTTTGAGTTCAATGGCCACCAGGCAACGCAGGCGTCGATGGAACAGCAGCAAATCAACAAAATATTCCTGGCCGGCAACCTCAAGGCGGTACTGGTTGGCAATGAAAGCGAAGGCTCCGCCTAATTCAGCTAAAAAATTTCGCAGGTTGGCGACCAAGGCTCGTTCAAGCTGGCGCTCATTGTGTTCTTCAGCCAGTTCCAGGAAGTCGAAGGTGTAGTGGTCCTTAACCCTACAACGCAACTTACTCAATTTGGTCTAAGACTTGCTTCCTTCGCCTGTGTGATAGCCGAGCCCTATGGTTCCTTTTTTGGACCCAGGCAACCTGATCCAGTAAGGCTTGTAAATCAAGTATCCTCAATTTCAGTAGGCCTTTGAATAGAAACCTAAGCAACGAGAGCGTAATGGATGGTGCTTTTTTTTTCCAAAATGAGTTTCAGATGCCAGAGAAAGAAATGCCCCAACATGCAAGTTATT
>NZ_FXUJ01000033.1:0-22304 GCF_900182865.1 Desulfonatronum zhilinae
GTTTTCGGAGCATCGAAGTGCAAAAAATTGCCTTATATCATACACTTGGAGATCTGCCCGAACCAGTGTTCACCCACAAATTTTGCTGACGAGCCGGAAAATTAAAATACAAGACCTGACCCCGATTTCCCAGGATGCACCGCCCTCAAGCTCGCCACACCAAGCTCAGCAAGCGCCTGGGCGACGGGCCGCCTCCGTCCTTTCTTCCTGACCAAAGTCTGGAGAGTGGCGTCTCGGCTTTTGTGATAATCACGATCCAGAAAAAAACCGCCCATCCCGAAAGGGACAGGCGGCGTTGAGCAGGGGGGAGATAAGTTGACCCAGGGACAAAGATACTCCAGGCAAGTGTCGAGGCTCCAAATCAGCCTGCGGAGGAACATCCAGTAATTAATATTTTCTTATAACCTTGGTATTTGAATGTGCATCACGCACGGCACGAACGTAGCTGCTATTCGACTTATTGTTGTTGTTCACGTTTCCGTTGTTGAAGTTGACGTGCCACGCGTTGTTCGTATTGTTGGCGTTGGTAGTAGACGACCAGTAACCGGACGACACCACTTCCATTAAAGATTTACACGGTGAATGGTACAGCCCCAACAATTCATCCTTGCTCGGCAACCACCAGCCGGAATGTCCACCTAAGGAAAGGCTAGGGGCATAGCTCATGGCCGTATCCCAGTCCGTTGGACCAGCCGTTTCCTTCTGCCACATCAGGCCGGTTCCGTTATCCGTTACTGTTCCGTCTCCATTGTCCACGCACCTGTCGGCAAAGGCCGTGCCTGAAAGGACCAGCCCGGTCAGGCAGAGTACGAAAGCCATGGTTGCAATCGCGTAAAGCTTTTTCATGATTTTTTCTCCTGTTGAGGTTGGACCGTTATGGCCTTGCATCTCTTATAGCACTATTCATGCCATGAGTAAAACTGTAGAAATCCAATATATTACAAAAAAACGCCAACCGCTTAAAGCCGCACTGTTTGCGCCCACTTGGTTGGCACTGCCAGAATTCGTGGCGATCCGAGAGTAGTCAGGAAGCTGTTCCGGTGTCGTGCGGCAGCCAAATACTCACCACAAGAGCGGAGCATAAAGCCAACCTCGGAGGAAATGATGGATACACCGTGATCACCTTTGCCGACTGGGAGAAGGTCTTGAAGGTTGGGGGAGTATTAGGTGTCTGTCCCCGCATGGCCTTTTTTGATCATTTAGTGTTTGAAATACATTAATTTTTAGCCACCCGCTTCGCTTGACCATGCAGGACGAACAAGGCAGACGGAAGAACGTTTCAGCCCATTAACAAAAACAATGGGCTGAAATAGCTGCCTGCGCCTGCGGCGCGAAGTGTTTTTCTCCAGCCAAGTCGGCGGAGAAAAGTCCTTCTTTGTCTGCCTTTCTCGTCTGTGGCAAAAAACTCAGGAAGGAGGACAAAATCCTAATGCTCCTGAAGGCCAGTGTCCCATCGGAACGTTATCACGTATATCGGGAAGACATCGCCAAATTTCTGTACTGGCTTAGCAGTCCGTTGAAAAACTCCCCAATTGCTGCGTCGCCGCAAAAAGTTCAAACTCTCACGTATGAATAAATACGCTTCGACCTTGAAGTTTTTTTACTCCTTGCACTTGGGGTTTTTGAACGAACTGCCGGATAAGGACTTTTTCAACACTCAGTTCGGGAAACCGATAACGTACCAAATGTTGAAGCCATTAAACGACATTTTGAGTGGAAGCAATCGTATCTGGCTCTGGTCGTTTCGTTATCAGTTAAGAACCGTTGCATCGGAATCAAAAGTCCGTATGAACTTGTCGCGGGGCTTGCGGCTTCTGATGATGCGTGATTACCTTGAACTCCCGCTTCCCCCACGGGAAACCGGCATGTTCATGGCGAAAGCTTGAAGCCTCGCAGCCAATCGCCCATCGCACTGAAAAGGAAGAACCCCATGCCTAAATCCAGGGAAGAATGCCTCGCGGCCCTGCGCGCCGCGCCCCATGTCATCGAACCCGGCCAGAAGTTCGTGGTGGACGAGTTCCGGCCCGAAGACGGACTTGGCGTGGCCCGGCTGTTCCACGCCGTGTACGGCGAGATGTTTCCGGTGGATTATGTCTATGATCCGGAGGAGCTGGTCCGGCTGAATGCCGGGCCGGATCTGTACCAGGTGCTCGGGCGCACGGACAAGGGCGATATCGTCGGCCTGTACGCCCTGTTCCGCAACCCTCCGGGACACAGGATCATGGAGGCCGGATCCTGGATCGTGCATCCGGCCTACCGCACCTCTTCCCTGGCCATGCGTCTGGTCGCCAGGATTAATACCGCCCCGCCCGAGCGCCTGGGAGTGGACGTCATTTACGGGCAGACCGTCTGCGACCATGTCACCACCCAGAAAATGGGCATCAAATACAACAGCTTCTACGGCGCCCTGGAAATCGAGGCCATGCCGCCCAGGCCCGAAGAACACGCCGGGCCGGGCTCAGGCCGGATCAGCCTGCTGGACGGGTTCATCATCCTGCGGGACCGGCCCCACGCCGTGCATCTTCCGCGCCGATACGCCGACGTCTTGCGCGCCCTGTACGCCAGCCGCGACCTGGATCGCGAATTCCGGGACGATCCCGGCCCGAGCGGCACCACCGAGGCAGCGATCCAGCCCATGGACAAGGCTGATCTGGTCAAAATGACCGTGGACCGGATCGGGCCGGACTTCGGCGCCGTCCTGGCCCGGATGGAACAGGACTTCCCGGAGCGTCACGTCTATCAGATCGTGCTGCCCCTGGGGCGAGCGGGCTGCACCGGGGCAGTGGACGCGGCCCGGACCAAGGGGTATTTCCTGGGCGGATTGCTGCCGCTCTGGTATGATCAGGATGGGTTGCTGCTGCAAAAAATTGCCAAAGAACCGGACTTTTCCCGGATCAAGCTGCATCCCGAAGAGGCGCGGATGCTTCTGGAGCTGATCCGCTCCGACCGCGACCGTCCGGATCAAGGCAGTGATCCCGTCCCGCGAAGGGCAGTCCGTGGAGTAAATGATGGCCGCGGCCAGACACGGCAAACCGGTCCGGCTGACGACGAATCATACCGTTAGACTTTGAAGAAAGGAAAAAAACATGCTTCTGACCATTGAAATCCCCCAGATGCTGCCGGATGCCGTTCACTGCACACCGGAAGAGTTCGCCAGGCAAGCCAAAATGGCCATGGCCGCGAAGCTTTATGAAATGGGTAAGATATCCTCGGGAATCGCGGCTCGGATGTTGAATATGGAACGGGTCCATTTTTTGCTTCAACTCGGCGAGTATGGCGTGCCCATGATCGATCTGTCTCGGGACGAACTGGAATCGGACCTGCGCAATGCCTGATGCACCCCTCGCTGCTCATCGGATGCTGGTCATCAATACAACGCCAATCATTGCCTTGGCCGTGGCAACCGGCAGCCTGGACATCCTGCGCATCTGTTATGATCGCGTGATCGTGCCCCATGAAGTCCAGCAGGAAATCCTTGCAGGCGGTTCACAAGCTCCCGCGGTGGCGGCCTTCACGACGGACAACTGGCTCGAACGGTTAACCAGGCCACAAAACGTACCCCCTTTTTTGAAAAACTCACTGGACAGTGGCGAAGCAGCGGTCATCCACACCGCGCTTGATCTCGGACTCGGACTGGTTTGCATTGACGAGAAAATGGGAAGGCGTGTCGCCCGGTTGCACGGCCTGGCCGTGACCGGGTCGGTTGGTATTCTCGTCAAAGCGAAACAGCACGGATTCCCACTAAATACCAAGGAAGCGCTCAATCGCCTTCATCGTCACGGAATTTGGCTGGGCAGGGACGTTGAATCGTTCCTGAGCAGCGCCGGTCATGAATTGCCATTGTAAAGGCAGAGGAATAACTCCTCAGAAACTGTCTGAAAATTCTGGGACTGGATCAAATCATTGCGATAATGATGTTGAATTCTGTAGGTGAGGTTGTTCATGTCCAGGCATAAGGGCGACCTGCCGGTCGCCCCTACTGTACGGCACAAATAGCGACTATCCGCAACCAGTCTTGAATCATCACTGGTAGACCTGCATATTTTTCAGACAGTTTCTTATCCAAAGAACGTTCACCCTCACATCCACTCACCTCGGAGGACCCTCGCCATGGGGAAGATATCGCTTGACCTGGACGACTATTTTCATCTCACGCGGGCCATTGTCTATGCCGAACTGAAGAAGCTGCGCAAAACGTCCGACGTGTTCGGGGATGAGTTGCTGCTTACCCCGGACAGCGCCCTGGCCCAGGAACCCCTGGCGATCCCCCCGGACCAACTGGCCTTGGTTGCCTCCCGGGTGGGCGGGTTTTTCGGCCTGGCCGCGGAGGCGTCCGTCAGGCTGGGCGGGCTGGGCGGGTTGGCCACCCTGGGCCAGTGGGCCGGGCATCTGCTGGAACAGGTCGGGCCCAGGCCCCGGGTGATCACCTTTTACACCTCGGGCAGTACCGGCGAGCCCAAGCCCATTGTACGGGACTATTACTTCCTGGAGCAGGACGCCCTGCATCTGGCCGAAATGCTCCAGGGGACCAAACGGATTCTGGGCCTCGTCCCGCCGCACCATATTTACGGCTTCATCTACACGGTTCTGATTCCCAAGGTTCTGGGGGCGCAACGGTGCGACCTGCGCTTCAAGCGGCCTGCGCGGATCATCAAGGATCTGGCCCCGGGGGATGCGCTGATCGGGTTCCCGCACATCTGGAGGCTGTGTTCCGAAACCAAGGAGCGTTTTCCGGCCGGGGTGATCGGGGTCACGTCCACCGGACCGTGTCCGCCGGAAATCATCCGCACCCTCAAGCGCCAAGGGCTGCAGGTGATGTTCGAGATCTACGGATCCTCGGAAAGCGGGGCCATGGGCCACCGCTCCAATCCCGACGATCCCCTGACCCTGATGGCCACCTGGAAACGATTCGGAGAGGACCAGTTCGTGCGCGACCTGGAAGACGGCGGCCAATCCGAGCCCTTTGCCTTCCAGGACGCCCTGGAATGGGTGGACGAGACCCGGTTTTTCGTCAAGAAGCGCCTGGACAGCGCGGTCCAGGTGGCCGGGATCAACGTCTATCCGGCCCGGGTCCGGGAGGCGCTGCTGGCCCATGAGGCCGTGGCCGACTGCGCGGTGCGGCTGATGCGCCGGGAGGAGGGCGACCGGCTGAAGGCCTTCGTGGTGCTCAAGGACGGGTTCACGCCGGGCCCGGCAATGCGCGACGCGTTGCGCGTCCATCTGGCCGGTCGGCTGTACCGGGTCGAGCAGCCGGGCGCCGTCACCTTTGGCCCGGAACTGCCCAAGAACGAAATGGGCAAGCTGGCCGACTGGACCGTTGACACCAGGCAGGTGGCCATGACCCTGGACCAGGCCCTGTCCAGGCTGCAAGCCGAAGTCCGGACAATCGAACCCGGCCAGGCATTCACCGTGGACGGGCTGCGCGCCAACAACGACAAGGGCGGCGGCATGGGCGACGGCATGGACGACGCCTGGGGCGTGGCCGGGCTCTTTTACGCAGTGTTCGGCGGCTCCTTTCCCTTTGAGACCTATTACATCCCGGAGCGGCTGCTGGAGGAGAACCGGCTGGGTCTGGTCCACAGCGCCGTAGCCCGCACCCCTGGCGGCGACATCGTCGGCTACGGCAGTCTGTTCCGCAGCTCCGCGCCCCATCACGGCGTCTATGAAATCGGCTCCCACGTGGTCCATCCGGCCTACCGCGGCACCCAGGTTCCCCTGGCCCTGCAGGAGTTCATCCGCGACGCGCTCATTCCCCGGCACGGCGTGGAGGTCTTTTTCAGCGAGGCCCCCTGCCATCAGGTGGTCACCCAGAAGTTCGCGGCCATGTGCGGGCTGGTGGAAACGGCCCTGGAAATCGGGCTGATGCCCGCGGCTGCCTATGGGACCACGGAGCATCCGGACGACCGCGTTTCCACGCTCCTGCTGTTCGGCCGCACCCGGGATGAACAGCGCCGGCTGCATGTCCCGGCCGTTTACCAGGAAGCGGTTGATTATCTGCTGCAGGACGCCCGGCTGGACCGCCTCGTGCTGCCGGGCGATGACGAGCCCCCGGCGGGTATTGCCACCCGGGTTTCCACGGAATATTTCGCCTTTGCCCAGGTGGCCCGGATGCATGTCCTGACCCTGGGGCCGGATTTCGAGCGCAGCCTGGCCGGTTTCGAGTCCCAGGCCCTGGCCGCGGATTCCCGAGCCGGAACCGGCACGTCCGGGGCCCGGGTGCTCCAGGTGTTCGTCAATCTCGGCGAGTCCTGGTGCGGCCAGGCCGTGACCGCCCTGCGCGAGCAGGGCTATTTCCTGGGCGGGCTGCTGCCGGGCTGGTTCGAGACCGACGGCCTGCTGATGCAAAAGGTCCTGGACATGCCCGGGGCTGATTCCATCAAGCTCTATTCCCAGCGGGCCCACCGCATCCTGGATCTGATTCTGCGGGACATCGAGTCCAACCCGGCCTGCGCCTCGCCGCTCAAGCGGCCCGCCCCGGCCACGGCCCAGGACCGGGAATGGCTCCAGGCCGCCCGGATCGAGGAAGTGGTTCTGTCCGGCGAAGGGCTGACCGTGGATGAAGTGGTGGCCGGGGCCCGGCACGCCAGGCCGGTCCGGCTGACCACGGACCGGGCCGTGATGGACCGGGTCGAGGCCTCGGCCTCGTTCATCGAATGGGCCGTGCGCACCGGCGAGCCCATCTACGGGGTGAACACCGGGTTCGGCGGCATGGCCGACGTGACCATCCCCGAAAGCGACCTCTGCGCCCTGCAAAACAACCTGCTGCGCTTTTTGAACGTCTGCGCCGGAAAATATCTCCCCCTGGAGGACGTGCGCGCGGCCATGCTCCTGCGGGTCAATTCCCACTTGCGCGGGGCCTCGGGCGTGCGCCGGGAACTCATTGACCGGTCCGTGCTCTTTCTGAACAACGGCGTGACGCCCCTGGTCCGGGACATGGGCTCCATCGGGGCCAGCGGGGATCTGGCGCCCCTGGCCACCATCGCCGGGGCCCTGGTCGGGGCTGATCCCTGCTTCCAGGTGGACATGCGCGGTGAAACCGTGAGCTGTCTGACGGCCCTGGAGCGCCTTGGCCTGAAGCCCTTCACCCTGGGGCCCAAGGAGGGCCTGGGCATGGTCAACGGCACCTCGGTGATGACCGGGATCGCGGCCAACTGCCTCTACGACGCCCGCCGCCTGACGGCCCTGTGCCTGGGCTTTCACGCCCTGGTCATCCAGGCCCTGCGCGGCACCAACCAGTCCTTTCATCCCTTCATCCAGAAGCTCAAGCCGCATCCCGGCCAGGTCCTGGCCGCGGAGCTGATGCTCCGGCTCCTGGACGGGTCAGCCATGTGCCGCAACGAGCTGGACGGCCACCACGAGGTGCTGGACGGGCAGCCGGCCCAGGACCGCTATTCCCTGCGCTGCCTGCCCCAGTTCGTGGGCCCGGTGCTGGACGGGCTGCGCCTGGCCGCCGCGGCCGTGGAAACCGAGATGAATTCGGCCAACGACAACCCGCTCATTGACGGCGACAACTGCCTGAGCCTGCACAGCGGGAACTTCCTCGGCCAGTACGTGGCCGTGTGGATGGACCATCTGCGCTACTACCTGGGCCTGGCGGCCAAGCACATGGACACCCAGATCGCCCTGCTCGCGGCTCCGGAATTCAACGCCGGCCTGCCGGCCTCCCTGGTGGGCAACCCGGAGCGCAAGGTGAACATGGGGCTCAAGGGCCTGCAGATCGCGGCCAACTCCATCATGCCCCTGTTGTCCTACCACGGCGCGCCCATTGCCGACCGCTTCCCGACCCACGCCGAGCAGTTCAACCAGAACATCAACAGCCAGGGCTTCAACTCCGCGGTCCTGGCCCGCACATCCATCCGCTCCCTGCAATCCTACACCGCCATGGCCCTGATCTTCGGGGTCCAGGCCGTGTCCCTGCGCGCGGCCCGGATGTCCGACAGCCACGACCCGCGCCCCCTGCTCTCGCCTGCCGGCGCGGGCCTGTACCAGGCGGTGCTGGATGTCCTGGGCCATACCCAGCAGGATTCCCGCCCCCTGATCTGGAACGACGACGAACAGTCCCTGGAAGTTCTGGTGGAAAAACTGACCCGGGACATTGCCGCCGAAGGCCGAACCGTGCAGGCGGTGGGCGGTGTTGTCGCGGCCCTGCACTGACCGGAAGGAGATCGATCATGCCCGAAGACAAGCAGTATTTCGTCGAACGCTTTGCGGCCGACCCGCTGACGGCGGACGTGGAGCAGGAGGTTGCGCTCAGCCTGTTCGCCCCAGGGGACGAAACCGGCGTGTCCCGACTCTACCACGCGGTGTACGGCGACGCCTATCCCGTGGAGGACTACTATATTCCGCGGCGGATTCTGGAATTGAACCGGGAGCAACAGCTCAGCTCCGTGGTCTGCAAGACCGAGGACGGGGTGATTGTCGCCCACGGAGCGCTCTACCGCAGCTCGCCGCCCTTTGCCGGGCTGCTGGAAGTGGGGCAGTATCTGGTGCTGAAAAGCCACCGGAGGCGAAACATCGCCGAGATGATCAACACGTACATCCACGGACCCTTGGCGGAAAGCCTGCCCGTGGAAGGGATTTACGCCGAGCCCGTGACCAATCACATCGTGACCCAGCTCTTCGGCGTCCAGGCGAAGATGGCCGACTACGCCGTGCAGCTGGGCCTGCTGCCCCCGAGCCAGGGCTGGGACGGGGCCTCGGGCCGGATGTCCTGCTTCCTGCAGTTCAAGACCGTCCGGGACCGACCGCACAGGGTTCACCTGCCTGAGAGGCACCGGGATATTCTGGATTTCATCCTGGCGGACCGGGATTTCCAGCGCACGTTTGCCGAGGCGTCCGACACCCTGCCGACGGACGGCCGGACCGTTCACCAGGTGCAGGTCTTTCCCGGCACGGGCACGGCCCGGTTCCAGTTCCCCTTGTTGGGCGCGGATTTTCCCGGTGTTCTGGAAGGGCTGGAAAGCGAGGCCCTGCGGGCAGGGTGCGTGACGCTCCAGGCGTTCCTGAACCTGGGGCAGGCGGAGGTGGGCGGGGCCGTCGAACGGCTGTGCGCCGGGGGATGGTTCCTGGGCGGCTACCTGCCGCGCTGGTTCGACAGCGACGGTCTGCTGATGCAGAAGATCCTGGAGCGGCCGGACTATGCCGCCATCAGGCTGCATAATGACAAGGCCCGGGCCCTGCTGGAGCGGATCAGGGCGGAGCAGGAAAAAACAGCCCCTCTCCAGGGCAAATTTGTTCTCACGTAACTACCTGAAGTTATGAGGCTGGTTTGCCCTGTTTGGGACGGATCGACTGTCTGACTGAACCAGGAATCGTTCATCAAGCCGTTGCCCATCCAAAGAGCACAACATCTTGTTATTAAAGCGCAACGGCTTGATGGTACGAGGCCGGTGATGGAGTTTCGAGCCGTTCCAAACAGGGTAAACCAGCCGTCTTTGCAGGAAAATTTGGTGAGAACAAAATTGCCCTGGTCCCCTCTCCCCCAAGGTTGACGCGGCCATGCACCAGGAAAACGTCTCCTCCGGATCATTTTTCCGCGTTGTGTTGCGTGACCCGCAGCAGTCCGACCATGCTCCAGGCGATCACGGATCCAGCCAGGGGCAGGACCGCGAAAGCCAGGAACAATTCCGCATAGGCCACACCCATGGCCAGCAGCGTTCCCGCCAGCATCGGCCCCATCCAAAAGCCGGCGTCCATGGTGAAAAGCATCATGTTCGTGTTCAACCCGCGCAGATGTCGCGGCGAGATGACGAACATGGCGGCGTTGAGCTGGGGCATGACAAACCCCAGACAAACGCCGTACAGTCCGGCCAGGATCAGGATCTTGTCCGGGGTTTCAGCCAGGCTGAAGAGAAGAAAACACACGGCCAGCGCCAGCAGAAACAGCCCGAGCATGGCCGCCCGGTTGACCCTGTCCAGAAGCTTGCCGCAGGCGATGCGCACCAGAATGGTCGCACCGGTGGAGATGCTGAAGAAAAAACCTGGGTTGCCGCCACCCAGGGCCGACAGATGATCCTTCATATAGAAGAAGACCGTGGTGGTGGCGATGAACAACAGCAGGTTGGCCGTCAGCAGCCTGGGAATACCTGGCGTGCGGAGATCCTCGACAAGGTCCTTGAGCCGTGGACGTTGCATGGCCTTGTCCGGCAGGTCGGCCACGCGGCGGCGGACCCCGCGACCTACGGCCGGCAGCAGAAACAGGGCAGGCACGAACAAGGGCGAAAACAGGGTGTAAACCCGTGAGGCGTCGCCGACCGCAACCAGCAGCGGCTCCACAAGGGGCGGCAGCACCGCGTACGGCAGGAGGGTGGTGATGGAGAACACCCCGAACCCTTGCCCGCTGCGACCTTCAGGAATGAAAAGAACCAGCACGCTCACACAGGCCGAAATCATCACCACGAAGCCGGCGCCGTGCAGCATCCGGATCAGGCCCAGGGTCCACAGGTTTTCAGCCTGGGAGTACCCGAGCAGGGCAAGCATGATCAGGACCAGACCCACGCCGATGACCTGGACGCTGTTGCGGGGCGTGAGCCATGGGCTGATGATCGGTCGCAGGACAAAGGCCGTGGCTGGTTCCAGGCCGATCAGGACGCCGCGCCAAGCCGCCGCCACCCCAAGCCCCTCCAGGTAGGCGTTGAAGCCGTAGAACAGGGACAGATTGCAGAACGCCAGAAAGCTTATGGCGCTCAAGGCGACGAATTCAAAGCTGAACAGGGAATCTGGCGATTCAGCGGAGGTGTTCATGGACATGATACAGCCTGAATGCTGGAGGTCGTGCGGCATGCACCACCGGCCTTCAGCACTTTTATGTGTTACCTGCGTCGCGAAGGATGCGTAAGGGATCTTTCCGAACATTCCTCCCGGTCCGGCACTTGACAGATCACGGAATCAGCAGCCAAAGCTGCATGCAGGCATCATGGACAACGACGTGTTTGCGTTTGGTATGCCTTGCCTGTTTGAACGTCAACCAGGAATCCCATTCATGAGCTTCAATCACCTTGCGCCCGCTCCCCAGCTGGAAATCGGACGTTCCGTGCCGCGCATCGACGGCCTGGCCAAGGCTTGCGGGACGGAACGCTACGCCGTGGATGAGTATCCGCCGAACCTGCTCTGGGCAGGGGCTCGCCGCGCCGGGGTTCCCCATGCCCGGATACGAAGCGTTGACATCTCCCGGGCCGAGTCCCTGCCCGGAATCATCCGTATTCTGACCCGCCAAGACGTGCCCGGAACCAACCGCCAGGGCATCCTGCACAAGGACCAGCCCGTGCTGGCCGGAACCAAGGTCCGCCATTGCGGGGATCCCGTGGCCCTGGTCCTGGCGGAGACCAAGAGCGCGCTGGCCGAGGCCCTGGCTGCGATTGGTGTCGACCTGGAACCCCTGCCCGCGGTGTTCGACCCGGAACCGGCCCTGCGAAAAGGCGCGCCATTGGTGCATGACGGGCGGGACGAGGGCAATCTGCTGGTCGGCTCGTCCATCATCACGGGCCGGGGCAAGGCGGCCCTGGCCGACTGTCCGGTACGGGTGCGCGGCGGGTATGCGGTTCCGGCCCAGCGTCACGCCTATCTGGAACCGGAAAACGGAGTGGCCTGGCAGGACGAGGAGGGCATATTGCACATGGTCGTCTCCACCCAGGCCCCGTTTCGGGACCGCTTCGAGATCGGTTACGCCCTGGGCCTGGACCCCACCCGGATCCGGGTCGTCGCGCCCTATCTCGGCGGTGGTTTCGGCGGCAAGGACGGCGCCACGGTGCAGTGTCTGCTGGTCCTGGCCGCAATGCACGCCAAAGGTCGCCCCGTGAAGATGTGCTGGGACCGGGAGGAAAGCTTTCTGGCCGGATACACCCGCCATGCGGCCCGGATGAACTATGAACTGGGTGCGGACAAGGACGGAACCCTGCTGGCCCTGCACTGCCGCCTGCTGCTGGATACCGGGGCCTACGCCCATCTGGGCGGGGAGGTGCTGGCCCTGGGTTTGGAACATGCCGCCGGGCCGTACCGCGTGCCCAACGTCCAGATCGAAGGTCGGGCTGCATACACGAATAATCCGGTGGCCGGAGCCATGCGCGGTTTTGGCGTCGCCCAGGTCAGCTTCGGCATGGAACGGATCATGGATCGCCTGGCGAACCGACTGGGTATGGATCCCCTGGATTTGCGGCGCAAAAACGCCCTGAACCGGGGGGATCGCAACGCCTGCGGCGTGACCGTGACCGGGTCGACCGGCATCAGGGACTGCCTGGACAAGGTTGCCGAGCATTCCCTGTGGCGCGAACGTGAAACCTGGGTGGCCCAGGCCCCGCGTTTCAAGCGCCGGGGCGTGGGCCTGGCCGCGGTGCACAATGCCATGGGCTACGGCCGGGGTCTGCCGGACTCGGCCATAGCCAAGGTCGAGCTGACGCCGGAGGGCATGTTCCGCATCTTCAGCGGGGTAGCGGACATGGGCCAGGGCAATGCCACGGCCTATGCCCAGATCGCCGGACAAATCCTCGGCCAGGACGCTTCCCGGTTGGAGATGGTGCAACCCGATACCAGCCGTTGCCACCCGTCGGGATCCTCTTCCGCCGGACGGACCACATACACCTTTGGCAAGGCTCTGATTCCGGCCTGTGAGGACCTGAAGGCCAAGCTCCTGGCCCGGGCCGCGATGTTCTTTTTTCTGGAGGAACCCAGGGACCTGGCCCTGCTGCCCGGGCTGATCCGCCATCTGCCCACGGGCCGGGACCTGCCCCTGACCAGGCTGGGGGCCTTCTTTTCCCAGGCCGACCGCCAGGCCGTGGCCGAGGCGTTCATGCCCGTGGCCCCGGATGCCGTCAGCGGCGGACGGGAATTCCGGATCGGTTTCCCGCACCTGCTGTTCGCTCATGCGGCTCACGCGGCGTTCGTGGAAGTGGACGAGCTGACCGGCGCGGTGGAGGTCTGCCGGTATCTGGCCGTGACCGAGGCCGGGCGGGTACTCAATCCCCAGGCCTTTGAGCAGCAGGTCCACGGGGCCGTGGCCCAAGGGCTGGGCTACGCTCTGAGCGAGGACATGCATATCCAGGAAGGCCGGGTGCTGGCGGACACCCTGACGACATACATTATTCCCACTGCCCTGGACGTGCCGGACATGGTTTCGCCGGCCTGCGACGTGGAAGAACCCAGCGGCCCCTTTGGAATGAAGGGCGTGGGCGAAGTGGGCATGAACGGTCCCCTGCCCGCCGTGGCCAATGCCGCGCATGCAGCGTGCGGCGCTGACGTCTGCCAAGCCCCGTTAACCCCGGAACGCGTGCTGAAGGCCATGAAACGGAGGAAGAAATGATCGTGCGCTGCGTTATTAACGGTCGGCCATTGGAACTGGAAACTGAACCCGACCGGCGGGTGGTTGATCTGCTGCGCGAAGATCTCGGGCTGTTGGGAACCAAGGAAGGCTGCGGCAGTGGGGAATGCGGGACCTGTACAATACTGGTGGACGGCGTGCCCAAGCTGTCTTGTCTGATGCTCGCGGTCCAGTTGGAGGGACGATCCATCGTCACCGTGGAGGGGCTGGGGTCGGGCACGGACCCACATCCGGTCCAGCGGGCCTTTGCCGAACGCGGGGCCGTGCAATGCGGTTACTGCACGCCCGGGATGGTCGTAACGGCCGCGGATCTGCTGGCTCGAAGGCCATGTCCGGATCGTCAGGCCATTCGTGAAGCCCTTTCCGGCAACCTCTGCCGCTGCACCGGGTACCAAAAAATCGTGGACGCGGTGGAGTCCGTGGCCCGTGACCAAGACCGGGTCGAACCGGAGGAAAAGGCATGAAAGCTGTTCTGCTGCCCCGCGAAATGAACGAGTTGTGGGCCATGCTGGCGGACAATCCCGGCGCGGCGCTGATGGCCGGGGGGACCGATCTGCTGGTCTGCCTCAGGAATGGCCTGGGGCGATTCGACACCGCGATCTGCCTGGAGCGCCTGCCCGAGCTGCAAACCATCCGCGTGGAGCGGGGCATGCTGTGCATCGGGGCCTGCGTCACGCACCGGGCCTGCCTGGACTCGCCCCTGGTCCGCGAACACGCGCCGATCCTGGTCCGGGCCCTGGCCCATCTGGGCGGTCCGCAGATCCGGAACATGGCCACCCTTGGCGGCAACATCTGCACCGCCTCCCCGGCCGGGGACGGGCTGACTCCGCTGTACGTCCTGGAAGCCGAGGTCGTGCTGCGTTCCCGCGATACGGAACGCCGTCTGCCTATCGCCGATTTCATTCACGGCCCGGGCCGGATCGCGTTGCGGGCCGCTGAAATCCTGACCGAAATTTGCGTCCCCCTGGCCGAGGGCTTTCAGGTCCAGCACTTCGAGAAAGTCGGCCGGCGCAACGCCCTGGCCATTGCCGTGGTCAGCCTGGCCGCACTGGTCCGCACCGGGCCGCGGGGGATCGTCCAGGAAGCGAGGCTGGCCCTGGGCAGCGTCGGCCCCACGGTGGTTCGTCCAATCGAGGCGGAAAAGGCCCTGGTCGGTCGCAAGCTCAGCCCAAGCGCCCTCACCCAGGCCGCCCGCCTGATCCGCGAAGCGGTCAGCCCCATCGACGACATCCGCGCCACGGCCGACTACCGCCGCCAGGTGGCCGGAAACCTCCTATTGCGCCTGGGGCTGACGCGGGCGGTTGTCCTTCAGACGGGCGCTTCATGTTTCCTCACTCACGGCGCGGCCGCGCAGCATTTCGACAATGGTTCAGGTAATGACAAGCATCCCCGCAAATCCAACTCCCAGGAAGCAACTTGATCATGATGCTCAAGGAAAAATGGCAAAAGCCTTTTTTTCCTGAGTCCGATACACTCTGAAATCTCGCTCATCCAGGGTCACGACATTCAATATCCGAGATTCCGAGGCAAGAACAACGAGGCTGGCATCAGCGAAATCCATGGGCAGGTCGGCATATTTGCCCATGAGCGTCTTGGCGGATTCCAGTGACTGAATATCAGCTGGAACGAGCGTGACAATGCCTCGAAGGACATAATCCAGGGCAGCCTGCTGAGCTTTCAGGGAAAAGTTCAGAAGATACAGGACTTCCGTCAGCACGGGCTCCGTCGAGTAAAGCTTGCCGGAAAACGAACCAAACCACTCAACGCACGCCCCATGAGAGGTTTCACTTGCGTCGATCAGCGCAACCCAGGGTCCGGTATCCAACAATGCATTCACGATTCGTGGCCCTGCATTCCCTTGAGAATGTAACGGCGGTGGTTACGGCCCAGATCAGGAATTCCGCTGTTGACAACTCCGATCAGGTCCGACGCCTTGTTGATGGGTTTATCCTCCTGTCCTGGGACGACGTCGAAACGTTCGAGAAAGTCCTTGATGGCCAATCTGGCGATGTCTGACTTCTTCAGACCGGTTCGTAACGAAATATCGTGGACTCGAGTCATGTATTCTTCAGGTATGCGGATTGTCATCTGCATGATCGCCCCCTTTGTAATCAAACTGACTACAAACTATGTGTCCGATTCCACCAAGTCAACGAAGCTGTGATCACTATCCACCATACCTGGTTTGTCAAAAACCGGGCCCGTGACGCCCGGTTGGACGCGCACTGAAAAATATGGAGAATTGCCGTATACTCTGAACGGCCAGAAATCGGGCTTTTGTTTCACTCCCCTCTACCGTCTTCGTCTGCCTTTTCGTCTGCCTTTCCCGTCTGTGGCCAAAAACGAAAAAGCCAAAAACCAGCCCTTGCGGAGTATAATTACGCAGGACATCCTTTGGCTGCAACGATTCAGCAACGTTACCAAGGCATTGAGTCAGTTAGGCAAATTCATCGCCAAAGGGCAACTGAACATATCCACCGCGCAGGGGTCGTGTTCTACGACACGTTTCGGGACAAGGCTCCGGGGAAAGACGGTGAAACTATGGAATGGGCTGAACCCCGTGCTGTCCCAGAAAATTGGCGATCAGGGGCAGGATGTTCTCCGTGATCACGATGATGCCCTGCTCGTTTGGATGGATGCCGTCGTCGAGGTTCAGGGCCGGGTTCCCGACGACGCCTTCCAGGAAAAAGGGGTAGAGGGGCAGGTCGAATGTTTCGGCCAGGTCCGGAAAGATGGCATTGAACCGCGCGGCGAAGTCCCGGCCCAGGTTCAACGGCGCGAACATCCCGGCCAGGAAGACCGGGATGCCGCGTTCCTGGAATATCCGTATCATGGCGGTCAGGTTGCGGCGGGTGATGTCCGGATTCACGCCGCGCAGGGCGTCGTTGGCGCCTAATTCAAGAATTGCCAAAATTTGGCGATCCGCCGATAACCCGGCCAGCACCCATTCCAGCCGATCCAGACCATCGGCCGTGGTATCCCCGGAAACCCCGGCGTTGACCACCCGGACGGGATAGCCTTGCCCGCGCAGTCGGGCTTCGAGCACGGCGGGGAAGGCGTCCTGCTCGGCCACGCCGTACCCGGCGAAGAGGCTGTCGCCGAAGGCCAGGAGCACGGCCTCGTTGCCGGGTGCGGCGTGGCCGGTGGATGGAGCGGAAAGCGTATGCGATGTTGCGAAGGTCATGAACACCACCAGGAAGGCAAGAATGTGATGCGGACGGAAATCGAGGGAAGTCATGTTGAGGATCATCCGGTGATCGGGTTGCGCGACGTGCGGCTGAACCTAGACGCGGGCGGGAGCACGGTCAAGATTCTGCGCGGCGTGAACCTGAGCGTGGCCTCCGGTGAAACCGTGGCCGTGACCGGGCCGTCCGGTTCGGGCAAGACCTCGCTGCTGATGGTCATGGCCGGTCTGGAAGCGGCCAGTTCCGGCGAAATCCGGATTCTGGGCCGGGAGGTGACCCGCATGAGCGAGGACGCCCTGGCCCGGTTGCGTCGCGGGCGGATCGGCATCGTGTTTCAGGGATTTCATCTCGTGCCGACCATGACCGCGCTGGAGAACGTCCGGCTGCCCCTGGAGCTGGCCGGGGCCTCGGATGCAAAGCGCAAGGCCGGAGAGTCGCTGGAGCGGGTCGGCCTGGGTGAACGGCTGCGACATTACCCGGCCCAATTGTCCGGCGGGGAGCAGCAGCGGGTGGCCCTGGCCCGGGCCTTTGCCGACGCGCCCCGGATCGTGCTGGCCGACGAACCCACCGGAAACCTGGACGCGGCCACCGGGTCCGAGGTGATGCGCCGGATGTTCGCCTTGCAACACGAGCACGGCGCGGCCCTGGTGCTGGTGACCCACGACGCCGCGCTGGCCGGGCAATGCAAACGGCATCTGGTGATGCGGGACGGTCGCCTGGAGCCCCGCGCGGACGGCGGCGCATGAGCGGCATTGCTCGAAACATCCATGGCAAGGCGGATGGAGAGAATCCCGTGGAAGCGGAGACCCCGCTGAGCACCACCTTGGGCCTGGCCTTGCGGGAGATCCGCAACCGGCCCAAGGGGTTCGGGATCTTTCTGCTCTGTCTGGTCCTCGGCGTGGGGGCCGTGGCCGGGATCGGGACCCTCTCCGCGGCCCTGGACGCCGGGATCCGGAACAATACCCGGGCCATTCTCGGCGGGGACCTGGAACTGCGCCAGGCCCATGCGCCCATTCCTGACATTGCCGTGGAAGCGTTCCGGGCATTCGGGGCAACGTCCCGGGTCGCCTCCCTCCGGGCCATGGCTCGTGGACCGGGCGGGGCCTCGACCCTGACCGAACTCAAGGCCGTGGACCAGGATTATCCGTTGTATGGCCAGGCTCGGCTCCGCTCCGGGGCGGATCTCCAAACCGTGCTGACCTCCGGGGATACCGAGCCCAAGGCCGGGCCCAAAGCTGTACCCAAAGCAGTGGCGGAAGCCGGGCTGCTGGCGCGGATCGGGGCCGAGGTGGGAGACCTGATAGTCGTTGGGGATGCGGCCTTCCGGGTGGTGGACGTGCTGGAGCGGGAGCCGGACAAGGCCGCGGGGTTCTTCGGCCTGGGCCCCCGGTTGATGATTTCCCTGGACGACCTGGAGGCCACCGGACTGGTCCAGCCCGGCAGCCTGATCCGGTATGCGGTGCGCCTGGCCTTGCCGCCTGAAGGCGACCGGACCGCAGCCGCGCGGGCCGTGCGCGGCGAGCTGGAGACCGCTTTTCCCGAAGCCTCCTGGCAGATCCGGGAGCACGGCTCCGCGGCCAGAGGGCTGACCCGGGCCATTGAAAATCTGTCCAAGTACCTCAATCTCGTGGGCCTGGCCGCCCTGCTCATCGGCGGGTTGGGGGTGGCCGGCAGCGTCCAGGCCTATTTCGAGGGCCGTCGAACGACCCTGGCCACCATGCGCTGCCTGGGAGCCACGTCCCGGACCCTCTTCATCTTCTGCCTGACCCAGGTCCTGGTGATGGCCCTGCTCGGCGGCCTCGCGGGGCTGGTCCTGGGCGTCGGGCTGGCCAACCTCGGGGCCGCGGCCTTGGCCAAGGGTCTTGGGCTGCAAGCGGTTTTGGGCCTGTACCCCGGCGTGCTGGCCACGGCCCTGATCCTGGGGCTGTGCACCACCCTGGCCTTCGTGCTCCGGCCTCTGTATCTCGCCCTGCGATTTCGTCCGGCGGAGCTGTTCCGTGGTTATGTCCAACCTGTTCCGCAGCCCTTGCGCTTCCGGGAACGGATGATGGTCGCCGTGACGTGGCTGGCCTTGGCCGGGTTGATGGCGACGGCCGTGGACGACACCCGGACCGTGCTCGCTTTTTTCAGCGCCGCCCTGGTCAGCGTGGTTCTGTTTTACGGGGCCGCCCGGCTCGCCGGATGGGGAGCTGCCAAGATCAGTGGTCATTGGGCCAGGCACAGTCCCCGTTGGGCGGGCCCTCTGGTGCGCCAGGCCGTAGCCAACCTGCACCGACCCGGAGCCATGACCGCCAGCGTGATCTTTTCCCTGGGCCTGGGGCTGACCATGCTGGTGACCGTGGCCCTGGTGGACGGCTCTTTTCAGGATCGGCTCCTCCGTCAACTGCCCCGGAACGCGCCGGACTTCTTTTTCGTGGACATTCCCCGGAATCGGGTCGATGCGTTGCGCGAGACGGCGCGGGCCTGGCCGGAGCTGCTGGAATGGAAGGATCAGCCGTCCATTCGCGGGCGAATCACGGCCATCGCCGGCCTGACCCCGGAAGAGGCCCTGCGGGACCCTGCCGTGGAATGGGCCATTCGCGGCGAACGCGGGGTGAGCTTTGCCGCCCGGCCCATGGAAGACGTCCGGATCGTGGGTGGGTCCTGGTGGCCGGAGGATTATCGCGGCCCGGCCCGGGTCTGCATGGACGAGGGCATTGCCCGCGGCCTGAGCGCCGGACTGGGCGACACCCTGGTCATGAATATTCTGGGCCGGGAAATCCATGCCGAGATCACCTGTTTGCGGGAGGTGGACTGGGAATCCCTGGCCCTGAACCACTCGATCATCTTTTCCTCCGGCATCCTGGACGGCGCGCCGTACACGCATATCGCCACCGTCTCCCTGGCGCCGGAAACGCCGGAGGACCGCCGGGCGGCACTGCTGGCCGCCCTGTCCGAGGATTTCAGCCGGGTGGTGGCCGTGGATGTCCGGGACGTGCTGGAAGACGTGGCCCGGGTCACGGACCAGGTCGGCCTGGGCGTGCGGGCCATCGCGGCCATGACCCTGCTGGCCGGGGTCGTGGTGCTGGCCGGCGTGATCCGGGCCGGGCTGGATCGGCGGCGCTACGAAGCCGCGATCTTCAAGGTCTGCGGAGCCACCCGCCGGGACGTGGTCACCACCCTGGGGCTGGAGTTCCTGCTCCTGGGCGGCGTGGCCGCCTCCCTGGCCGCCGGACTGGGCACGGGCCTGGCCTGGTGGTTCGTGCGCCGCGTCCTGGACGACCCCTGGACCTTTCTCCCCGGCACCCTGCTGACGGTGCTGGCCCTGGGACTCTTGGTGGTGCTGGGCTGCGGCCTGGCCGGAATGCGCTCGGTCCTGGCTGCCCGGCCCTGGGTCTTGCTGCGGAATGAATGAACGATGGATTGACCGTGGTTCCGGCACGGCGGAAAGATGGAACTATTGCCGAGCAGGCAAATCTGAACTTGCTGTTTTCGGAAATATCCCGTCGAGCAATGATCTTGCCTCTTCAAGCCATGCTTTCCCGCTCGCTCTCCGTGCTGGTCACGACCATGCCGAACGTACGGCGGTGAAATTCGCCGACCCCGCACAGGCCGAAGACGCAGTTTCGCCAGATGGTCTCAAGGGGGTCGCCAAAGACCTGTCTTTCCCTCTCCGGCGTGGTGTTTGACGTGTTGAAGACGACGGCGACTTGAGCTTTCAACAGGCCCCTGGGAACGCCTTCGCCGGAATCCCCTTCCAGGAACTCGTAAGCAATCCCCGGCCGGATCACCCGGTCGATCCAGCCCTTCAGGACTGCCGGGGGCTGCCCCCACCAGTTGGGATGGATGACAACAATGCCGTCGGCTTGTCGGATTTCCTCGCAATGGCTTTTGACCGACTCCGGCAATACGGCATGCTTCGGAATCTCCCCGCAAACAAGCAAAGGATCAAAATTCTCCGCATAGAGGTCGTGAAAAGACACGGCGTGTCCATTGCTTTCGATCTGCTTGACAACGGTCGCCGCGATTGCATGGTTGAAGCTTGCCTTGTCAGGATGAGCAAGAATGATCGAAATGTTCATGATTGTCTGTGTTCCTCCCATTCTCAGCGGCCAGCGTATCAACCGCGAACACGGAAGCGAGCCGGCGGATTCGGATTTATCGACACGCAGCTATGGGGCACTCCTACTCGTAGCGCGTCCCCATTCAAATGACCTTGACGGTTTTTTAACGTCGTCGATCTGATGGGCAAGATGACGTTGGGTGTTGAACGGACGACGTGCCTCAGTCTTTCTTCGCAATGTCCGCCACCGCGCCGCCGGTCGCCTCCACCAGCGTCTTGAACGTGATCGGGAAGATGGCGTCAGGCGCGCCCGCGGCCGCGTACACGGTTTCGTAGCGCGTCAGCATGTCGTCAATGTAAATCGGCAGCCGGTTCCGATGGCCCAACGGCGGCACACCGCCGGGCGCGTAGCCGCTCACTTCCACCGACTGCGCCGCAGTGGCCATTCTGACCCTCTTGCGGCTCACGCCTCGAAGCGCGGCAATCTTGCGCTCGTCCATGCGCTGGTCCCCGGAACCGAGCACGATGACCGGCTCCTCGCCGATGAAGAAGCAGAGGCTCTTGACGATACTGCCAAGCTCAGTGCCGACGGCGTCAGCGGCTTGCTGCGACGTGGCGGTGGAGGCGTTGAAGCGTTGTACGCGGATGTTCAATCCGAGGGCGTCCAGCGCCGCCTGGACATCTTTGGGAGTCAGAGGCTTCACGAGGTGCTTCCTTCAATCTGAATGGGTTCGGGTGTCAACGGTGGTTCATCCAGTTTCAGGGACATGCTGTTCTCGGGTGTGGAACATTTGAGTTGAGGGGCGCGAAGTCGGCTTGCCGACGTAGCGTCCCTCTCGAACGATTTGTTAGGCGGCACCGCGGCAGCCATCAACTCCTTAGATGTCGTTGACCTCAGCATATTGCAACCAGATCTTCGGCTTCTTCCTGCGTCAGCCCAAGGTCCGCTGCAAGCAGGTCTTGCGTGACAGTCTCATTGATCATCGGTTGAATGGCTCTTAACTTCTTTATTGCGTCTCTATCGCGCTGCATCAACGCTAACACGAGCTTGAATGCCCTGAAGTAATTGGGTGAGTGCGTGGCCAGGTTTTCGAGGGCGATCCCCGCAGCTTCGTCGCCATAGTCAGTGGCGACGACAATCACGGAAAAGTAGGCCGATATACCTTCATTCAGGACGATTGTTCTTGGCTCGTCGGGCTGACTAGGGTCGATCGACGGATACAGGAGATGACATACCTCGTAAGAAAGCTGAAAGTCTCGCTGCAGATCATCCCCAACAGCACGCAGACTTAATGCGATTTGAACCGAAGTTGCCTCCGGAAAGTAGTACCCTGAGTCCGTGAAGCTGTTACATTCATCATACAGTTACAATACAGAGCGTTCTTGATTATAATTAATTAATTCGATATGTTCTCTCGTCGACGCAGCAACTTTACAAACTCACCCAATAGGTGATGGGGCGATGAGCATGGGCATATCCAAGGTGGTTCACAAGGAAAACCTCCAGGCCGGGCCAGCCGGCTTGGTGTTCGTAGGACAGATGGCCAAGCTGGCGGGTCTTGATGCTGTGGCAAAGCAGGTGACCATCGGCAGGCCGCAGATATCCACTGAAAACATTCTGAAAACCATGCTGGGGCTGATGGTCCAGGGAAAAACTGATGGCTCTTCCGCAGAATTTATGGGTTTGGCTTTGCGATGATTTTTCTATTTGAGCACATAGTCGAGGGCTGGCGTGGCGCTTGCGAGCGAGACCCCAAAAGTCTCG
>NZ_FXUJ01000034.1:0-17987 GCF_900182865.1 Desulfonatronum zhilinae
CACCGCGGCCACGTAGATCAGGATCTGCATCAGGGCCATGAACGGAGCGGCCATCAGCAGGTAGCAGCCCGCCACCCCGAACAGCGTCAGCACCAAACCCACCAGGGCTCGGACCAGGTTGTGGCTGAATACGGCCAGCAGGCCGCCCAGAAAGATGATCAGCACGTAAACGCCGAAAGCGACGTAAGCGAGGGCTTCCATTACTTCCCCCCTTTGTCTGTTTTGGGGATTGAGCTGGGGTCAGAGTTGGGGTCTGGGTTGGGCGTTCTCCCGGACCGACTCTCGGCCTGCCCGCGCAATCGGGCCAGCAGGTCGAAGTGAAAATCCTTGCGATCAAAGCCGGCCTGATAAATTTCGTTGGAAAAACGCAACGAATCCGCCGGGCAGCTCTCCACGCAGGTGCCGCACAGGCTGCACAAGGAAAAGTCGTAGCTGAACCGTGCCGGGTCTTTTGGAGCGGCGGGCTTTTTGACCTTTTCGCCCCGGGCCTCTGCCTCTTCCATGGCCGTTTTTTGTTCCGGCGTGGGCTTGGGGGCCTTCTGCTTGACCACCGTTAAACAGGCGCTGGGGCAGTTCATGGCGCACATGCCGCAGGAAATACACCGGGGAACAGCCGACTGGTCGTCCTTGCCGACCAGTTCGACGTGGCCGTGAAAGGTCCGCAGGTTGGCGTCGTCCACGGTGGCCCGAGGATAATGCACCGTCACCTGGGGCCGGACAAAGGCCCGGAAGGTAACGCCCAAACCGATCGCCAGGCTCCACAGCCCTTGCAGGGCCTTTCCAAATTCTCGAATCATGGTCATCGGGTCACCATCTTAGTTTACCATCACAGCTTGACCAGCACGAGGGTCGCGAGCAGGTTGATAAGGGCCAGGGGCAGG
This sequence comes from Desulfonatronum zhilinae, assembly GCF_900182865.1. NCBI lineage: Bacteria > Pseudomonadati > Thermodesulfobacteriota > Desulfovibrionia > Desulfovibrionales > Desulfonatronaceae > Desulfonatronum > Desulfonatronum zhilinae. The sequence goes on from NZ_FXUJ01000034.1 coordinate 882, forward strand.
AGCCACTTCCAGCTCAGGTTCAGGAGCTGGTCGAAGCGCACCCGGGGGTAGGTCCAGCGAAACCACATCATCACCAGCAGCAGCAGGTAGACCTTGGCCAAAAACCACCAGACGCCCGGGGCTGCGGGGCCGTTCCAGCCGCCCAGGAACAAGACCGTGGCCACGGAGCAGACCACGATCATATTCGCGTACTCGGCCAGGAAGAAGATCCCGAAGCCCATGCCAGAGTATTCGGTGTGAAATCCGGCGGTCAGCTCGCTTTCCGCTTCGGGCAGGTCGAAAGGAGCCCGGTTGGTCTCGGCCAGGGCACAGACAAAGTAGATGAAAAAGGCCACCGGCTGGACCATGATGTTCCACTGCCAGGGCCAGGCGCCCTGCCCGGAGACAATGGTCGACAGATTCAACGAGCCGTACTGGAAGGCGATGGCCAGTACGGCCAGCAGCAGCGGGATCTCGTAGGCCACGGACTGGGCCACGGCCCGGGCCGCGCCCAAGAGCGACCATTTATTCTCCGAACTCCACCCGGCCAGGCACAGGGCCAGGACGTTGATTCCCGCGAAGGCCAGGATCAGCAGCAGCCCCAGGTCCAGTTCCATGGCCGTAAGCATCGGGCCGAAGGGAATGGGCAGGAACAGAACGAAGACCGGGGCAAAGGAGATGATCGGCGCGGTCCAGAACAGCCATTTGTCTGCACAACGGGGAGTGATCAACTGCTTGCCCACCAGCTTCACGGCGTCGGCCAGGGGCTGGAGCAGTCCGTGGGGACCGACTTCGAAGGGCCCGGGACGGCGTTGGATGTGCCCGGCGACTTTCCGTTCCAGATAGACCAGGACCAGGCCGTTGAGGCCCACGAACCCGGCCAGCAGGGCCAAGGCCAAGAAAATGGTGAACAGTTCAAGAGGCATGCCGAAAGGAGGAGTCATGGGATCACCTGTCGATTTCCGGAATGACCATATCCAGGCTGCCCAGAATGGCCACGGCGTCGGCCAGCAAGGTGCCCTTGGTCACTTCGGCGAAGAGGCTCAGATTGGAAAAACCCGGTGCGCGCAGCTTGACCCGGTAGGGGTTGGCGCTGCCGTCACTGATCAAATGCACGCCGATCTTGCCGCGTGCTCCCTCTACCGCGAAATATACTTCCCCTTTTGGGGCCTTCCATTTAGGCTTGGGAGCGTTCTTGACCCAGAATTCTCCGGAAGGCAGCATGTCCAGGGCCTGTTCGATGATGTCCAGGCTTTGTTCGATTTCAGCCATGCGCACGTTGTAGCGGGCCATGCCGTCACACTTGTCGTCCGTGGGGATGTTGAAGCTCAGTTCGGGATAGACGGAGTAGGGCTCGGCCTTGCGCACGTCGTAGGCCACGCCGGAGCCGCGCAGGGTGGGACCGGTGGCCCCGTAGCGCCGACACATCTCCACGGGGATGTGCCCAACGCCCTCCAGGCGGTGACGCAGGATCATGTTGCCCGTGACCAGATTGCGGTACATGGGCAGCCGGGAGCGCAGATGGGGCACGAAGTCCCGGATCATGCCCAGGGCCGTGTCGTCCAAATCTGCGGCCACCCCGCCGAGGCGATAATAACTGTAGGTCAGCCGGGAACCGGTGGGCCGCTGCAGGATATCCAAGATACGTTCCCGATCGTCAAAAGCGTACATGATCGGCGTGAACGCGCCCAGGTCCAGCAGGAAGGCTCCCCACCAGAGCAGATGGGAACTGATCCGGTTCAACTCGCAGGTGATCACCCGGATGAACTCGGCCCGGCGGGGTACCTCGATCCCGCCCAGCTTTTCCACGGCTCCGGCCCAGGCCCAGTTCCAGGCCAGGGCGTGCAGGTAGTCCACCCGGCCCATGTTGGGCATGTACTGGTAGTACGTCTGCTCCTCGCCCATTTTCTCGTGCATCCGGTGCAGATACCCCAGTACCGGCTCGGTGCGCAGAATGTATTCGCCGTCCAACTCGAAAATGACTCGCAGCACGCCGTGGGTAGCCGGATGTTGCGGCCCCATGTTCAGGATCATGGTGTCCGGCGAACCGCCCTTTTCGAAATGGTTGGTGTAAAAATCCCCGCCGAGATGGAATCGCCCTGGAGACGCGGAACTGGTCATGGCAAGCCTTTGTGTTGGTATGCGCTGTTCTGATTCGTTGGAGGCGACGAAGAAGACAAAAACGCTTCAGGTCGCGGAAGCCTCGTCGCTCTCGTGGCCATCGGACGATCCCATTGCGTCGGAGGGCGTACTTTGGGCCTCGCTCTCTTCCGGAGCCACGAGAAACGCGGCCGCATCCCCGGCTTGCGGACCTCCTTCCCCGTCGGGGAGCAAGTCCGTCAAGCTCTTGAGGGCCTTGTCGGTTTTTCGCAGTGGGTGAAACTCCGCGTCCTCGGCGGCGAGCAGGAGGGGCGTCATATTCTCGTGTCCGGCAAAGATCACGCCGAAAAAATCCCGGCATTCCCGTTCATGCCAGGAGGCTCCGTGATAGATGTCCGAGATCGTCGGCAGTTCTGGAACATCCTTGGAAACCAGCACCCGGAGGGCGATTCTGCCCGGTGTGTCGAAATGGTCAAAATGGTACACGCCGAGAAATCCTTCCGAAACCTCCACCACGGAGACGTCCTCCAGAAAGTAGGCCTGCTCGAGAAGCCTGGCCGCGGCCGGTCGAAGCTGTTCCGGAGCCAAGTACGCGGCAAGCACCAACCCGGACACGTCCGGGGAGCATTCTTCACGGCGCAAGGCGGGAACGTCGCGCAACGCATCGGGGATCATCGGGCACCTTCCTCGGCTACGGCTTCAGCCACGGCTGCGCCAACGGGCTGGGCCACCGGCCACCAGCGCTTGCCGGTGATTTTTTCCTGAATCAGGAACAACCCTTCCAGCAAGGCCTCGGGGCGAGGCGGGCATCCCGGAACGTAGACGTCCACCGGGATGATCCGATCGACCCCTTCGACGACGTTATATTGGCCTTTGTAGTTGAACGGCCCGCCGGAAATGGAGCAGTTCCCAAGGGCCATGACCCATTTTGGTCCGGGCATCTGTTCGTACAACCGGACCACGGCGGGGGCCATTTTTTTGGTCACCGTTCCGGCCACGATCATCAGGTCGGACTGCCTCGGGGAGGGGCGGAACACTTCCGCGCCGTAGCGGGCGATGTCGAACCGGGCCATGCCCACGGCCATCATCTCAATGGCGCAACAGGCCAGCCCGAAGGTCATCGGCCAGAGCGACATGGACCGGCAGACGTCGAAAATCTTTTCCAGGGGGGCGATCCGGATCGGCGCTTGATCCTGGTCCAGATCGGCCCGCTTTAGAGAGAAATCCGTCTCGGCCATGAGAACACTCCTTTTCGCCAGAAATAGATGATGGAGATACCCAGAATAAAGAGAAAAATGAACAGTTTGATCAAGGGCAGAAAGCCCTCGGAATGCGGATAATAGGCGGCCACCGGAAACAAATAGAGGATGTCCACCTCGAAGGCGAGAAAGATCAAGGCGTAAAAGTAATAATTAACCCCGAAGCGGGTCCAGGCGCTGCCCTGCGGAGTGATCCCGCACTCATAGGGCAGGGTGAGGTCCCCGCCTTTGAAACGGGGAGCGATCAAGCGAGAAATGAGCAACGGTCCAGCGGCGAACAGAACGCCCGCCAAGAGAAAAACGATCAAAGCCAAGTGAAACCAAGTGAACACCATGGGGGTACCACCTTTGGGCAGGGATCAAAAAAAATGAAAAATGTCTTTTCCGGAAAGATGGAAAAGAGGACTTCATTAAAGAGCGTAAAATAACATAAAAACAAACTGTTACGATAGAATCTTTTAGCCCTGCATCAGTATGTTTGGCGATTTTCCCTGCCTTCATACCAGTTCACAACAATTTGTCAATAAGGCGTGATTATTTTGTCTTGTTGACTTTTTGACACAAGACGGCCCGCGGAAAAACACGGGCAAGGAAGACGTAATAGGAGTATTCGGACGGAGGAGGCGGTGTTGGGAGGAAAGCGAGAGGAGGAATATCTTTGATCAGCATGTAACTACTCAGCACAGAGGAATTCTGTTGCCGGGGTCGGAATCGGAATCGGGATCGGGATCGAAAACGCTGGGAAGCGTTCAAAATTTTTCCTGTTCCGATTCCGATTCCGATAGCGACCCTGACTCCGATTGCCGGAGCAAGGGCGGATACAAAATGTGCTGAGTAGATACATCAGCATCGCGTGAGGCAGGCCGTTTTGATTGAACCTATCCAGGCGAGCAAAGTGCTTAAAACCGTCACTAGAGGCCAATACCACGCGGGTTCGAGAACCATCTGTTTGATTCCAATCACTGCCGCAAACAAGGCGAAGAGGGTCAAGGCGGACCAAGTCGTCAGCCGTAGCTCCCAGCAAGAGGGCATGGTCGGGGATTGTCCGCGGCGATCCAGGCCGAAGAGGCGGTACGCCGCAAAGGCGCAGATCCAGAGGCAGACGATCATGGCCCAGAGCACGTCGCCGGGATAATGCGAGCCTCTGAACACCCGGCCCGTTCCGATCAGCGCCCCCCAGGAAACGGCCAGCGCGAAAACCGGCCAAGTCAGATAACGTCGCGAAGAATGCGCAAGCAGGAAGACCAGCGGCAACAGAAACATCGCGGTGGTGGTGTGTCCGGAAGTAAAGCTGCCCTTGCTCACCGCTTCGGAAAAACCGTAGGGCCCGATCAGCCAGGTCGAGGAATAGTCTTGGTCTCCGCGGAGCACGTCCAGGGGGCGGGCCCGTCCGAAAAAGGTCTTCAGACCGCGATTGGCCACGAGAAAGAGCAGCATGCACGCCAAATAATATCCGGCGAAGAGCCGGATGCCGGATGCTTTTGGCCCCCAGAACGGCGTCAAGGCGCAAAAATAAGCGGCCAAGACCAGAATAAGCGTCGCATAGGTCAGGTCCTGAGCGCCCGGCGGTTCTCCCTCAAACAGAGATCGCGCGGCAGCGTCGTTCCACCATTGCAGCAAAATGGATTCACGGGACAGCTCCATGCCCCAGGCCGTCACGGCCAGATCTCCTCGAAAAAGAGGGATGGTGAGCAGGCCCCCAATCAACGTGCTTGCCCCGATCCACCACCAGAGTGGTGAGGACCTGAGATGGTCCCAAAGCTTGGGCCGCTTCGAAGCGGCCTCTCGGGTATTGGCCATCAATGGGAATGAGTCGGCGACCTAACGGCCTCGCAACATGTCGAAAGGATTGTCGGGCAACACGTACCAGAGCAGACGTCCTCCTGCCAGAAAACCAAAAAGGAGATTGCCCAGCCATGCGCCAAGAAAGGGAGAGATAAAACCGCGTTCCCCCAGGGAGACCCCGAGTACGAAGAGCACATAATACACGAAAACAATGGCCAGCCCCAGGGCAATGTTCAGGTAGACGCTGTCGAAAATGGTGTACAGCGCCAGGGCGATGAGAGCCATCATCAGCAGGGAGAAGGCATAGGACCATTTCATATGCCAAGCGGTGTGCAACCGTTCCACGTTGGAACCGGTTCCCTCCAGGTAGGAGATGACCCGACCCAGCTCGAACAGCGAAAGCGCGGCGGCCTCGAACCGGGTTTGCAGGACGCCGAAGACCTCCAGATCTTGGGAAATATTCAGACTCAAGGAAGCTTCTTCCCTGACCTCGAAGGAAAGCGTCTCGTAGATCCGAGGTTCGTGCAGCTCCCAGCCCGTATCCAGAATGTCGAATCGACTCGCGACGATGATCCGTTGCAGCGTATTGCCTTCGCCGTAGACGTAAACGGTGATGTCACGGCCCCGGCGTTGCTCCGGATACGCCCCGTCGATGCTGACCACATAGGCTCCGCTGACAAACCAGATGTCGCGCAGCTCCACCTGGCCCGCCTCTTCCTTGCGCACCTCTTCCCGCCAGATTCGGTCCATGGTCCGCTGGCCCGCCACGCCCAGGGCCTGGGCCAGGAAAAGCTGCGCCAAACACCAAATCAAGCCGTACGCGGCGTAAAATCGGATCAATGCGGTATAAGAAACCCCGCCGGACTGGAGGGCGAGCAATTCCCGGTGACGGACCAGCAGCCCGATTTGGACGATCAGGGATACCAGGAACGCCGCCGGAAGAATTTGCGAAAGAATCAACGGAAATTTGGCCAGGAAAAAACCGACCATGGTGCCCACGCCCACGCCGGCCTGGACAAAGATGTCCAGGTTCTCCACCAAGTCTTGAAGCAGATAGATGCAGATCCCGACCCCGAGGCACAACCCGATCAGAAACAGGTTCTGAACAAGCAGATAACGCTGAAGCGTGTTTAATCGGTACCGGGTCAGGCGACGCAGGATGTCGGTCAAAACCGGGACGGCAGGTGAAGCCGGAGGCGGGAGCTTGATGTTCCGAGAAGTCATGTACGACCCTGCCTAACCGGCTTTCTTCAGAAACGTGATTTGGAGGTGCGAGACCCACTCGCCGATGCGCAACCCCCGCTCCCTGGCCGCGAACCAGATTCCCAGGCCGGCTATGGTCCCAAAGAGCAGCATCTGCCCCCATAGCGGCAGGTAGGCCGGGACAATGCCGAGTTCCGCGATGACGATGCCCGTGGAGAACATGCCGTAGAACACGAAGAACACGCCCATGATCAAAATCAGGGCGTACTGCCTCTTCAAACCCTCGAAGGCCTGGGCCAGGGGAATGGCCAACAGTCCCAGAATCAGACAAGCCACGGGCACGACCCAACGTTTCTGGATTTCCACCGCCACCCGGTTGGCGAACTCCTCCCCGCGGACCTCCACCAGGTCAGGCATGGCGGACCAACTCCGGAGCTCGCTCCAGGACATTTCCTTGGGTCGGGGTTCGCGTTGGGAAATGCCCATCAGCAACTGGTCCAGATCCAGGCGCACCAGGTACGAGTCGAAACGCAGCTCGGTGATGGCATTGCGCTGCATGCGGTAAATCCGGCCGTGTTCCAGAGCAAACAGAATACGGCCCTCTCTGGGCTCGGTGACCACGTAGCCCACGGGAGCGACGATCACCGCCGTAATCTCCGGACGGGTCTGATCCTCCACGAAGACTTGGCGCAGCCGCTGATCCGCGTCCACATTCTTGGCGTAGATGGTCAATCCGGGGAAATCCTTGTGAAAAATTCCCGGTTGCAGAACCATTTGGGTTTTGGAGTGGGCCAGTTCCAAAGCGGTGCGTCGGAAGTTGTCGAAGCCCCAGGAAATGCCGCCCAGGCTGATCACCAGGGCCAGGATCGAGGCGGAAAGGGAGAAGATGACCGGTGCCGGAAGGATCTGATACAGGCTGACGCCACCGGATTTGAGGGCGATCAGTTCCCGGTCGTTGCTCATCCGCAGGAATACCAGAAAGATGCTCAGCAGGCAGGCCACCGGAATGAGCATGAATAGAAAGAACGGGCTCAGAAAGACGAACAGGCGGATGATGTCCAGGGTGGACACCTGCTGGTGCAAAAACAGCTCGCGCAACTGGAGCAGTCGCCCGACCAGAAGCAGGGAGATCAGGCCGGACCAAGTCAGGAAGAAAAGAAAGCAGATTTCCTGGAAGACCCGTTTCTGGAGCAAGGTCCAGCGATGCGGCAGATAGGCGGAAAGGTTCAAGGCGATTCGCTCTCTCCACGGCCTTCAGAAGGCGCTTCGGTCTGGAAAAAACGTTCCAAGAAGCGCCCATCGCTGGGTCCAAGATTAAACCGCATCCCCGCTTCGGCCAGCAATGAAGCCAAGGGGCGATCCGGGTGCTCCCGGCGGGTCTCGTCGATCCAGGCCACCGCCCTGTTGATCGGTTCGGTCATCTTGATCTCGTTCATTGTTTCCACCTTGCTCAATAGTATCGCCAGAGTCGGTCCGGCTGCGGCCCCCGGCTGTTTGTCCTCAAGAAGTTGGGAACCTACAACAAGCCCTCCGCGATGACAACGCGGCCTGAGCCAAGCGGAGCACGAGGCGCGTCAATAATCTCTCCTTGCCTGGATGTCCTCTCTTTGCTATGCGCGGAATTCGTTTCACCGTTCCCTGCATCGAGCGGTCATCATGGAGGTGCGCCGCGGCAATGGGCGGGAAAATCCAAACCACCATCTACAAGGAGCTAACGTATGGCTAAGGGATCGCGTTTCGGCGTTTTGGGGGGACTTTTAGCGGCATTGGTGCTTTGCTTGACCCTCAGTGGACCGGCCTGGGCCGAGAAGACATTGGTCAACGGCATTGATTTCGGCTTTCCACCCTTCGGCTTCGTGGACACCCAGGGCAACCCGGCCGGTTTTGACGTGGACTCCGTCAACTGGATCGCCGAGCAGATGGGCTTCACCGTGCGGCATCAGCCCATGGACTGGGACGGAATCATCCCGGCCCTGAACACCAACCGCATCGACTTCATCGCCTCAGGCATGAGCATCACCGAGGAGCGGATGAAGGTCGTCAACTTCACCATCCCTTACTACGAAGTCACCCAGGTTCTGGTGGCCAACGAAACCGAAGCGACTTCCTTTGAAGAAATGTTCACCACCGGCAAAAAGATCGGCGTGCAACGGGGCACCAACACCCACACTCTGCTCATCGACAAGGCCAAGGAGTCGGGCATGGACTTTGAGATCGTGGCCTACGACTCCACGGACCTGTCCATCCAGGACCTGCCCATCGGGCGCATTCACGCCTCGGCCATGGACAGCTCCATTGCCCGTGAAATGAAGAAAGGCCGGGCCTTCAAGACCGTCGGCACCTTCGACGTTCCCGCGGACGGATACGGCTACGCCGTGCGCAAGGCCGACACCGAATTGCTGAACACGCTCAACGAGGGCCTGAAGAAGCTGATGGCTGATCCGTACTGGGTCGAGCTGAAGCAAAAATGGGAACTTGAGTAGCATCGCCTGACATCACGTCAAAGGCGTGGGGACGGTTCACGCACCGCCCCCACGCCTTTTTACCCTCGTTTCGATCACCGGACGACCTCGCCGAACAAGCCCCGCCCTCATGGACTTCGCCAAAATCATGCCCGTGCTCTGGGAATCCTTGCCCTTTATTCTGGGCGGGATCACCTGGACCTTGACTCTTGTCTTCGGGGCCATGCTCCTCGGCCTCTGCCTCGGGATACCTCTGGCCGTGGGCCAGGTCTACGGCTCGAAAACCGTCCGTCGTCTGGCGGGCATCTACGTCTGGCTGTTTCGCGGGGTGCCCATCCTGGTCCAGCTCTACCTGTTCTATTTCGGCATCCTGGCCTATCTCAGTCGATTCCCTCTGCTGTCCGGCCTGGGTCTGGACAGCGCCTTTCTGGCGGCCCTGGTGGTACTCAGCCTGACCAGCGCGGCCTACCAATCCCAGATTTTTCGCGGCTCCATTCAGTCCTTGCCCGAAGGCCAGCTCAAAGCGGCCCGGGCCCTGGGCATGACCGACGGCCAAGCCATCCGGAGCATCGTGCTGCCCCAGGCCCTGCGATTGTCCATCCCCGGCTGGTCCAACGAATACTCCATCCTGCTCAAGGACTCGGCCCTGGCCTTTGCCATCGGGGTGATGGAAATCATGGCCCGGACCCGGACCGTGGCCGCACTGACCCATGAGCCGCTGCCCTTCGCCCTGGTAGCCGGAGTGCTCTTTTATATCCTGACCCATCTGGGCGTCCGGGCGCTGAAGACGCTGGAAAGAAAGGTGCGCATCCCCGGTTACGCCCGGCAAGGAAGCATGTCATGACCACGCAGCAACCCGTTTTACGCGTCGAAGGCATCCGCAAGACCCTCGGTGATCAGCTCGTCCTGGACGACGTCTCCCTGACCGTGAACCGGGGCGAGGTGAAAATCCTGATCGGCCCCTCGGGGTCCGGCAAGAGCACGCTGTTGCAGTGCCTGAACTTCCTGCACACCCCGGAGCAGGGACGGATATGGCTGGATGGTAGGGAATTCAAGGCCGCTGGCCGCAAGGATCTCTGCGCTTTTCGCCAGCAGGTGGGAATGATTTTTCAGGATTTTAACCTTTTCGACCACCTCACGGCCCTGGACAACGTGCGCATCGCCCTGATCAAGGTCAAGAGCATGCCCAAGGCCCAGGCCACGCACCGGGCCAAGGAAGAGCTGGCCCGGGTCGGTTTGGCGGACAAGATGGACCTTTATCCGGCCCAGCTTTCCGGCGGCCAAAAGCAGCGCGTCTCCATGGCACGGGCCCTGGCCATGGACCCCAAGGTGCTGCTCCTGGACGAACCCACCAGCGCCCTGGACCCGGAACTCATCGGCGAGGTCCTGGCCGTGATCCGCTTCCTGGCTTCCGCCGGAATGACCATGATCATGGCCACGCACCAGATCGCCTTTTCCGCCACCATGGCCCACGAGTTCCTGTTCATGGAAAAGGGCCGGATCGTGGAGCGCGGCAGCCCGGCGCACCTGCTGGCCCCTGGAGCCACGTCCCGGACCATGGCCTTTTGCGCCAAGATCAACGAACTCTCCGGAGATCTGGGCGCGACGGAGCGAAGCTGCACGTGCCCAAACACCACTTCGGGCGGCAGACCATAGGACAACCACGGCCCGACACATGAGCGATTACTGGCATTTTTTTCTGAACGACGTGGCTCCGGCCCTGAACCAGGGGCTCTGGGTCAGCATCGCCGTGATCGTGCCTTCGGCCCTGCTGGGCTTGGCGTTGGGCGTGTTGGTGGGGTCGTTGCGGGTCTACGCTCCCGTTCCGGTTCGCTGGCTGAACGAGGCCTACGTGTCCATTTTTCGGGGCACGCCGCTGGTGGTGCAGCTGTTCTTCTGGTACTTCGCCCTGCCCCACCTCCAGATCGGCGACGCACGGATCGTGCTTTCGCCCATGTCCGCGGCGATCCTGGGCTTCACCCTGTGCAGCGGGGCCTATCACTCCGAATACATCCGAGGCGCCTTGCTCTCCATCCGTCATGGGCAGATCAAGGCCGCCCAGGCCCTGGGCATGACCAAGACCCAGACCGTGCTCTGGGTGGTCCTGCCCCAGGCCCTGCGCCGGGCCCTGCCCGGATGCGGCAACGAGGTCATCTATCTGATCAAATACTCGTCCCTGGCCTCCATCATCACCCTCAACGAGTTGACCGGCGTGGGCCGGACTATTGCCAAGCAGACCTGGCGCAATATCGAGGTCTTCGTCGCCCTGGGCCTGTACTATCTGCTGCTGGTCACCCTGGCCACGCTGCTCTTGCAGTATGTCGAACGCAAAATGTCGCTGCCGGGATTTGAACATTCCAGGGAATGACCGCTTTCCGCCGTCCAGTCGCGCACAGTTTTTTGATTCTGCCCGAAACCAGGGCCAATAACCACTTCCCGGAGGTTCCATGCCCGAGGACCCGCTTCTCCGCTTACCACGACTCTATGCGGACATGGAGAACCGATACGCCGACATCGCCGCGCACATCGGCCTGACCTGCACCGACTGTCCGGACAACTGCTGCACCAGCTATTTTCAGCACCACACCCATGTGGAGTGGGCCTATCTCTGGCAGGGACTGGCGATACTTCCGGACACGCGATTGCGGGAGGTCCGCTCACGTGCGGCGGAATACGTGGAACAAGCCAAGCGGATACTGGCCGAGCAGCGCGCGCCGGATATCATGTGTCCTCTGAACGAGGACGGGCGGTGCATCCTGTACGCGCACCGCCTGATGATCTGCCGGTTGCACGGCGTGCCCAACGTGTTCACCCTACCCAACGGGGTGCTCAAGGAGTTTCCCGGGTGTTTCCGGAGCCAAGCCTTGGCGACGAACGACGTGGCTTTGGCCAAGCTGGACCGGACGGATTTTTACCGCCGGCTTGCGGAACTGGAGATGGATTATCTGCGGGGCATGGCCAAAAAGCCCTCGCGGGTGCGCTTAACCCTGGCCGAGATGATTCACCAGGGCCCGCCGAATTGAAGCAAGATACAATGAGGGCTGCGAAGAAAGAGCGTGGGACGCGGGGGGGCGAGAATGCGGAGATGCTCCGCACGGCTCTGAGGGCGGAGGTTCCCCAAGGAACCTCGAACGAGACCCTCAGAAGCCGCGCGGGCGACGGTCAGGACTCAAGGCTGGCACCGGACACGGCCTGGACGATGTCTCCCTTGGCATTGTAGACCGACGTGGTTTCCATGGCCACGAGCTTGGAGATGACGCCGGGATCTTGCAACACTTGGCGCTGCAAACGGGCTTTGCGAATGTTCTTCATGGCCTCGGCCTGTGTTTGACCGTCCCGAGGAGCGGCATCGGTCTGCTGCACTTTGGGAGTTTCCATAACCGCAGCTTTGATGGTGGGCATTTCCATAGTTCGCCTCCTTTGGCTTTTTTTTGTCTGTTACATATTATATCGTCCAACTCGCGAACATCTTTAGAGACGCTTTGAGTTTTTTTCCCATCCGGTTACTCTTGCCTTCCGTATGCACGAGCGGTGCCAACCGGGCCGCCAAACATTTCCGGAGCATGTCATGACCACGGCTATTGAACAGAGAAACATCCGTACCCTGGAAGAATTCTACGACCTGTTGGACCAAACGGCCCACGTCCGTCGCCAAGCGACACAAGACGCCCTGGCAGGACGGGAGCCCACGGAATCGGATATCGCTTCACTGCGTAACGCTTTGGAAAGTTTAAAGCATATCTCGAAAACCGACTCGGGGAAAACTTTCGAACGGCTACTGCGCATGGACGAGGAGTATTCCGTGGCCGTGGACCTGGAGTACGAGATTACGGAACTGGCCAGGGACGTGACCTTTCTTGAGTTGGGCGATACGGCCTTGAAGCTGATCATTGAAGACCAAACTCCGGGCTTGCTGTCCCAGGCCGACCAACTGGCCGAGAGGCTGTCCAAAGCTTTGGGCGGGGCGACCTTGCGCTGCTTTATCACGGACCGCGACGGGACCGTGAACAACTACTGCGGTCGTTACCGCTCCTCGGTGCAGGCCGTGTACAACGCGGTCTTCCTGACCCGCTTCGCCCGAAGCCGCGTCACCTGGCCCATCGTGGTCACCTCCGGCCCGTTGTCCGGCCCCGGTCTCCTGGACGTCAGCGTCGTTCCTCCCAAGGCCTACGTCATGGCCGCGTCCAAAGGTCGGGAGTACGTGGATCTCGCCGACGCCTACGGCAGCTTTCCGGCCTCTGAGGAACAAAGTCGCGTGCTGCATAATCTGCACAGCGACCTGAGCAGCCTGCTGGAGCGGCCTGAAAACCGCAAATTCGCCCTGATCGGCTCGGGCCTGCAAGTCAAATTCGGCCAGCTCACCGTGGCCCGTCAAGACATTTCCAAGTCGGTCCCGGAGGCCGAGTCCCTGGCATTCCTGAAGACCGTCACGGCTCTGGTGGAACGCCACGACCCTGAAGGCCACGCCCTGCGCATCGAGGACACCGGCCTGGACATCGAGATCATCCTGACCATCGGCTCCGGCGATGAGCGCAAGGATTTCGACAAGGGCGACGGCGTGCTGTTTCTGGACCAGGCTCTGGGGCTGCACCTGGACAAGGGGCCGCACTTGGTCTGCGGGGACACCTTTTCCGATCTGCCCATGCTCCGGGCAACCCTGGAGCGCTGCCCGGACACCCACGCCGTGTTCGTGACCCGCAAACAGGAACTGCACAAGGCCGTGCTCGAACTCTGCCCCAAGGCCAGCCTCGTGGCCGAGCCGGATATCCTGGTCCTGGCCTTGCACGCCTTGTCCCGAGGCCTCCACTAATCGAGAACATCCACAAGCCGAAAGCACCACCCTGACCATCCGAAACACCGCCCTATTTCAAAGGAGACCCACCCCATGGCCCTGAACAAAGAACTGCTGGACATCTTGGCCTGCCCCAAGTGCAAGGCCGACGTAACCCTGACCCCGGTCGAGGACGGCCTGGTCTGCGCGTCCTGCCGGGTCGTCTACCCCATCAAGGAGGAAATCCCGGTCATGCTCATTGAGGAAGCCATCCCCCTGGCGGATTGGCAAAACGGAGTCAGGGAGCAGGGCAAGGGGCCGCATACCGCGACAAGCTAACGTAAAGGTCCTCATGCCCTCCAGCTTCACGACATACGTCTTCCTCCCGCCCATGGCCAAGGTAAGCGGTGGGTTGGCTGTTTTGATGCAGGTCGCCGAGCATTTGGACCGGGGAAATTTTCCGGTACGGGTGGTGCGTAGGGAGGTGGGGCGTCCGGTTTTACCGGAGGGGTTCCGGGTGCCGGTGGTGGAGTGGGACCATCTCCGACTGGATGGCGACGATGTCTGGCTGGTTCCCGAAGGCTGGGCCAACGCCCTCGCTCCGGGCCTGCGTGCCGGGGCGAGATGCGTGGTTTACGTTCAGAACTGGGCCTATCTCTTTTCCAGCCTGCCTCAAGGCGTGTCCTGGCATGACCTGCCCGTCTCCTTTCTGGCTGTTTCCCGCCCGGTGGCCTGGTTCATTGAGCAAGCCTTGGGCCGGTCAAGCTTGGTGATACGGCCGGGCATCGATCGATCCCTGTTTCGTCCTCTGGAACGGAAACCGGACGGTCCGCTGCGCGTGGCCTTCATGCCACGAAAGAACAAAGCCTTGGCTGAACTGATCCGGGACTTGTTTATCGTCAGAAATCCTGAATTCGGCACTGCGGAGCAAATGATTTGGATCGACATCCAAGGTCGATCCCACGAGGAGGTCGCCGAATTACTGGCTCACAGTCATATTTTTCTGGCCACCGGCTTTCCGGAAGGCTGTCCGTTGCCGCCTCTGGAGGCCATGGCGTGCGGCAGCCTGCCGGTGGGGTTCGCCGGGTTCGGAGGGTGGGAGTATATGACCCCCATCGTAGAAGGAGGGCGGGAAGATCAAGAACCATGGCGTCCCTGGTTTCCAGTCCCGGAGAACCCATGGCCGGGCAACGGCGTCTGGGTCCCGGACGCCGACGCCCTTGCCGCGGTCCTGGCCCTGGAACAGGCCGTCCACTTCTGGACGCACCAAGGGCCGAAGCTGGACCAAGCGCTTCGAGCAGGTCAGCTTACCGCCGATGCCTTTGCTCTGGAAGCGCAACGTGAACAAGCCCTTGACGCGTGGTCGAAAATCAAATCGTGGGATGCTTGAGATCGAAACGGACGATGATCCCGCGTCAGCTCAAGCTAGGGAACGGTCTGCGGATCAGTGGATTGTGCTATGGCCGGTGGCCTGGGCTTCCAAGGTCTGAACCAGACGGTCCATTTGGCGGCCCACCGGGCTCTGGCGAGATATCTCCCGCTCCACCTGGGTGATGCCCTTGATCACGGTGGAGTGCTTGCGGTTAAAAACTTCTCCAATGTTTTTCAAGGATAGGTCCGTGTGCTTCCGGGCCAGATAAAAAATCGTATTCCGGGCCAGGACGTTTTCCTTTTTTCGACTTTTGGTCCGCAGGTTGTCATGGGAGAGATTAAAAGACCGGCAAATGAAGGCTATGATTTTCTCCATGTCCGGTTTGGGGGTGTTGGGGGCATAGTTTTTTAACACTTCCAGGGCCAGGCCGTGGGAGATGCGCTGGTTCATCAGCCGAGCCTTGATCACCAGGTTTTGGAGGCAATTTTCCAGCAGGCGGATATCGCTTTGAATGGAGTTGGCGAACAACTCGTTCACGTCATGTGGGATCTGAACCTGAAACACACGGGCTTTGGCTTCCAGGATGCGCATTCGGGTTTCAAAGTCGGGTTTGTCGATCACGGCCATGAATCCGTCGCAGAACTGCGATGCCAGGAGACTATCCAGCTTGGGCAGCTCCTTAGGGAGGAAGGAACTGGTGAACACGACCTTTTTCCCGGCGGATCGCAAGGACTTGACTGTGGCCAGCAACTCCTCCTGGGTCTTTTCCTTGCCCTGAAGAAAGTGGATGTCTTCCAGGAGCAGAACGTCCACCCCATCCCGGAAACCGGCTTTGAAGCTCTCCATTTCGCGTTGTTTCAGGGCCATGACCATTCGACAGGCGAAATCCTCCGCACTGAGGTAGGCCAATCGAACCCGACCTTGTTTCTGTGCGCCGTTGGCAGTCAACTCCTGACCAATGGCTTGGAGCAGATGGGTCTTGCCCAGACCCGGCGCGGAACAAAGATAGAACTGATCAGTGACCAACTGATGGCGACAGATGCTCCGGGCAGCGCTAAAGGCCAATTCGTTGCTGGGGCCGACCACGAAGTCCCGGAACGAAAATCGCCATGCTCCAGCAGGAGACGCAGCACAGTCCGAAGACGAATTCACGATGGTCCGGGCCATGGTCGCGGGCGTGGAGACGGGAAGGGGCAGGGCGTGCTGGCGTCCCACAGAAGTGTGGTGTTGGCGGGCTCGTTGGGGCACGGAACGTTCAATCCGTCCATCCTGGCCGAGAGCGGTCCCTGAAATATTTGCCGGGATGTTCTCCGTGAGAATCCTGGGGGATTGCTTTGAAGCGCTCCCGTCAATAATTTCGGGAAGATTTGGCGAGACAAGCGCAGGCGTTCTTCCTGGTCTATCGTTGGTTCCGTCAAGGGAAGCACACTCGATCCGGATGGGAAGCTCTCGATTCGCGGCTTGACGTACTGCCTGTTCGATGGCCCCCAGGTAACGGTTCTTGACCCACGAGACCACGAATCCGTTGGAGGCGGTAAGAGTCAATCCATCTCGGTCCAAACGGGCTTGCAACGGAGTCAGCCAAGCCCGGACATGTGTCGGATTGATTGATTTTTCTAAAATTTCAAGGGATTTTTTCCAGACGACGCTCATGGGAGCGATTCTTACACTGGTTCGGATTTTTGGGGCAACCGGCGTATCAGCCATTTTATCTTTCATTGACCCACATTTTTACCATAAAACAACATATTGAAATAGCTTTCCAAATATATCCATCATCAGCTAACTAGCTAGATATTCGAAGAGAATCAATGCCCTGTCCATTTCCTGATCCAGCATGACCTTACGCGCGTCAAGGGAAAACCATAAAAAAAATGAAATTCATAAATCACAAAAAGACACTTGTTTTCTGATTATTTCTTCGGTTATCAAGATGACTGTTACGGACGACTTGCTAGGTTTTTCATCAGCAGAAAATTGTGTCCACGGATATTTTCAACTTCTTTACTGCGCTCTGTTTGTGGTTATCAAAAACAAAAACGCCCGCTTAGTTTCCTAAGCGGGCGTTTTTGTGATGAGGAATGATCTGGCGGCGTCCTACTTTCCCACGGTTAGAACCGCAGTATCATCGGCGCTGGAGGGCTTAACTTCCGAGTTCGGAATGGGGTCGGGTGT
>NZ_FXUJ01000035.1:0-17455 GCF_900182865.1 Desulfonatronum zhilinae
TTATTACAGATAGTTGGATGTGATGATTACGAAAGCGAACAGACGTCAAACAGTAAGCAGCTAAGTTTATTTGATTAATTGTTGGGACACTAGTGATTTCTAATTCAAAGCTTCTCTGTATCTACTCAATACATTTTGTGTCCGCCCTTGCCCCGACAATCGGAGTCGGGGTCGCTATCGGAATCGGAATCGGAACAGGAAAAATAATGAACGCTTCCCAGCGTTTTCTATCCCGATCCCGATCCCGATACCGATACCGATACCGACGCCGACCCCGATAACTGCATTTTCTCAAGCGAAAAACGTATTGCCGAAGTAGAATTGGTATAAGATGGGCTTGGCAGGATTCCTCGTCAATGCCGAAACGGTTCGGACCAGGACAGCAACACCAGGGCCGCGAGTCCCAGGAGCAGCAGGACCCACGAAATATGTCGGAACTTGCCGCAGGAGGCCTTGATCACGATCCAGCTCAGAATGCCCCATACGGCCCCCTGGGTGATGGAGCCGGTCAGGGGGATGGTGAGCATGGCCATGAAAAAAGGCGCGGCCTCGTCAAAGCGTTCCCAGCGAACGTAGATCAGGGGCTTGAGCATGAAAATCCCGGCCAGGACCATCACCGGGGCCGTGGCCAGCGCCGGAACCAGGGAGAGCAGCGGCGACAGGAACAGAAACGGCAGGAAGAGCAGCCCGGCCACCACCGCGGTCAGCCCGGTCCGTCCACCGGACCGGACCCCGGTGGAGGATTCGATGTACACGGTGGCCGGGCTGACTCCCAGCGCACCGGACATGGCCACGGCCGCGGCATCGACCTTCAGGCTGCGCTCCAAATCCCTGGGTTCGCCCTTCTCGTCCACCAGATCACCGGCCTCTCCCACCCCGGCGCAGGTGGAAAAGCTGTCAAAAAAACAGGAAAAGACCAGCACGAAAATGAACGGCCAATGGACGGGCAACAGCGGACCGAGCAGGTCCATCTCCAGGATCAGGCCCAGGTCCGGCCAGGCCCACCAGCCCTGCCAGGCCACAAGAGGGTCGACCGCCTCCCCGCTCGCCGCTGTCCGGCCCCAGAACCGGCCAATGGGCCAGGCCAGCAGGGTCGTGACCAGGACGCCCAGGATAAAGGCGCAAGGCAGCTTGCGGGCCACCAGGGCCGCGGTGAAGGCCAATCCGGCCAGAAAGGTCAGCGTGGCCGCGTCCAGGTAGCCCAAGGCCAGCCGACCCGGATCCTCGATAATGATGAACCCGGCGGATTGAAAACCCAGGGTGGCGATGAACAGGCCGATGCCCCCGGCAAGGCCGAAGCGCAGCATCCGCGGCACTCCGGCCAGCATGCGACGCCGACGGTCGCAGACCAGCAGGAGCAGAAAGGCGATCCCGGCCCAGAACACGCAGCCCAGGGCGGTCTGGTAGGTCATGGTCTCTGAGCGGACCACCGCGGCCACGAACAGATGGTTCAGGCTCATGCCCGGGGCGATCAGCAGCGGATTGTTGCTGTACAGGCCCATCAGGATGCTGCTGAAAGCCGAAACCAGCACCGTGGAGGTCAGAACCGCGGCGTAGGGCAGACCGGCCTGGCTCAGAATGGCCGGGTTGACCAGGATGATGTACATGGACGCCAGAAAGGTTGTCGTCCCGGCGGCAATTTCCGCGGCAACGCTGCTGCCGTTGTTTTTCAGGTCGAAAAAATCACGCATGGGATCGTGTTCAGGGACATGGTGCGGAATGGGGCAGGGGCATCACGGACATTCTCCATGTGTTTCGGTGCGCGTCCGACCGGACGTCACGGCCCCGGTTTTTGACGGACCCCGTCCTGTGCAACGAACCCGGGATGAATCAGGGTTGTCGCCGCTCACTCCAGCAGATATCCGTACCGCCCCCTGACCCGATCCGTTTCCGCGACCAGCACCTCGGCCTCCTGGGCCACCACGTCCGCGTCCACGAACCCCAGGCGGTCGTTCAGATAGTAGGCCAGTACCTCCCTGGATTCCACGTACCGCCAGACCAGCACGTAGGCCGAGCCGAGATACGGCCGCTCCGCGAACTGGGGCCGGGTGACCAGGCGCAGGCTGAGATGCTTTTCATCCGGTTCGGCCAGCCGGAACAGAGCGGACTTCTGAAACGTCTCCTTGAGGTGCAGGGCCAGCCGCATGCCCACCGGGTCGGTCCCCTGGTGCTCCACCAACACGGGGATGCCTTGCTCCTTTGCCGCCTCCAGCGCCGGTTCCGCCACCGACTCCTCCTCAGGGACCACCTGTATGGGCTGGGCCGTGGGTTGTTCGACCACGGTTTCGCCCTGATCCTGGGCACCGGCCGTACCAAAGGCCACCAGCATCACCAACAGCCCCACCATCAGCAATACTCCGAAAAATGATTTGCTTCTCATCACTTCGGTCCCTCCCTGGGATATGAAGAGTTTCAACCATAATGTAACTACTCAGCACAGAGTAATTCTGTTGCCGGGGTCGGAATCGGAATCGGGATCGGGATCGAAAACGCTGGGATGCGTTAAAATTCTTCCTGTTTCGATTCCGAATCCGATAGCGAAGCGCCGACCCCGACCCCGATTGCCGGAGCAAGATCGGACACAAAATGTACTGAGTAGTTACGAATTTCAAATAGCGATCGTCGGACCCGCTACGTTCCGCCACTTGCCCGAGCCCTGTCAACTCTTGGTTCCGTTCCCGCAAGCTGATGGCAAGAATTGCCGCTTGGACGGAAGCGAGGCCAGCAGAATCTTGGGCATTGAACTTGCAAGATATCAGCAAAAACAAGCGAGCCTCTATGCCCCAGCAAAATACTCCCATGGACAGCCAGTTGATCGGCCACCAGCACCCCTTGAACATCCCGGATTTCGCCCTGGAACGGGGGGAACAGCGGTCCGTGACCTGGGCCGTGCCCTGGTCCGACCTGATGATGGTCATGTTCATTCTGTTCCTGGTGCTTTTCGTCTTTTCCCTGCGCGAAAAGGATCGGATGGTGATCGGCCATCGCACTCCGGCGAGCATCCAGACCGTTTCCTCCTCTCCGGCCCAATTGAACATGCTCCCGCTCTACGAGGCGCTCCGGGACCGCCTGCTCGGCCACGAGCGTTCCGTGAACATCGCTCTTCTGGACGACGCCTCCATCGTCATTTCCCTGTTCGGCGAGAACCTTTTTCCGCCCCTGTCCCACGAGTTGGATTTTCGCTCCAGGCCCTTGCTGTCAAAAATCGGACACACGGTTGCCCTGGCCCAGGGCAACGTGGTGATCACCGGCTTTGCCGACGACGCCCGGACATCCTCGGAAGTGGCCGCCCCCTCCTCCGGCGGTCGCGCCCGACACCCCGGCACTTGGGAGGTCGCGGCTCTGCGGGCCGCCGCGGTGGCCGAACACTTCGTGCGGGAAACCGGCCTGAATCCGGACATGCTGATCATCCAGGCCACCGGAGCCGAACGCCCCCTGACGCCACGACTGTCCGGACGGGAGCATTTCCAACGCCGCGTGGAGATCCGCATCGAGCCCTGATCGGCCCGGCACCTCGCCAACAAACGTGACATCCAGTCCTCTTTAACCAGTCCTCTTCAACCAGCGCAAATCGCTCCGGCCAAGGAGTTCATCATGAAAAGCAGAACCCTGATTACAGCGGCAATATGCTTCGCCGGCTTCATCGCCGTATTTTTCTTTTCCGGTCAGGCCCAGGTCTACTTCAACCTCACGGCCCTGCTCGTGGTGTTCACCGGAACCCTGGGTTCGGCGCTTCTGGGCAGCGGCCCGGACGGGCTGCGCCGGGCCTGGCGCAGCGTGCGTGCGGCCTATGCTGAAAACACGGTGCCGGAGCGAATCCTGGTCAAGGAACTGCTGCGCACGGCCCACGTCTACAAACGCACCCGTCGGCTCGCCCTGGAAGAAAACGCCCCGGACTACCCCCCGTTACGTCGCGGCGTGGAAATGCTGGAAGACGGCTATACCGAGGCGGAGATTCGGGAGGTTTTTCAGGCCGAAGCCAAGGCCTTCGTGCAGTACCGGGAGGAAATGGAGCGCATTTTTCGAAACATGGCCATCTACGCCCCGTCCTTCGGCGTGGCCGGAAGCGTCATCGGGCTGGTGGGCATGCTGGTGGGGCTGGGAGACACGACGCTGATTCTGAAGAGCATCCCGGTCACACTGATCTCCACGCTCTACGGCATCGTCCTGGCCAACTTCCTGCTGCTGCCCCTGGCCGAAAAGCTCCGGGAGAACACCCGCGAGGAACTGGCCCTGCGCCGCATCGTACTCGGCGGAATGGTGGGGATGATCCGGGGAACGGACTTCCTGAAGCTGCAAACCCTGCTTAACGCCATCACCACCAAGCACGGCGCCCAGGTGGACGGCCTCCAGGTCATCCGCGAAATCAAGGCCAACCTGTCCAGACCGACTCAGCCGACCGGGACAGGTCATCTGGAACTGGCTCCGGCGGTGAAGCGGCCTTGAAGCAGCTCAAGTGCTAATTTCCCGGAATTTTTGCTAAAAGCCAAGGCTTGGACGCTGTGCGAAAATTCTTGCTGGAGGCAATTATGGTTTTGAGTTCGTTGGGTCGCATGGACTGTGGCGTTTCATCTCCTTGAGGCAGAAGTCCATCAGTTCGGCATAGCCGACCAGTTTTTCGTAAATCCCCTCCGCCAGTCCCTCATGATAGGTGTGCGTCGTCAGGTTGCGGTCATCCACCATTTCCAGGCCGAACGTTGTTTTCTCGTCATCAAGCAGCCCCACTGCGCGCAATTCCCGCAAAACCTTTTTGGGCGAGGCCGCGTCAATGCCTTCCACCTCCAGCAGGTAGGATCGCCCGGCCTTCCAAACAGCCTCGAAGGTATACTCGAACCTTTGAATGGCCGCATCCCGCTCAACCGTGTCCACTGGATTCCGTCCGATCAGCTCCGTCAGGGTGACCAGGGCCTTTTCAGCGGTTGCTATGCGCCGTGGGTGGTTATCCATAGCTTGCCGTCCTTCTTGACCTGTTCGTGGAAAGCAGCGGACGTCGAGGACAAATCCACCACGTCAATAGGAAAGGGAATGGTGCTTTCCTCCAGACGTTCCCGAAGCGAGGCCAATAGCCCTGCCGGAAGTTCTCGCAACGGCTCAATCCCCACATCGCAGTCCGAACCGTCCCGGAACCTTCCTGTAGCCATGGAGCCAAAGAGATAGACCCTGGACGGGTGGCCCTGGAGGTGGTTCTGAAGAATTGAATGGAGTTGGTTGAGGTACGGGTTCATCTCTGATTTTCCCAGGCCAGGATGATCGTAAAAGAGTAGTGGTATCCGCAGCTCACAGCGAATCTTGGGATATAAAGATGCGACTACTCTCCAGAACCGCTTCCTTTCACCGTGCTGAATCCTTACTTGAACTTCGCCGCGGCCCGCTTGAATCCTTCGGCGGAGCGGCGGATGACGGTTTCGTCCACGCAAAAGGCCAGGCGGAAGTAGCCGGGGGTGCCGAAGCCGCGGCCGGGGACGGCCAGGATCAGTTCTTCCTGGAGGGCCTGGACAAAGGCCACGTCGTCGCCGCCGGGGGCCTTGGGGAAGAAGTAGAACGCGCCCTGGGGCTTGAAAAAGGGGATGTTCGCGCCTTCCAGGACTTCGGCCATGGCCGTGCGTCGTTGGGCGTAGAGCTGTACGTCGACCTGTGCGCCCAGGGCCTTTTGCATCAGGCGCTGTCCGATGGCCGGGGCGTTGACGAAGCCCAGGATGCGGTTGGTCAGGGTCAGACCGGCCAGCAGTTCCGCCTTGCCGGGCATGGTCGGATTGACCAGAGCGTAGCCGATGCGCTCGCCGGCCAGGGCCAGGCTCTTGGAAAAAGAGCTGACCACCACGGTGTGCGGGTACAGGGGCAGGAGCGAGGGCACGGGATGGCCGTCAAAGGTCAGGAAGCGGTAGGGTTCGTCCGAAAGCAGATAGATGATCCGCCCCGTTTCCCGGCTCTTGGACCGCAGCAGTTCGGCCAGGGCGTGCAGTTCGGATTGGGCGTAGACCCGTCCGGAAGGATTGTTCGGGGTGTTGATCAGCACGACGCGGGTCTTGGGACCGACGGCCGCGGCCACGGCGTCCAGGTCCAGGCTGAAGTCGTCCGGGTTCGTGGGCACGGGGTGGAGCTTGCCGCCGTGATTTTCGGCGTAAAAGCCGTATTCCACGAAGAACGGAGACGGACAGAGCACTTCATCTCCCGGTTCCAGAACGGCCCGGAAAAAGCTGTTCAGCGCCCCGGCCGCGCCGCAGGTCAGGATCACGTCCTGATCCGAGACGGGTACGCCCTGTTCCTGGGACAGAAAGGCGGCCAGAGCGGCCCGGGCTTCGGGATACCCGGCGTTGGGCATGTATCCGAAGCGCTGGTCCCGGCGGGCCAAATCTTCCAGGGCCTCGAACACCGCGTCCGGCGGGGAGAGGTCCGGGTTGCCCAGGCTGAAGTCGCAGACCGCGTCCACGCCGTGCCGGGCCTTGAGTTCCGCGCCGGTCTCGAACATTTTTCGGATCCAGGAGGACCGTTGGAGATAAGCCTGGATTTGCGGAGCCAGGGCGCTGGACTCTGTTGTCGTCGCTTCGGGCATGCTGTTTTCCTCCATCCGTTCAGGGGACCTGGAGTCCCATTTTTCGATATTCGTTGAGTTTGTTGCGCAAGGTGCGCACGGACACCCCCAGCAGCAGGGCCGCCTGGGTCCGATTGCCGGCGGTGTGGTCCAGGCTTTTGAAGATCAGTTGCCGTTCCACCTCGTGCAGCGGCAGAATCGGCCGCTGGGCGTCGGAAATGTCCAGAGTCGTCGCGTCCGAGGATCTGTCCACTCCGGCGGTTCCAGCATCTCCGACTTCGACTTCCATTTCGGTATCGTCCTCGTATTCGGCCTCGGCACAGGGCTCGCTTCGCGGCTCTTCAGCGCAAAAGCTCCTCAGATCATTCCCGACGGCTTGCTCCTGCCAATCGCCGCTTTCATCCAGAAGAAAGTGCCTCGGCTCAATGGCCGCGCCGCCGCAGAGCAGCGCGGCCCGTTCCATCAGGTTCTGGAGTTCGCGGACATTGCCCGGCCAGTCGTGTTCCGTGAGCCACTGGCGGGCTTCCGGGCTGATGCTGATCTCGCCCAGGGAGTACATTTTGGCGAATCGGCCGACGAAAAAATCGGCCAAAAGCTGGATGTCCTCCCCGCGTTCGCGCAGGGGCGGCAAACGCAAGGGGATGACGTTCAGACGGTAGTAGAGATCCTGGCGGAACTCCTTGGCCTCCACGGAAGCGGCCAGGTTACGGTTGGTGGTGGCCAGGACCCGCACGTCCACGGGAACCGTTTCGCTGCCGCCGACCCGGTCCAGTTCGCCTTCCTGCAAGACCCGGAGCAGCTTGGCCTGCAAGCCCAGGTCCATCTCCGAGATTTCATCCAAAAGAATCGTCCCGCCGTGGGCCAGCTCGAACTTGCCCAGTTTGCGGGTGATCGCCCCGGTGAAGGCCCCTTTTTCGTGGCCGAACAGTTCGCTTTCCAGAAGGTGTTCCGGCAGGGCCGCGCAGTTCACGGCAATAAAAGGCTGGGCCGAACGGTCGCTGAAGTTGTGCAGGAACCTGGCGAACATTTCCTTACCTGTTCCGGATTCGCCGGAAATCAGGATGGTCGCCTTGGAACGGGCCACCTGGCGAGCCAGGGCCAGGGCCCGCTTCATGGTGGGATGCCCGCCGATGATCGCGCTTTCCGGGTCGGCCCGAGACGCATCAGGAGTCGGTTTCTGGGCCTCTTTGGGCTTGGCCTCGGACGGAGCCGTGAGCAGGGTGCGAACCTTGTCCCAGAGCAATGGCTCCAGCCAATAGTCCCTGGCCCCCAGATCCATGAACCGCTTGGCGTCCTCCGCCGAACCGTTGTCCGTGAAAATGATCACCGGCGGCATGGGGTCGCCGGCGTGTTGCATGGCACGAAGCAGGTCCTCGGCCTGAAACCCGGTCAGCCGGTCCCGGCAGAACACCAGAATCGGCTGCTGACGCTGGATGAACTTCAGTGCTCCGGGGATGGTTTCGGCCATTCCCACGTCCAGACCGGCGCGTTTGATAGGCTGAAAGAGCGGGGTGACCACGGAAGTGGGCGCCAAAAAGAGGATGCTCGCTACTGGCATGGCTTCATCTAACTGGAAGACGATTGTTTTTCAATCGTTTCGTGTTGATGCTCCAGTGCAAAGCGGATATTTGACCAAAGACGGACGACGAATCGAACACGCACGGTATGAAGCCATGAGGAGGACGGATGATTTCCCGAGACACGGTCCATGATTTTCCGAACGTCGAAGCAGCCTACGCCCATGCGGCCCGGTGCATCGCCACCGTGCTACGCGTGCCCGGCTCACAACGGATCACCATTGCTTTGAGCGGAGGGCGCTCGCCCATCAAGCTCTTCGAATTGCTCCGCTCCGGCTCCGAGGGCCTTTCCAAAGACATTCCCTGGGAGCGGGTGGTCGTCTGCTGGGTAGACGAGCGGTTTGTCCCCATGGATCACCCGGAGAGCAACTTTGGTTTGGCCCGGAAATGGCTGCTGTCCAGCCTGCCCATTCCCGAGGAGCAAATTTTCCCCATGCCCACGGACCGCCCCTCGCCGGAACAATCGGCCCAGGACTATGAACAGACCCTGCGTGGACTGTTCGCCTCGGAGGTGGAGTCAGCCGCCGCGAACTTCCCCCGCTTCGACCTCGTGCTCCTGGGCATGGGCCCGGACGGCCACGTGGCCTCCCTGTTTCCGGGCAAACCGGCCCTGGACGAGCGCAAGTGCTGGGTCATCCACGTGCCCGAGCCGGGCATGGAGCCGAACATCCCGCGCATCACCCTGACCCTGCCCGTGCTCAACCACGCCCGCTCCACCGTGGCCCTGGTCACCGGGAGCAAAAAACAGCCCGCGTTTCAGGAAGCCCTGACCAACCCCCGAAGCGCCCTCCCCGCGGCCCTGCTCGCCCCCCAGGGGGACATGGCCTGGGTGACCTGCTTCACGGACTGAGCGAGTGACGAAACATCACGCTGCGCTCGACACCGCGACCTTTCAACTTTCCAACCGCCTCCCGGTCATGTACATCCGGCCCTTTGCGACGGAACCGATAGAGCGTCCCCGTCGCGACTTTTTTCTTCATCGCCCAGTCGAAGCACGTCAAAACGAATCTATTCAGGAGTACGGAATATGACGGAAAAACCAGCAACGGCAACGATCATCTACACCCTTGTCGACGAGGCCCCGGGGTTGGCCACGCGCTCCTTCCTGCCCGTGGTCACGGCCTATGCCGGGGCGGCCGGAATCGGCGTGGAAACACGGGATATTTCCCTGTCGGGCAGGATCATCGCCAAGTTTCCGGAGCGGCTGACGTCCGAGCAGTGCATCCCCGACGATCTGGCCGAGTTGGGCGCCCTGGTGCGCAAGCCCGAGGCCAACGTGATCAAGCTGCCGAACATCAGCGCCTCGATCCCCCAGCTCAAGGCCGCGATCAAGGAGCTGCAAGGCCAGGGCTACGACCTGCCGGACTATCCGGAGGAGCCGAAGACGGACGAGGAAGTTGAGATCAAGGCGCGGTACGACGCGGTCAAGGGCAGCGCGGTGAACCCGGTGCTCCGGGAGGGCAATTCAGACCGCCGGGCCCCGGATTCGGTCAAGAACTACGCCCGGAAGCATCCCCACTCCATGGGCGCGTGGTCCGCGGATTCCCGGTCCCATGTGGCCACCATGCAGCAAGGGGACCTGTGCTCCAGCGAGAAATCAACGATCATCTCCGAGGAAACGGCCGGGAAGGCCCGGATCGAATTCGTGTCCCCCAACGGCGGGGCGACGACCTTGAAGGCCGAGACGGCCCTGGCCGTGGGGGACATTGTGGACGCCGCGGTGATGCGCCGCATCGCTTTGCGAGCGTTCCTCGCGGAGCAGATCGCCGACGCCAGGGACCAGGACCTGCTCTTTTCCGTGCATCTGAAGGCCACGATGATGAAGGTCTCGGACCCGGTGATCTTCGGCCACGTGGTTTCCGTCTTTTTCCAGGAGGTCTTTGCTAAGCACGCCGAGACCCTCGCGGCCTTGCGCGTGACTCCGGACAACGGCCTGGGCGACCTTCTGGCCAAGGTGGCCACCCTGCCGGAAGACCAGCGGGCGGCCATCGAGGCGGACATCCGAGAAGCCCTGGCCAAAGGGCCGAAGCTGGCCATGGTGGACTCGGACAAGGGCATCACCAACCTGCACGTACCCAGCGACGTGATCATCGACGCCTCCATGCCCGCGGCCATCCGTACCTCGGGCCGGATGTGGGGCCCGGACGGCAAGCCGCACGACACCAAATTCGTCATTCCGGACAGCAGCTATGCCGGGGTTTACCAGGCCGTAATCGACGACTGCAAGGCTCACGGGGCTCTCGATCCCACGACCATGGGCACGGTGCCCAATGTCGGCCTGATGGCCCAAAAGGCCGAGGAATACGGCAGCCACGACAAGACCTTCCTGGCCCCTGGAGAGGGCCTGATCCGGATCGTGGCCGCCTCCGGCCAAGTGCTCCTGGAGCAGGAGGTGAAGCGGGGGGACATCTGGCGGGCCTGCCAGACCAAGGACGTTCCGATTCGCGACTGGGTCAAGCTGGCCGTGACCCGGGCCCGAGCCACGGGCTGGCCCGCGGTCTTCTGGCTGGACGACCGGCGGGCCCACGACCGCGAACTCATCGCCAAGGTCCGGGACTATCTGCCCGAGCACGACACTACCGGCCTGGACATCCGGATCATGGCGCCGACCCGGGCCGCCAAGCTCAGCGTGGAGCGGATGCGGGCCGGGGAGAACACCATTTCCGTGACCGGCAACGTGCTCCGGGACTACCTCACGGACCTGTTTCCGATCCTGGAGGTGGGCACCAGCGCGAAAATGCTCTCCATCGTCCCGCTGATCAACGGCGGCGGACTGTTCGAGACCGGGGCCGGGGGGTCCGCGCCCAAGCATGTCCAGCAGTTCCTGGCCGAAGGCCATCTGCGGTGGGATTCCCTGGGCGAGTTCCTGGCCCTGGCCGCGTCCCTGGAGCACCTGGGCCACGCGGCGGGCCATCCCGGAGCCAAAATCTTGGCGCACACCCTGGACAGGGCCAACGGCCGCTTCCTGGAAAGCAACAAATCGCCTTCCCGCAAAAGCGGCGAGATCGACACCCGGGGCAGCCATTTTTATCTGGCCTTGTACTGGGCCGAGGAACTGGCCCGGCACCAGGAAGACGCGGCCCTTGGGGCCGTATTCGCTCCCCTGGCCGCGAAGTTGAAGGAGAATGCATCTCGGATCACCGAAGAACTGCTGGCGGCTCAGGGCCGCCCCGTGGACATCGGCGGGTATTACCGCCCGGACGATGACCTGGCGAACGCGGCCATGCGCCCGAGCCGGACCTTCAACGCCCTGCTGGACTTGCTCGCTGGGTAGGCTTTTTTGAGCACAATCCTTGCATGGTTGAGGGTGCAGGCTGAACACGAAATGCCCACCCTCAACCATGAAGGAGGCGCTCATGCGACAGCCAACCCTCAACCGTCCCTCCCGACAGGACTCCCGCGCCCCTCAGGCATCCCGGGCCCCGCTGACCCGGCACGCCTGGCAGCGGATGACCGCCAGGGGCATCCCTTCCGACGCCGTGGAAGCCGCCTTGCAGTACGGGCGGATCGTCCACACCCGCGGCGCGGCCATCAGCGTCATCGGCCGCAAGGAAGTCGAGCAGTGCCACAAACACGGCATCAACCTCTCCGCCTACGAAGGCGTCCAGGTCGTCTGCTCCCCTGACGGGGCAGTGATGACCACCTACCGTAACCGGGATTTCCGCGGACTGCGTTCATCCAGCCGGAGAAAATCCCGGCGCTGAATCAGCTACCGCACCGATCCGCGAAGAGGACTTTGCTATATACCAACTTATCGTCCCCCGGGGCGTAAAAGTCCTTGAGCACGGCTACCTGGGCGTAGCCGCACCGTTCATAGAACCGCTGCGTGGGTTGGTAGAGCTCGCGGGAGGACGTCTCGATGTAGACCCTGGTTCCGCCCAGGGCCGGGATTTCGGCTTCGGTCGCCTGGATCAGGCGCCGACCCAGGCCGTGACCCTGGCGACGCGGATCGACGATGATCCAGTAGAGGTCAAAGCTGGAAATCGTGCAGGGAATGGGGCCGAAGCAGGCGTAGCCCAGAAGACCGTTCGCCGCGTCCTCGGCGAACAGAAAATGATACCCGCTGGCCGGGCCTTTGTTCAGGCGTTCCTCGGCCAGTTCCGCGGCCACGGCCACCTCCTCGGCGGTGAAGAAGCCCGTGGCCTCGGCCATGTGCGCAATGGCCGGGATGTCCGCGGCCCGGACCCCGCGGCGGAGCGTGACGAGGTCGCTCATGCGGCCTCCTTTGGAACCGCGGCGGTCCGGAAGATACGGTCCACCGCAGCGTCGAAGGTCAGGCCCGAGGCCGACAGCGCGGCCTGAAACCCGGCGTCCGGAGACAGACAGGGGTTGGCGTTGACGTCGATGATCCACGGACGCCCTCTCTTATCTGCCCGAAAGTCCACCCGAAAGTCGATTCGGGCGTACCCCGCAAGGCCAAAGGCCCGCCAGCAGTCCAGAGCCAGCCCGCTCAGTTCGGCCAGCAGTGGCGCGTCCCGCTCTGGAAATTCCAACTCCCGCACAGTGCTCCGGTACTCGAAGCTCTGCTCCAGCCATTTGGCCCGAAAGCCCACCACCTGGGGCTGGTCCTCCGGAAAGTCCAAAAAACGGATCTCCGCCGGGGCCAGAACCTGAACCGGCGTTTCGTCCGCGTCGGGGTCAGCCAGCAGGGCCAGATTGAATTCCCGGCCCGGAACATAGGCCTCGGCGAACCATTCCCCGCCCGGATTTCGTTGTCGTTCACCCATGGCGGCCCTGAGTTCCTCCGGACCGTTGACGGTCAGGACGTTGTCCGCGTCCAGGCCGTGAGAGGCGTGCTCCCAGACGGATTTGACGATGTACGTGCCGGGAAAGACCGCGTTGCCTCGGCCCTGGTGGTCCAGCCAGACCGGCGTGGGCAGCCCGGCCTCCGCCAGATCGATTTTGGCCAGCAGCTTGCTGGTGGAGCGCTCCAGGGCCCTGGCCGGGCTGCCCGTGCTGGGCAGACCGTGCCGGGCCAGGACGGCCGGGACGTGATGCACGTGCCGGGCCGAGCCCTGAATGCTCTCCACCAGATTGACGACCAGATCCGCCGCGACGTCCGGGAATGGGCCAGGGCCATTGGAAAAAGCGCCGGGCGTGAGCGCGAGGTCGGGCCAGGGCCGGACCTGCACGTGATGGCCCAGCCGGGTCGCGGCCTCGGCCAGGGCCCGGACCTGGGCCAAAACATCCGCGTCGTCCAGCGAGGCCGCCTCTTTCAGCGGGCTGTGCGCCACCAGGATTTTCATGCGACCCGGACCAGCGGCTGATCGTACTCTCCCATATCCACTTCTGGTGCGTCACCAAGTTCCCGGGGATGGAAAGAGTCCGGCGCAAGCCGGACAGTGGATACGATCCCTTGGCCCGGGTCTTGGCCCAGAACTTGGCCCAGAACTTGGCCGGACGCCTCTTTTTGCACCTCCAGCCGCTCCAGGGCCGACTCCATGATCATCCGGATCAGATCCCGGTGGGCGATGCCTTGGAAGCCGCACAGAATGGACAGATCCGAGCGTATGGGATGCAGGCCGGGCAACGGGTTGATTTCCAGAATATTGGCTACGCCGTGTTCGTCCAGGCGGATGTCCACCCGTCCGCCGTCCCGGGCTCCCAGTCCGCGCCAGGCTTCCAGGGCCAGCAGGGACAACGAGATTCCTTCCTCGCCTCCCACCAACCTGTAGCGGACCCGCTCCTCGTACTCTTCCTTGTTGTCCTGGGAGTAGATCAACCGGTCCGCGCCTTCCAGAAGCAGCACTTCCATCACTCCCAGGGACTTGGCCCGCTTCCCCGTGCCGACAATGCCCACGGTGAACTCCCGGCCGGACAGAAAGCGCTCCACCAGCACCGGCTGGTCAAAGCGACGCAGCAGGTCCGCGCAGGTCCGGAACAGCTCTTCCCGTGTGTGAATCAGGCTGGAGCACTCCACGCCCTTGCTGGTGCCTTCGGCCACGGGCTTGGCGAACAAGGGAAACGCCAGGTTCACGGACTCCAGATCGGCCAATGACTCCACCAGAGCAAAATCCGGCGTGGGCAGCTTCAGGTCCCGAAGCACCCGTTTGGTCATGGCCTTGTGCAGGCACAGGCCCAGCAGCAGCGGATCAGAGAAAGTGCACCCAATCCCGTGCGCCTCCAGCAGGGCCGGAACCTGGGCCTCACGGCTGAAACCACGTAGCCCCTCGGCGATATTGAACACCAAATCCCAGCGCCGCCCAGCGGTCAGGGCGCGCATCACCTCGTCCAGATTGCCGACTCGCTCGGTTTCCAGGCCCATGGAATGAATCCCGGCCTCAATGGCCTCAATGGTCTCCGGGCTGTCGAACTCCGCGGTCTGTTCCAGCGTATAGCCCTGGGCCAGATAGTCCCGGCGCAGATCGTAGGTCAGGCCGATTTTCATGCCGCTCCTCCTGTTTCCCGCGAGACCAACGGCTCCGGATCATGCACGCGGAACGTCGCCCCTTCGAAGTTCTTGAACACCAGGTCCTCCCCGTCCCGTCCCCGGAGATACTCCGGACACAGCGGCGTCTTGCCTCCGCCGCCGGGCAGGTCCACCACGAAATGGGGCACGGCGTAGCCCGAAGTGTGGCCGCGCAGACCCTGAATCATTTCCAGGCCTTTGGTTACCGGGGTCCGGAAGTGACTCGTGCCCACCACCTGGTCGCACTGGTAGAGGTAATAGGGCCGGACGCGGTTGCGCAGCAGGCCTTGAAACAAGCCGGTCAGCGCGGGCACGGAGTCGTTCACCCCCTGGAGCAGCACGGTTTGCCCGCCCAGGGGGATGCCGGCATCGGCCAACCGGCCGCAGGCCACGGCCGCCTCCGGGGTCAGCTCGTCGGCGTGGGTGCAGTGGATGCTCACGAAAAGCGGGTGGTAGCGTTTGAGCATCTGAACCAGGGCGGTGGTGATCCGCTGAGGTAGAACCATGGGGACCTTCGTCCCGACGCGGATGATCTCCACGTGCGGGATGGCCCGCAGCCGCTGGAGCAGGTACTCCAGGGCGTGGTCCGTCATGGTCAGGGGATCGCCGCCGGAAATCAGCACGTCGCGCACCACGGGATTGCGGGCGATGTAGCGCAAGGCCGGTTCCCAGCGGTCCGGGCCCAGATCCGTCCCCTGGCCCTGAATTCGGCACCGGGTTTGGCACCGAGCTTGGCCGTGCTCCGTCCCTTGTCCGACGCGCCGGGAGCGGGTGCAGTACCGGCAGTAGGTGGAGCAAAAGTCCGTGGCCAGGAAGAGCACCCGGTCCGGATAGCGATGGACCAGCCCCGGCGCTGGACTGTCGTGCTCCTCGGCCAGCGGATCGCCCTGCTCGCAAGAAAGGACATGATGTTCGGCCATGGTCGGGATCACGCAGCGCCGCAAGGGGTCGGCGGCGTCCCGGGCATCCGCCAGGCTGAGGTAGTAGGGCGTCACGGCCATGGGCAGCATGCTCCCACCCGGGCGCAGAGCCTCGCGCTCCGCGTCGGAAAGCACGAGCTTCCGCTCCAGTTCCTCAAGAGAGGTGACCCGCTGCTTCAACTGCCAGCGCCAGTCGTTCCACTGGCCGGGCTTGGTATGGGGGTAATGTTTGGCCAGAAAAGCCGCGGAGCGAGGATTAAGGGGGAAGGAAGGTTTTGTGGATTTGCGTGTTGCAAATCCACCCCAGGAACGGCCGAATGTTTGGCCGATCACGCCGTCCAGCAGTCCGGTGAACCCGGACTCCGGTCCAGAGCCGATGCCCGCGTCGCGCAATAGAGCGGGAGGCTCGCTGTCCATCTCCATGATTTCTTCCATGAGTTGGCCTCGTGATTCTCCGGAAGATCGTCCCGGAATAAAAGTGCCGAACGCTCGACACCCAAAAGACAACCACCTGTCATTCAAGGGGTCTTGACGTCGCCACACGCGACGTCCGAGGGAGTCGAAAAGGAGAAGCCATTTGAAACGAAATTTCGAAAAACACAAGAGGAGAGGACGGAATGAAGGGGGTGGCTGTCCGTGTCGTGAATGGACATCAACTCGTAGCAATCAGAAATAAAAGAAGAAAAATATCGCAACCAGTTAAAAAACAAGCCCGCGCGACCATGATCCAAGGACGATTAGGAGGGGAAAAACGCAAGATGCGGTGTCTTTTGGAAGCAAAAAAACAAACCCAAAAGGACCGAATGAGAACGCCTACAGCATTTAAGGTTCTGTTTTACAAAGAGAATCGACTTCAAACATTACCTTGAAGTCGTCGCCAACAGCACCAGCGATTTCCCGAAACACGATTTTTTGATTCGAGGCGACACGAGGACGAACGGAGCCAAGTTTTTTCGGCGTTGGAACTAACCCTATGGCTTCCTGGGAAGCCGGGCCTTCACTTGCTGTTCCTTGTCAATAGCATCAGGAATTGGAGGTCCAACTGACATCGAGTTTTCGATGCCGAGCCACGCAATCTCTGAGGTAGAGATTGATCAGGCTTTGGTAAGGAATCCCCTCCTTATCAGCCATGTCTTTGAAGTAGGCAATGACATCCTCGCTCAAGCGCATGGTCACCGACTTTTTGAGTTCAGAGGCATAGGGGTTTTTGCGGGAACGCATTTTTGAAAGATCGTATTCGGCTTTCATGACCGCCCACCTCGATAGTGTTTACGTTCGTTAGCAGTTGCTTTCCGTGCGGAAATGATGCGTAAAGTATTTTCCGCATCTCGCTCACAGTGGCACACAAGCAAAACTCTCGCCTTACTGCTCATTCCGAGCATGAGAAAGCGATCTTCCGTATCGGAATTCTCGACATCAAAACCTGAGTCCGTGAAGGTGTTACATTCATCATACAGTTACAATACAGAGCGTTCTTGATTATAATTAATTAATTCGATATGTTCTCTCGTCGACGCAGCAACTTTACAAACTCACCCAATAGGTGATGGGGCGATGAGCATGGGCATATCCAAGGTGGTTCACAAGGAAAACCTCCAGGCCGGGCCAGCCGGCTTGGTGTTCGTAGGACAGATGGCCAAACTGGCAGGTCTTGATGCTGTGGCAAAGCAGGTGACCATCGGTAGACCGCAGATATCCACAGAAAACATCCTGAAAACCATGCTCGGGCTGATGGTCCAAGGAAAAACTGATTTTGATCACGTCAAACCGTTGGCAGGCAACCGGTACTTCATGAACGCCGTTGACATCGACAGGGTACCTTCGGCGGAAACCTACAGGCAAACCTTTCAGCGCATCGCCCTGAACACTGAGCTGGAGGCCATGCTTCCGGGTTGCTCGGTCAAGCTCTGGAAAAAGACCGACATGGCTCATGAGTACTTGCAAAAAGACGACAAGAAATGGGTTCGAGTGGATATCGACCCGGTGATCTACGACAACGACGAGACCAAAAAAGAAG